>JAHDSB010000047.1 GCA_018433015.1 Clostridia bacterium | reverse complement strand
TTGTATAGTTTTGTTGTTGACATAACTTAATTATACTGGATTGCCGGGTCCTTCGGGACCCGTTTTTCTATTTATGAGTATAACAAAAAGGGGCTTGTTACACATTGGACTATTCAGTCCATTGTGCAACAGCCCCTTTTCTTTTCGTTACATTGTTTAGTTCTCTGCATTCCTAGCCTGTTCGATCATCATATCTTTTACTTTCATCAACCTAGTTATATTACCGCGCTCGTTTTCATCGAGTTTCATAGTAATATATTTTATAGTTTCAGTTAGGTTAGGAATCAATACATATTCTAAAGCGTTTACTCTTCTTCTGGTTTTTTCTATTTCCTCTGCTAACAACTGACATGACTTCTCAATTTGGGCCAGCTTCAGCATGTAAGGCAATACATCAGACATAGTAGATATGGCGCCGTCTAGTTCACCAGAAGTTGTAGCAAATCCGTAGGGAAAGATGTTACTACTATCTTCGTTGTTAGTATCAAAATCTAAGATAGGTACATCTACGCTCATGATATTTTTTGTCGAAGTTTGCAGAGCAACATTTTGTTTCGGAAACATTAAGGATTCTTCCAGAACTTCCGAGGACATAACTGCCCTAGCAATCAAAAAGTTGGAGTGAACTTTTAACATCATTTCTTCTACTTTTTCACGAAGTTCCTTATTTTCCCTAACTAGTTCCAGAAACTTTTTCATTAACTCATCGCGTTTATCCTTTAAAAGTTTATGTCCCCTGCGGGCTACTTTTAAACTTTTTTTAAGGCGAGTCAATTCCATGCGGGTTGGGTTAACACGCATAACTGCCATTAGTAATTCACTCCTTCGTTATTGACTACTGCTCATTGTCAGAGGCTTCTGGTAAGTATTTATCTAGAAATTCATCTCTGATACGTTTTAATTCGCCTTTAGGTAGTATTGACAAGAGCTTCCAGCCAATGCTAAGGGTTTCTTCTATTGTTCTATTGGTCTCAAAACCCTGAGAAACATATTCTTTTTCGAAGGCATCAGCAAATTTCGCATATAGCTTATCGATATCTGATAAAGCTGCATCACCCAGAATAACGGCTAATTCTTTAGCTTCTTTACCTTTTGCGTATGCGGCAAAGAGCTGGTTCATAGTGTCTGCATGGTCTTCACGAGTTTTACCAGTACCGATACCTTTATCTTTCAAACGGGACAGAGAAGGAAGAACGTCGACAGGCGGTGTTACGCCTTTTCTATCTAATTCTCTGCTTAGAATAATCTGGCCTTCTGTAATATATCCGGTAAGGTCAGGGATGGGGTGAGTTTTATCATCTTCAGGCATTGTTAAGATAGGTATGAGGGTAATACTACCTTCTTTGCTAACTTGTCTGCCGGCTCTTTCATAGAGAGTAGCCAGGTCAGTATACAAGTATCCGGGATAACCTCTTCTGCCGGGGACTTCTTTTCTAGCAGCAGATACTTCACGCAAAGCTTCAGCGTAATTAGTTATATCAGTAAGAATTACTAATACGTGCATATCTTTCTCAAAGGCTAAATATTCTGCAGCAGTTAGAGCCATACGTGGTGTTGATATACGTTCAATAGCTGGGTCATCAGCCAAGTTGATGAAGATTACAGCACGATCGATAGCACCGGTACGCTTAAAGTCAGATATGAAGTAGTCTGCCTCTTCAAAGGTGATACCGATAGCAGCAAATACAACAGCGAATTTACTGTCCGTACCCAGAACTTTAGCCTGTCTGGCAATCTGAGCTGCTAATTGAGCATGGGGTAAACCGGAACCTGAGAAGATAGGCAGCTTCTGGCCCCTAACCAAAGTGTTCAAACCATCTATGGCAGAAACTCCAGTTTGGATAAATTCAGAAGGATAGTTTCTAGCAGCAGGGTTCATAGGAAGACCATTAATATCAAGTCTAGATTCAGGGATGATATTGGGACCATCATCTATAGGACGGCCAATACCATCGAAGACTCTTCCCAACATATCTTCGGATACAGGTAACTCAATACCTTTTCCTAAGAACCTTACCTTACTTTCGGCAACGTTGATACCAGCGGCGCTTTCAAAGAGCTGAACCATTGCATTTTCGCCATTTATCTCTAGAACCTGGCATCTTCTAATTTCACCGTTGCCTAATTCTATTTCTCCTAATTCACCAAACTTAACATTTTCAACATGTTTTACAAGCATCAAAGGGCCGGCAACTTCCGAGATCGTTCTATATTCTTTTAGCATTATTCACCCTCCTTTGATACTAAAGCTTCTATCTGTTCATTTAATTCATTTTCAATATTACTTAAGGCAGTGTCTACTTCATTTTCTGCCGTATATTTTGCTCTACCTATTCTTTCTCTTACAGGTAAGTCGAAGAGTTCATTAATATCTGCTCCTTCTTCAAGGGCTTTCTTTCCTTTGTAATAATAAGCAAGAATCAGTTTGAGCATTTTATATTGCTTGTGCAGAGATGTATAGGTGTCAATATCATGGAAAGCATTTTGGTGAAGATAGTCTTCACGTAAGCTTTTTGCTGCTTCCATCGTTAATCTATCTACAGGGGAGAGGGCATCTATACCTACTAAGCGCACGATTTCTTCCAATTCTGCCTCTTCTTGTAGAATTTTCATAGCGTCGGACCTTAATTGACTCCAATCGCGAGCAACATTCTGGTTAATCCACTCAGTCAATCTATCTTGATATAAAGAATAACTGTTGAGCCAGTTAATAGCGGGGAAGTGTCTTCTGTAAGCTAAAGCAGAATCCAAGCCCCAGAATACTTTTACTATTCTTAGTGTAGCCTGAGTAACAGGTTCTGAAAGGTCACCACCGGGAGGTGAAACAGCTCCGATAGCGGAGATAGATCCTTCTCTGTTGTCATTACCATGGTTGATTACATGGCCGGCCCGTTCGTAGAACTGAGCAATTCTAGAACCCAAATAAGCAGGATATCCTTCTTCACCAGGCATTTCTTCCAGACGTCCGGACATTTCACGCAAGGCTTCAGCCCAACGGGAAGTGGAGTCAGCCATCAAAGCTACGTTATAGCCCATATCTCTGAAATATTCGGCAATAGTGATACCTGTATAGATTGAGGCCTCACGGGCGGCAACAGGCATGTCAGAAGTATTAGCTATCAGAACAGTTCTTTTCATCAGAGATTCGCCTGTTCTGGGGTCTTTTAATTCAGGGAACTCCCGTAGAACGTCAGTCATTTCATTACCACGTTCTCCACAGCCGATATAAACAACTATTTCAGTGTCTGCCCATTTAGCCAACTGGTGCTGAACTACAGTTTTACCGCTACCAAAAGGTCCTGGAACGGCAGCAACACCGCCCCTGGCAATGGGGAATAAGGTGTCAATAACCCTTTGTCCGGTAACCATTGGTTTTTCAGGAGTAAGTTTTTGTTTATAAGGTCTCCCTTTACGTACAGGCCATTTTTGCAGCATGGTTACATCGACTATTTCACCATTATCCTTTTTAACTTTGGCCACGGTATCTTCTACCTTGAATTCACCTTCATAGATATCTTCGATAGTTCCGCTGATACCATAAGGGATCATTACTCTATGCTCAACAACAACAGTTTCTTGTACTTTACCGATGATGTCACCGGAAATAACTTTATCACCTTTTTTAACTACTGGTTGGAACTTCCATTTCCTTTCTCTATCGATGGAATTTACTTCGATACCACGAGTAATGTTACTGCCAACCTTTTTTCTCATTTCTTCCAAGGGTCTTTGTATACCATCAAACATCATTTCTATCAAACCAGGTCCCAATTCAACGCTGAGAGGTGCCCCTGTCGAAACAACAGGTTCTCCAGGACCGAGTCCCGCGGTTTCTTCATATACCTGTATGGAAGCTCTGTCGCCGTGCATTTCAATAATTTCGCCTATTAAGCGCTTATCACTTACACGAACCACATCAAACATGTTAGCGTTTCGCATTCCTTCAGCTAATACTAAAGGGCCGGAGACTTTAACTATTGTTCCTTGGTTCACTTTATATCCCTCTTTCAATTTAAAATTGTCTTTAATACAGGCTTAAGAAAAGCAAAATCTTAAGCCTGTATCAAAGGCAGTGCGATTTACTGATTAAATAAGATATCTGCACCGACAGCACGTTCTACTGATTTTTTCACACCTTGCATACCTATACCTAGTGAACCTTGGTTCCCTGGAATAGGTATGATAATAGGAAAACGTGAATCTTTGTACATATCAATGGTTTCAACAATATCTTTAGCTAACTGTTCAGTAACGTATATTACAGCAAATTCATTGCTTAATTTCTTAAGCATATTCTCGGCTTCAGAAGAATTGGTGACAGGAAACACTGACAAACCAACAGCTTTAAAGCCTAGTATGCTATCTTTATCTCCTATAACACCAATTTTATACATAAGCTTCCCTCAGCCTTTCTCTAATAATATCGTTGGAAATATTATTAATCTTACCAATCATGATGATTCTGGCATTTTTTATTTCCGTTTCTTTAGCCACCAAATAACCTATTAAAGGTTCGATACCGAAGGAAATATAACGGGCTTTTTTAACATAGCTCATGATAAAGTTATCAGAAAGATTTTCAAATTTAGCTAAGCTGCCCGAACTAATATAGTCTGTTATTCCCTCTTCGCACAGCTGACCGTAAGTCGAACTCCGTAAAGCATTAATGAAGTTATCTAAAGAATCTTGCAGATTTTTAATGAATACATCTTTATCGATCTTACCACCAGGTAACAAGATGCTTTGTAGAAAATCCCAAGATTTCTTGAGACTTTTTACCCGTAAAAAGATTTTTATATTTGCTAAGTCTACCATTCTCACGATCAGACCAAGTAAAAACTCGTTCTCAGTAGCTTTGGCAACTTCTATCATTTGAGTAAAACATGCTTTATCAAGAATCAAATCGATAACTTGTGGGTCCCGGGTTCTATTAAAGCTATCTAAACTATCATCTACTGCCTTACGCATAATGCTCGGCAGATCAGCTAGCTCTCTTTCCTTAAGCATATATTTTAGCTTTGTAAGGGAGATAGAACCGGTGCTGGTCAAAAGGTTATCATTGTTTTGTCCTAAAAATTCATCTTTAAGCAATACCTTGATGTTGTGATAATCATTTTTTAATAGGAATAACTCGAACAGTTCCGGTTGAGGCGCAATATCATTTAGAAGTTTAAAGACTTTTTTTGTCTCTTCATTTAATAAACGCTCATATTCAAAAACACTTGCTAAGTCGCCGCTAGAAGTACCATATTCCGCTTCAACTAAAACTTTAACAGCATCTTCAGGGGATTTAGCATCAAGCATTTTGTCCAGTTTGTTTTTATCCAAAAGCCTTTTTTCAATGGCGCGAATTCTTCCCACAGCATAAGCATACCGGGTTTTATCAGACAAAATTAACTCCTCCTTTCTGCAAAAAATGAAATTATCTACGATCTGTTAAAATAATACCTTAATAACTGCAGATTCCAATTCTTCGCGTTGCATACGCATAATAGCGTCGAAGGAGTTGTTAATTTCGATATCCCCTAATTTCAAAATAAAACCGCCATTAATATCTCTAGTAATACCAGAGATTTTTACATTTCCTGTAATACCTTTGTCTTTAAGTTTGTCATTAACAGTAGCAACAAACTTGTCATTTAATCTTTTTTTATCTTTAGCAGAAAGAATTATTTCTTCATTGCCATCAGTGATAGATTTAACTATCATATCTGATAATATACTTTGGTATTTATCAGTGGGCAAATTATTTAATTCTTCCACAGCTTTATTAAAGACTTCCTCTATAACTTCTTGTTTAGCTTGAAGTTTAAGCTTGCGGCCTTCGAGTTTAGCAACAGAGATCATTCTCTGTTTTCTGATAACAGCATCTTGCTGCGCTTTATTTTTTGCTGCAATACTTTTTTGTTTAGCTTGCTCTTCAGCAGCCTTAATAATATTAGCGGCTTCCTTATTAGCGTTATCAATATTCGCATTTATTTGTTTTTGAGTATCTTCTAATATTTTAGCTTCTATCTTTTCTGTTCCTTGCATTTGTGGAACACTCCCCATTATATATTAATTCCAAAAAGCATTAATATTGAAGCCAGCAGTGCTAAAACTGCGTAAGTTTCAACCATAGCTGCAAACATGATACCTTTAGCCAGATCTTCCGGATGTTTAGCGATGATGCCGATACCAGCAGCAGCTGCTCTACCCTGAGATATAGCTGAGAAATATCCAACTATAGCAATAGGTAATGCAGAAACGAAGAATAAAAATCCTGTAGCAGTAGTAAGTTCAACAGCTGCTCCACCAACTACGCCAATGCGGTTGAGGATAACGAAAGCTGTGAGCAAACCATAGATACCTTGTGTACCAGGAAGTGCTTGCAGAAGCAAAGCTTGACCAAACTTACTGGAGTCTTCAGTTATTAATCCAGCAGCCATTTCCCCTACAATACCTAAACCTTTTGCAGAACCTGTTCCAGCTAAAAGAACTGCCAGAGCGGCACCAAGCATAGCTAAAACTTTACCATTAAACAAACTTGTAATCCATTCCATAGTTTCAAAAGCCTCCTAATCACGTTAATTTAATATATTTTGTATTGATTTTAAATGGCTTAAAGGGTTTGCCTCCGCCATTATAAAATTTGCTGAAAAATTCAACGTATTGTAGACGACTAGCATGAACATAAGCTCCCAAAACGTTGATCAGAATATTGAAGATGTGTCCGATTACGAATACTATTACAAAGAAAACAAGAGTGACAGCATTAAATCCGAATAATACACCAACGGTATTTACTACTGTAGCAATAACACCGGTTGCTAGTCCTAAAGCTAAAAGTCTGGAATAAGATAATACGTCACTTAGATAACTAGTTACGTTATATAGACTTAGTACACCCATCAAAAGTTTTTTGATTATTCCTTTTTGGCTTCTACCTTGGGTAAGAACAAGTACAGCAGCACCAAATATTGTTAGATATTTACCTGCAGCACCTGCAGCCCCGCTTAAAAGGAGAACAATACCAATTAAGAATACGTACCAACCACCAATGTCAAATAGTGCATCCAGGACTTTCCCGTCTTTAATGAGCATATATCCCTTTATACCCATACCAACGAAGATATGGATAGCACCGAAGATTAGAGACCACATTAACAATCTCATGGGGTCGTCTAAGGGGTTGAACCAGATGGGAGAAATATTGTAAGTGCCTCCACTTACTGCGCTAACAACGTTTCCAAACCAGCCGCCAAACAAAGCACCCCAGATGAAGGTTGAGATGCCACCAAAAAATAGGAGTCCCATTAATTTTTTAATTACACCTTCAAGTTCATATTTCCACAGAATAAATCCTGTGAACAAGGAGATTAGTATCCCGTATCCTGCATCGCTCAACATTAAACCAAAGAACACAAAATAAAAAGGAGCCATGATAGGGTTAGGGTCTATTTCTTTAGCAGTAGGCTGGCTATAAAGATCTGTTATTAACTCAAAAGGCTTAACGAAGGAATTGTTCTTAACCAGAATAGGCATATCGTCTTCGTTTTCAGGGTTGTTTACATCAATGATGCAATTATATTTTTGCGTAATTGATGTTTTTACTTTATCAGCAACCTCAGAGGGGACCCAGCCTTCCAACATAAAAGATTTGTTGGTTTTAACTAGATTGTTTAATACTTTGTTTTTATCTCTTTCGATCTCCAGATAGTCAAAAAGGATCTCTAAGTTGGAGATTTCAGGAGCTAGAGTAGCTATCTGTTTTTCTATAGTTAAGCGCTCCTGTTTAATTGCAGAAATTCGTTGTTGAGAAGTGGTAATATTTTCTGCAACAGTGCCTGCCATATCCTTGAAGGCAACTTTTGAAAACCCATATTTCTTAAGGTCATCAAGGACATCTTCTTTAAAACTCTTATGATAAAAAATAAGCAAATAAGTCTGGTCTTTGTCTGAACTTGCTATTTGCAAAAAGCTTGCTGGGGCAATTTCAGATAATTCTTGCTTTAAGGATTCGACACTTACAGAGGACGGTATTACACCCCATAAGATTTCAGTAGTTTTTGTTGCAGTTACATCAAGGGGGACAGTTAAGGACTTCCAGGGCTCTAAGGTTAATATCAGATTATCTAATCTGTTTTCTTCTGAGCGTAAAGCGGAAAGTGATTCATCAAAGTTATTAATTTTTTTAACTGTATCCCAGATGGTATCTTTTTTCTTTAGAACTTCTTGATATTTTGCATCATCAAGAGTTCTTTTTGGCTCAAACAAGCTTTTTTTACGAGTGTCGTATTTAGCTAAATAGTCTAGAGCACCTTTTACTTCAGAGATATCAGCTTCTAGCTGAGCTAAGGTAGCAGCATCGCCATCTCTATTAACTGTTTGAGCCCATTCTTCATCGGCCAATTTTTCTTCACAATTTATTATTTCCACAACGCCCATCTTAATTAAATTTTCAATAATAGGGGCTTTGTTTTCTTCCAGGCCGATTAAAGAGAGTTTACTCATCTTAACTATTGCCATGGGCCTTCACAATCCTTTCCATGATTATATCTACTGCTTGATTAATATTTGCCCTGGCTTCATCCTTAATTGTCTTACACTCTTGGGAAATTTGTTGGTTCATTTTTTCAATTTCTGCTTGTGCTTCTTTTTCTGCTTGTGCAATGATTTCTTTTGCTTCTTCTTGTGCTTTGAGTTCTGCCTCTTCCAAAATCTTTGTGGAATTTGTATTTGCATCAGTTATGATCTGGCGGGCATTGATTGTCGATTGCTTAAGTTTCTTTTCGCAATCTTCTTCAGCCTTCCTAATAGATTTCAATAAATCAAGCGACATCTAATCACCACCTTTTCTTTAAAATTATTTCTTTAACATTATTATGACTTTAAGGCCAGAACATCTGCCACAAGGACGTAATAGCTATTTTCTAAAAAAAACTCCAGTACCCTTTATATTTTTAAAAAGATACTTGAATTAAATTATACCTGTATTAATATATACTTGTACACCTTATTATACATGTATATTATATATTTGTTAATCCACCTATATCAAGGTATTTAAATATCGAAATATTTCGCAAAATATACATATGTGAATATTATAACATAAAAAAACTACCCAAGATTAAAAAGACGAAAAATTAAGTTTATTGTCAACAAAACCGGAAAAGGAATTTAAACATTTACCTTTAATGTATATAAAAAACAAGGAAAAATAAAGTAGAGAAAGTATAAAAATTTAAAGGCTACAATTAAAATATAAGATACATGAATAAAAACAAGAAAAAGGTGGAAAAAAGCAGAAATATTTCATTGTGATGAAAAAAACAGGGGAAAGTTATACTATCCTTTACCATGGTCTTTGACCATGATATAATATTTCCGTTAAGGAAAAGGAGGAGAAATAAGATGAACAACAAAATACATATTAAAACTATTAATAAAAGAAACTTAACACAAACTATCAAAACAGGTGGCTGTGGTGAATGTGTAACTTCATGTCAATCAGCTTGTAAAACCTCCTGTACTGTAAGTAATCAGGCATGTGAAAAGAACAACTAATAAAACAGAGTAAGTAAGTTTATTAAGCTAAGACCCGCAAAGGGTCTGTTTTTTTGAGAGGAGAATGATTTTGATGAGGGATTTTTCCTTAATACATAAATTTAAAATAGATAATACCTATATAGTTCTTGATATCAATACCGGAATAGTACACTCTTTGAGTAAGGAAGCTTATGATTTTCTCACAGCTTGGGAAGAGACCAAGGGAGATGGGGAAAAAGCCTTGCAAAAGTTGGCTAATGAATATGATGGGCAAATGTTACAGGAAATATGGGAGAATTTTGAGCTCCTTGAAAAAGAGGGGATGCTTTTTAGCCCCAACGAAGATTATGGTAATTTAATTGAAAACCATCAATCAGTGGTAAAAGCGTTGTGTCTACATGTATCGCACGATTGCAATTTGCGCTGTCGCTATTGCTTTGGAGGTACGGGGAATTTTGGTGGCAGTAGAGTTTTAATGGATTTTGAAACGGGCAAAAAAGCCTTTGATTTCTTATTCAAAACATCGGGCCCACGTAGACATATTGAAGTGGATTATTTTGGTGGAGAGCCTTTGATGAACTTTGAAGTAGTTAAAAAATTAATTAAATATGGAAAAGAAAAAGCAAAAGCAGAAAATAAGATATTAAAACAAACCTTAACTACTAATGGTACCTTATTAGATCAAGAAAAGATAGATTTCTTAAATGATGAAGGAATCTATATGATTCTCAGTATTGATGGGCGTCCTGAAGTGCATAATTACATGCGCCCTTTTGCTGGAGAACGGGAAAGTTATAGCAGAGTTTTTCAAGGAATTAAAAAATATGTAGAAAGTCAAACCGCAAATACATATTATGTACGGGGAACATACACTCATTTTAATTTGGATTTTTGTAATGATGTGTTGCATTTAGTGGAGGAAGGTTTTGACCGTCTATCTATGGAACCTGTAGTTGCTTCCCCTGATAATGACTATGCTCTTAAAGAGGAAGATTTACCAACTCTAAAGGAACAATATGAAAAACTGGCCCGAGCTTGGTTGGAATACTATAAAAAAGGAACTCCTTTTGAATTTTTCCATTATAATGTTAGTCTTGATAAAGGACCTTGTATAGTTAAACGCCTTACAGGTTGCGGCGCTGGGCATGAATATCTGGCTGTTTCGCCAGAAGGAGATCTTTATCCTTGTCATCAGTTTGTCGGGGAAAAAACTTTTAAAATGGGAACAGTTTTCACAGGGGTTACGGATGATACCTGGGGGAAGAAGTTCAAAGCAGCTCATGCCTTAAATAAAGAAGAGTGTAAAAAATGTTGGGCCCGCTATTTCTGTAGTGGCGGATGTCATGCTAATGCTTATCATTTTAGCGGCAATATTTTAGAACCATATGCTTTAGGCTGTGAGTTACAGAAGAAACGTTTAGAATGTGCAATATATCTCCAAGTAGAATGCAGCGAAGACTAAGAAAACAAAGAAAAGACTAAAAAAGCAGTGTTATTGGCAATAATATACTTGTTCCGGGAAAAATGGAAGTAAATAGTGGTAACGGAGGCAAGTCATGGTTGCTAGCTTTTTTTCAAATATGATATAATACTTAAGCGATTTAGTTTTAAAGCCGATTCCGGGAAGGAAGGTGAGAGCCCCTAGAGACTGTAATGAAAAGCTCTAGGGAAAAATGGAGATAAAAACTATAGTAGAAGATACCAAAAACTTCATAATGAACTTGAGTGTATCTGGTAAAAAGATAGGTATAGCTTTGCTACTGTTAGTTTTTGTGATTACCGGTGTGTATTTATTCATGGACGATGGTATGACCGTATTGCTGATTGATGATGTACCTGTGGCCCTTGTAGAGGGTGAAGGTCAGGTAGAAAAGGCTATCAATTTAGCAAAACAGGAGATAACAAAACAGAAAGAAATTACTATTAGTGGACACAATTCTAAACTTACATATGATAGAGATACTGTTAATAAAGATGATAAACCCTTGAGTGTAGAGGAGTTAAGTATAATTTTGCAAGACAAGCTTGACTGGCAGATTGATTGTTGGATTATTAATGTTGATAAAAAACCCGTTCTTTATATGGCCTCAGAGGAAGATGCCCAATGTGCTTTGGAAGAGATCCAAAAATATTATCTTCCTGAGGGAGAAGGGGAAAAGACAACCATTGAAAGCGTTGAAATTAAAGAAAAAGTCGAATTTATTGAAGGAAAAGGATCTTTAAATAATATAAAAGATAAGAAAAGTGCTGTAGAAATAATTGCTAAAGGTTTTGAAGAAATTGTAAAATATGAAGTGCAGCAAGGAGATTCCTTGTGGACCATTGCCCATGCTAACAACATGACGGTCTCTAGGCTAGAAGAAATTAATCCTCAATTAGAAGGAATTATGCTTAAACCCGGACAGCAATTAAATCTTGTGGAAGAGAAGCCTCTGTTAAATGTAATGCTGACTTTAGCATGTACTAAAGAAGAAGAGGTTCCATATAAAACTATATACGAAAATGACAGCAGTTTATGGCGCGGACAGCAGCGGACCAAACAAGATGGTGTTAAGGGATCGAGGGAAGTTGCTTATCGTATAACAAAAGTTAATGATACAGAGTTATCTAAGGAAACTATCTGGGAAAAGATTATCGAGAAACCTGTTGATAAGATTGTAAGACGAGGTACTAAGACTATGATGGCTTCCCGTGGAGACGGAGGAAGCGGAGAGCTAGGCTGGCCTACTCGGAACAGCATTACTTCTTATTATGGACGACGTCACGGTGGGTTCCATACCGGTATAGATATAGCAGGTAAAACAGGAACAGCTGTTCATGCAGCCGAAAAAGGTGTAGTAATACAAGCGGGATGGCGAGGCGGCTATGGAAATTGTATAGATATCGATCATGGCAATGGAAGAAGTACTCGTTATGCCCATTTAAATAAAATTGGTGTTTCTGTTGGACAAAAGGTAAACCGGGGAGATGTCATTGGCCAAGTTGGATCTACCGGAAATAGTACTGGACCACATTTGCACTTTGAAGTGAGAATAAACGGAGCTCACAAGAACCCTCTACGCTATCTGGAACGATAAAGGCATAAAAAAGAAATTATGAGGGGTAGGTTACAGGAGTATGGTTAAGAGGAAACATAAACAAAAGATTATGCGTGTCTTTACCGTAGTTATGGCCCTGCTTTTATGCATTGGGTTATTAATGAGTACATTAGTTTGGTATCTATAAGGTTAATAAGAGCAAGTCGCAAGTAAAATAGCGGCTTGCTTTTTTTACCTGAAAAATTCAAAATATTATTTGTTATAATTAGTATGAATTAACTTTTAAGGGGTGAGGGGTTGTGAGTATGCTTATGCTGGGAAAGGGACGGTATAGCTGTGGAAATATTATTATATATACTGCAGTTACTATCTTAGCCATATTGATGTTGTTCCCTGGTGCATTTGCCAATGTTCGCTACCTGGGCTACAATCTCTTCAAACAGGGTGCGAAAGTTTATTTAAACTATCAGACTAAAGATTTTATGGAACAGAGCAGTAAACACTTTATTTTGAAGTATTCAGAAAATGATGAAGATACTGCATCATTTGTTTTAGATATGGCAGAAGATTTTTATGCTAAGGTAGTAAATCAATTGCAGTACAAACTTTCGGGAAAGGCTAAAATACCAATAGTAATCTATCCTGATGAAGCTGCTTTAAATGAGAGTTTTGGCTGGTCCGTTGATAAAAGTGCCGCTGGTGTGTATTGGGCAGGAAATATTAGATTGTTGTCGCCTCATGCCTTAGCAGTACAAGGTTCATCATTAGATGAGGTTAAAAGAATTTTTGCAGAGGAAGGGCCTTTATCCCATGAGTTGGCCCATTTGTTTGTTGATGAAAAAACCAGGGGCAACTATACACGTTGGTTTACGGAAGGTATTGCCCAGTATGTAGAAAAAACAACTACAGGTTTTACTTTACAAGAACCTGGGCTAGAAGAGAAAAAGGAATTATATCAATTTTCTCGTATGGATGAAGAATTTGATAATTTGCCTAATCAAACTTTAGCTTATTGGCAGTCCCTGCAGGCTGTGAATTATTTGATAGAAGAGTATGGGATGGATAAGATGAACCAATTTCTCCAAGTACTAGGCAATAACAGGGGTTTCTCTGAAGCATTTCAGGAAGTTTATAGTATATCTGTTAAACAATTTGATAATGATATAAAAAAAATGTTACAAATATGAATAACGGTTGACTAGTCTAATTAATTATTGTATTATAAAAAAACAAAATTAAATAAGTCCGCTGTCATGATGATAGAGGAGCGATATTTATTAGTACTAGTGCTGACTGGCAAGATGATGTGCTAGGAAAGGAACTATCGCCGAAGCTTACAGTTTTAGCCAAAGGATTGTATGCTGGGCCTGTACAGAATATGTATAGGACTGTCACAAGTGTCTTACAAGGGATGTTTGTGGAGCACTATCTTTAAAGTGAGGACATAGTATGATTATGTCTAAACCTTGAAGTAGTCTTCAAGGTTTTTTATTTTTTAAGGATGTGTTCTTCAATAAAATATATTTTATGGAGGAGAACCTATGAGAAAAAGAATTGCCATCTTGACCCTTATTTTAACTTTTATGTTTTTAACTGTCAGTTCCATAGCTTTAGGGGCTGATTCTGATGTTGCAGCAAATGTGGAAAAATGGGGCCCCTTAACCTTAACACCACCCCTTGTTGCAATTACATTAGCTTTTATAACAAAAAATGTTGTGTTATCTCTATTTATAGGAGTATTTACAGGAGCATTCTTAATAAATATGCAGGGAGCAAATGTGTTAATGGCTTTTATTGGAGCTTTTAAAAGCTTAATCGAATATGTATTATACTCCCTTGCAGACCCCTGGGATGCCGGCATAGTATTACAAGTTTTAACTATAGGGGGAGTAATTGCTCTGGTATCTAAAATGGGAGGAGCAAAGGCTGTAGCTGAGGCGTTAGCTAAGAGAGCCAAGACGGCTAGGAGTGCCCAATTAATCACCTGGGTTTTAGGCCTTTTTGTATTCTTTGATGATTATGCTAATTCTCTAATAGTAGGACCTATTATGCGTCCAGTAACAGATAAGTATAAAATCTCTAGAGAAAAGTTATCGTTTATTATCGATGCTACGGCAGCACCTATTGCAGGGATAGCGTTGATTTCTACCTGGGTAGGATATGAACTATCACTAATTAAAAAAGCTTATGTAGCAATCGGACAGGATGTAAATGCTTATAGTGTGTTTATTCAAACCATTCCTTTTCGCTTTTATAATATCTTAATTCTGGCGTTTATAGTGTTTTCTGCCCTCTTATTAAAGGATTTTGGGCCTATGGCTAAAGCTCAAAAAAGAGCATATACTACAGGAAAACTTATAGCAGATAATTCTAATCCCATGACTTCAGAAGAAGCAACGGAACTAGAACCAGATGCCGGTACTAAACTCAATATGTGGAATGCTATTGTTCCGATTGGTGTCCTTTTAGTAACAGCCTTTATTGGTTTTTATACAAATGGTCATAGCATAATTATGGCTGGAGAGGATCAGGCCCTTAAAGATTTACTGACAGCAACTCCTTTTTCTCTAGTTGCTATAAGAGAGGCTTTTGGGGCTTCGGATGCCAGCGTAGTTTTATTCCAAGCTGCTTTGCTAGCTAGCATAGTTGCTTTGATTATGGGAGCTTGGCAGAAAATATTTACCTTTAAAGAAGGTATAGATATTTGGGTTCGTGGTATTAAATCCCTAGTAATTACAGGTGTAATTTTACTTTTAGCTTGGTCTTTGAGCAGTGTTATTAAGGATTTAGGTACAGCAGATTATTTAGTTTTGGCTTTATCTGATGCTATTCCAGCCTTTATTTTACCTTCGATTATCTTTGTTTTAGGTGCGATCATTTCCTTTGCTACTGGTACTTCTTATGGAACTATGGGTATCTTGATGCCTTTAGCTATACCTTTAGCATATGCCATTAATCCCCTTGATTCAGGATATATAATTATGAGCGCAGGAGCAGTATTAACAGGAGCTATTTTTGGTGATCATTGTTCACCTATTTCTGATACAACAATACTTTCTTCTATGGGGGCTGCTGTAGACCATTTAGATCATATCAGAACACAAATGCCCTATGCTTTAATAGTAGCGGCAATAACAATTGTGTTTGGATATATTCCTGTAGGTTTGGGACTTCCTGTAGGAATTGTTTTACCCATAGCTATTGTTGCTACAGGCGTCGTTTTACATTTTGTTGGACATAGAGTAGATACAGAAGAATGTGATAAAGAACTGGAAGGGGCAGAGTTCTCTAAATCAGTTTAAATATGAAGTAAGTAAACAGAAAAGGGAGACCTGATAAAGTTGGTTTCCCTTTTATAATCTTAAACCTAAAATACTGCCAGCACTCGGACTGGTGAACCTGAGCCCCCTTTGATTCTCAAAGGAGTGGCAATAATCTGACAACGACTGGGAAGTTGAGCTAAGTTTTTCAGGTTTTCAATAATTATAATATCGTTACCAAGTATTACATGGTGAGCAGGATAGTCGGTTGTGCCATATTGATCAATGGACATGGGTTCCATACCCAGTAGACGGATCTTTTTACTGGCTAAATATTCGGCTCCATCTTTATTAAGATAAGGCCACCCTTTGTTCCAGAATTTTTCTCCTTCTTTTCCCAAGTTCCAGGTCTTGTCATGACCGGAATAAAGCAGGACGGCATCTCCTTCTTGGATAGTGACATTAGTTTTTGCTTCCCATTCCTTTATGTCTTCAGCTGTAATAGGGACATTGCCTTCTTTCTTACTAACATCTACTACTACGGCATTTCCTAAGATACAATCCCCTGCCAGATCATCTAATTTTTTAGCACCTTTAATTAAATGCCAGGGGGAATCAAGATGAGTTCCAGTGTGAGGACAAAAAGTAACAATTTCTACATTGAAGGTATCTCCCTTTTCGTGAGTATTAAAGAACTCAATTTTGGGGCTAGGAAACCCTGGAAAACAAGGAATTTCAGGTTCTAAAATATGGGTGAGATCTACTATGTTGTTGCCTTTAATACTAATTTTACTCATAAAAATCCTCCTTAATATATATTTTAAAAATATTAAATCATTGAATTTTCAATATTCATTTTACACTCTTTGCAGCAGAATAAACACTGCAATTCGGAAAAATTAGTAAAAAATAGTAGCCGGAAACGATATAGTAAAAGTATTTCCCGGGAATTTACTAGGGCCTCTTTCATTAAGGCAGTAATCTTTTTAGTATCTAGGAAAATATTTATTGTTGATATATAATGATTAAATACAATCTGTTAAATGTAGCAGACCGTATTTATATGCTATCATTTCTATAACAAATATGTAAAAGAAGTAAAAATATTCAAATTATCTTAGTGCATTCATTTTTTTGCGGTATAATAGATAAGTAAGTTTAAAAATAATGGAAAAATTCGGAGATTTAAAATGAAGGCATGTACATTGATAAGCGGAAGTTCAGGAAATGCAACTTATGTGGAAACAGCAAAAACTAAAGTAATGATCGATGCAGGGCAAACAGGGAAAAAACTTACTAATGCTTTGGAAGAAAGGTGCGGTGTTAACCCTGGAGAGTTGGATGGTATCTTAATAACCCATGCTCATCGCGATCATATAGCTGGAGCAGGAGTCTTAGCTAGAAGGCATGAATTACCAATTTATGCTACGGAAGGTACCTGGTATGAAATGGACCCTCTCATAGGGCCCGTTGACGAGAAACTAAAAAATGTCATTGATGTTAATAAAACATGGGAATTAGGTGATATTAAAATTGAGACATTTCCTCTTTCCCATGATGCTCTGGATCCAGTAGGATATGTCTGCAGTAGTGAGGCCAAGAGTATTGGAATTGCCACAGACTCGGGAGTTTTTACAAAACAAATGACTAAATCCTTGCAGGATCTGGATTGTCTTGTAATAGAAGCTAACCACGATGTGGACTTATTGCATAAAGGTCCGTATCCTTGGGTTTTAAAGAAGAGAATAGCCAGTACTTTAGGTCATCTATCTAATGAATGCGCAGGAAAGGCATTATTAGATATTATGGGTGACAAAACAAAAAATGTTATTCTGGCCCATTTGAGTAGCGAAAATAACAGGCCATCTTTAGCTTTAGAGACTGTAAAGGATATGTTGAAAGAAAATCAAATGGAGTTAAATTGTGAAGATGTTATAGTAGCTCCGCGGTACGAACCTGGTCCCCTTATTTGTCTATAAACAGGAGGACGACATATGCCCTATTATTATGAGCGGTATTCCAGAAAAAAGATTATTCCCCTCATATTTTTGCTATGTTTAGTTAGTGCTATTATAGGAGGTATAATTTCTTTAAAGCTTGCTCCCCTAGTATACGGTTCCCAGTACTATACCGAAGAGCAATCAGAGTTACCTTTCTCCTCAGGGAATAAAGTATCCTTAAGTTCAGGGGCACTAGATTATTCACCGGTAGTTGATATTGCTGAACATGTTGGTCCCACAGTAGTTGGCGTATCTAATCAAAGTCTGAGAGGAAATATTTTTAGCAGAGAACTGGTGGAACAAGGCAGCGGTTCAGGAGTTATCATTAGTGAGGATGGCTACATAGTTACTAATTATCATGTTATTGCCAAAGCAGAAAGAATTATGGTATATTTAGCAGATGGACGCGAGGTAGAGGCGGCAGTGAGGGGGAGTGACCCTGATACGGACTTGGCAGTCTTAAAAATAAATGCAGAAAATCTGCCTGTTTCTGTTCTAGGAGATTCTAATTTAGTTAAAGTAGGGGAACTTGTAGTAGCTATTGGTAATCCTTTAGGGTATGAATTTGCCCGATCTGTGACAGCAGGTGTAATTAGTGCCAAAGAACGGCATATAACTATCCAGGATCAAAAATTTAAACTAATACAGACGGATGCAGCTATTAATCCCGGTAACAGTGGCGGAGCTCTTGTAAATAGCCGGGGAGAAATAATAGGAATCAACAGTGCAAAACTGGTTATCTCGGGAGTAGAAGGAATGGGCTTTGCTATTCCTATAAGTGATGCCAAACCAATTATTAACGAGTTGATACAAAAAGGGTATATTAGCAGGCCCTATCTAGGCATATCAGGTTGGGAAGTTGATGAACGTACGGCTCGATATAACCAGGTTCCCCAAGGCCTTTATATAACTGATGTTGTACAGGGAGGCCCTGCTTATAGAGCGGGAATTAATTTATATGACATTATTATTGGTATTAATGAGGAGGAAATAGTTACATTTGGAGAACTCTCGGAACTTCTTCAAAGATTTAATCCCGGCGATACTATACAGGTAAATCTTTTCAGAAAAGGAAAAAAAGTTAGTATTCCCCTGATATTAGGGGAACGGAGAAGCGGATAGGAGTGAGAATGTTGATTTGTGTGTGCCAAGAACATTTAGAAAGGGCTTTAGACGAATATACGGAAGAACATGAGGTGGCCCCCAGTATTTTTTTGCGAGTTCAATTAGAGAGAGAAGGAAAAGAAGTTGCTACCCAGTGTAGCTATTGTCAAAAAGAATCTTTCTATGTGGTAAAAGGAAATGCAGATTAAAATAGTTGCCGTTGGAAAATTAAAAGAAAAATATTGGCGAGCTGCTATAAATGAATATTCTAAAAGACTAGGAGCTTTTACAAAGCTTGAAATAATAGAAGTGGCTGAAGAAAAGATACCGGAAAATCCTTCTCAGAGAGAAATTGAGCAGTGTAAAGAAAAAGAGGGAGAGCGTATTATTAAACACCTACCCCCCTCTTTTTATGTTATACCGTTAGTTATAGAAGGAAAAATGCTTACTTCTCCGGATCTATCTAAGATGCTGGAGAAGTTGGCTCTACAGGGAAACAGTCAATTAGCTTTTGTAATTGGAGGGTCCCATGGTCTTTCTCAAGTCGTGATTGAGAAGGGCAATTTTTTGCTGTCTTTTTCTCCGCTCACATTTCCTCATCAGATGATGCGGGTGATATTGTTGGAGCAAATATATCGGGGATTCAAGATAATGAAAAATGAACCTTACCATAAATAGCGGAATAAAAATATTTACGCATATAAATGTATATTATCTGGGAGTTCATACATGCTTAACATAAAATGGAAAAGGGGGGTATATCTAACTTAGAAAATTCTTATTAGAAAATGAGTTTTTAGGAGTTGAAAAATGAATAGTAAAAGAAAAATATCAATATTCATATTAGTTTCAATATTGTTTTTAACTTTTTCAATAATATCAAAAGAAGTACAAGCAGAAGAAATAGTTAAAGTAGGAGATTATATTCAATTTGGTTCCTATTATGACGAACCAATACTATGGCGCGTAATAAATATAGATGAAGATGGTGACCCCATGCTTCTATCAGAACGAATTCTATGCCTAAAGGCTTTCGATGCAGCAGGAGACTATCATACAGATGATGATAGAAGAAAACTTGGTAGTAACGAATGGGAAAACTCAAATATTAGACAATGGCTTAACAGCAGTGAAAGAGAAATAAATTGGATACAGAATCCCCCATTAGCAGAAAATGTTTGGAAAGGACATAACCCCTATTACCAAGAAAAGGGATTTCTAACTAAAGATAATTTTACAGAAAATGAAAGAAATTTAATAAAGCCTGTTACTCATAAGGTACTGCTATCAGCAATAGATAAAGATAAACGAGATGGTGGAAGTGAAGTACATTATGGTTATAAGTATCCTATTGATGATATGGTACAAAACTATGGCAAGGCTTATTATAAAAACATAACTGATAAAGTATTCTTGTTATCAGTAAAGGAACTTAAAGAATATGTATATGATCGGGGCTGGGAATATCGAGCGAAACCAACAGCAAAGGCAGTAGGAAACAGTACATATGAAGAGTTTTATATATCAAATAGTAAATTTCTTTGGTATAGATTGCGTTCTCCGGATGCCCCCTATTCATGGAGTGGCTGTTACGTGGATGATGCTGGTCTTGCCGATATTTACTCCTATGCGAGCAATGGCATTGGTGGTGTTCGTCCCTCTTTGTATTTAAATCTGAAATCTGCTATATTCAAATCTGGTGAGGGAGCCTTATCTAGTCCATATTTGATAGATAGTAAACAAGAACCAGCTCAAACTAATGATATAAAATCACTTACAGTAATGATAGCTAAATTCCCAATTATAATAAATGGCATAGATATTAATAATAAAAATAGCAAATACCCATTCCTGACTTATAGAAATGTCACATATTTTCCTATGACTAGGAAATTTACTTGTGTCCTTGGTTTAGAAACTTCATGTGATTCAACAACAGGTTTGAGTGTACGGAAATCTGAAAAAGATAAAAATATAAGCTTAGACTTAGATTTAGGAGCAGATAATAATTTAGATGAGGAGTATTCGGTGTCTATACCTACTTCCGATATAATTCTAAATGATAAACTTATTGATAACGAATCTGAAGAGTATCCAATGCTAGTTTTTAGAGGCATAACTTATTTTCCACTAACTTGGAAATACGTTATTGATGAGTTCGGATGGGATCTAAACTGGGATAGTGAAAAGGGACTAGCTATAAACAGTACTGAAATAGCTGAGTAATAATAAATAATTATTGAAAGATACGGAAAACCGTACCATAAATAGGTACGGTTTTATTATATATAAGTATTGATATTACAGGGGTTATCGATAAAGGAGTATTTATTAAGCAAGTGATTTGTTTTCATTTCTTATATTCTAACAGATCTCCAGGTTGACAATCTAATGCTTCACATATCTTTTCCAGTGTGGAAAATCTTACAGCCTTTGCCTTCCCATTCTTAAGTATGGATACATTAGCCATTGTTATACCAATTTTTTCTGATAATTCTGTCACACTCATTTTTCTCTTTGCCAACATTACATCTAAATTTAGTATAATAGCCATATCATCACCTCAGACTGTTAAGTCGTTTTCCATCTTAATATCGTAAGCATTTTGTATGAGTTCTTGGAAAACCGCACTAAACAATGCAAGAACTCCAGCTTTAAATGCAATCTCTGAAGCATTCATAATACTTGCAAGATCCAGCATATTGTTTATGGACATCATCAGGAGGCCAATTACATATATTAACACTACGCTACTAGCACAGTATTTGATATTTCTCAACGCATGAACAACATCAAGTGAAAAGGCCTGCCCCTTCCCTAAGAGCCTCAACACCTTCCAAGCCTGATGCAGTCCAAATAAGAACGGTAAAAGTCTTAAATAAAAACCAGCCTGCACAACTAGTAAAACAGGTGGAGTTTCGGTCATAATACCCATTGATTTTGGAAACCACACGACTGCAGCTGCTAGCGTTGTAAGTACCATGACTATAATACATAGTTTTAAAATATTTGTTTTTGTCATAAGTGATCTCTCCTTTCATTTGAAATCATCATAACATTAAATTTATTGTTTATCAATATATTTTTATTGTTTTTAGTAATAAACTAGTTATTTATCAATATATCATGATGAAAAACAAAAGGAGATGTTTTAAATAAAAGAATTAATTACAGGTATCTTGTTAGGAGCAACTTTACTTACACCCACAATTTGTTTGGCTGAAGAAAATCAAAATTTAAGAGAAATGGACATTGGATACTCCAATAATGGTTTTATACAAAAAAAGGTAGCTACAGCGTACTATCCACCGTATCGCTGTAGCTACCTTTTTTATTTTATTCCTTATTCTTTACTCAATTTACTGAGATAACGGTAAATGCTAGGTTCTGAACAATGAAGTTGTTTTGCTACTTCACTGACAGCTCCCTTTAGCATGAAAATACCTTTCTGATTCAAAATATCTACGATATTGAGACGTTCCTCCTGTGTCAAACGGTCGATGGGAATCTTGTTTTCCGCCAATACTTTATTTAAGACGGTTTCTGTCACTTCTGCAATAGATCCGGAAAGGGTTTCAGCCTCATCTAATAGAGAATTAAGAGATTCATAGGTACTATTATGTTCAATTAATTCATTGGGATGACAAAGCTTTAATATTTGGTTACAAATATCTACATAGTTTCTATCATCGAAATTAATGCATAAAAGTCCTACAAGTTCATCGTTTTTATCCTTTATAAATAAGGTGGAAGATCTTAATATACGTTGGTCTTTAGAAACACCATTGTAATTGAGTTTGTAGTCGCTATTCTTATAGCTCTTGTTTAAGATGACGTTTAATCCAAAACTATTCATTGGTGCACCAATGGTTCGTCCACTGACATGACCGTTAGCTATGGCGACGACGGAATTGGTTTGATCGCTAATATCATGTAAAACTATCTCGTAGTCTGGGCCCAAAGTTTTTCCTAAAAATTCTACTAGAATTGTGTATTGTTTTAGCAGGGCAGCATCCATTTTTTCACCTACTCTTTAGCTCTTGGTTTGTAGAGGTTTTATTTAACATATTAAAATATAATACTCCTACTTTACCAATAGATTAGCATAACCATAAATATCTTGCAATAAAACACAATAATAAAGATAATAGTTTATTATTACAATAATAAAATTATGATAAAATATTATCATGGCTTTGCAACAAAGAAAGTACAAAAAGGGCTATATTATAACAAAAACCCTCATAAAGGGCATGAAAATATCAAGATCAACCCTTATGTGTAATAAAAAATTATTGACGAAGTTTTATAATGGTGATAATATTGTATTGAAAATAGGAATAAATAATAAAAAATTATCAACATGTTTTAATTGGCATTGACTTACAGTGGAGCTTTGCGCAACAGCTAATTAATGAAAATTTTTAATATTTATAAGATTGAAGCTTCTAGTTGCATAATATTGCGAATAATCTTTTCATTTAAAATAATTGCATTTTAAATGAAATTTAAATAATTAAAAGGGAGGCTTTTATTATGGGAGTTAATTACGTGCCAGAACCATTTAGAATTAAAATGGTAGAAACAATCAAAATGCTTTCACGTGAGGAAAGGGAACAAAAGATTGCCGAGGCCAAATATAATACGTTTAATCTTAAAGGGGAAGATGTATATATTGACTTATTAACTGACAGTGGGACAAATGCTATGAGTCAAGAGCAATGGGCAGGGGTAATGAGAGGTGACGAAGCTTATGCCGGTGCATCAAGTTATTATAAACTTATAGAAACAGCCCAAGAAATATTTGGTTATAAATATATTCAACCAGTCCATCAAGGACGTGCTGCAGAGAAAGTTCTTTTTGGGCTATTGATGGGAGAAGGACAATATTCTATCTCTAATATGCACTTTGATACAACAAGAGCACATGTGGAATTAGCAGGTGCAAGAGCCATTGATTGTGTTGTTCCTGAAGCTAGTAATCCCGCTAAAAGAGTTCCTTTCAAAGGAAATATGGATGTTGAAAAATTAGAAGCTTTAATTAATGAACATGGTGCCGACAAAATTGCTGTTGTTATTATGACCGTAACAAATAACTCAGCAGGTGGTCAGCCCGTATCTATACAAAACGTAAGAGAAACAGCTAAAATATGTAAAAAATACGGTATTAGATTCTGCATTGATGCTGCACGTTATGCGGAAAATGCTTATTTTGTAAAGCAAAGAGAAGAAGGTTATGCAGATAAATCAATTAAAGAAATTGTAAAAGAAATGTTCAGTTATGCAGATATGTTTACAATGAGTGCTAAAAAAGACACAATTGTAAACATGGGTGGCTTAGTTGGTATTAAAGAAGATGAAAAATTATATCAAGCTTGCAAAGGACGTACCATTTCATTTGAAGGGTTCGTTACATATGGTGGACTATCGGGCCGTGATCTTGAGAGTTTGGCAATCGGTCTTCATGAAGGCCTTGATGAAAATTATCTAAGATATCGCATTGGACAAATGGAATATCTGGCAGGACGTCTTGACGATGCAGGTATTGCGTATCAATCACCTGTTGGAGGACATGGTGTGTTCGTAGATGCCAAAGCAATGTTCCCTCATATTCCATATTATGAATTTCCAGGTCAAGCCCTGGCAATTGAGCTTTATAAAGAAGCTGGAATTCGTACATGTGATATTGGATCATTTATGTTAGGAAATAATCCTGATACAGGAAAACAATTAAAAGCCAACTTTGAATTTACTCGTCTGGCAATTCCTCGTCGTGTTTATACACAGTCACATATTGATGTGATGGCAAATGCACTGATTGCAATTAAAGAAAAAGCAAACAAAGTAAAAGGTTATAAAATTACATGGGAACCACCAATTCTGAGACACTTCCAAGCCCATCTTGCACCGGTGGAAAAATAAAAATATAAAATTACCTGCAGCTATTGTTTCCAATAGTTGCAGGTAATCTTTGCACTTAAGGAAAGTAGGTTAGTAATAAGGAAAAAGAAGAATAAAGATAAGAGGTGACACGATGTCTATTAAGCGTACAGAACACGTTGTAGATGAGAATGGAACTTTAGAAACTCGTGATAAGTTTAATTCTAAAATTGGCTTCATTCTAGCATGCATTGGGTCAGCTGTAGGCATGGGGAATTTATGGATGTTTCCTTATCGTGTAGGTCAGTTTGGTGGCGCTGCATTTTTAGTACCCTATTTTTTATTTATTATTATAATCGGTATTACAGGCGTGATAGGAGAGATGTCTTTTGGCCGTGCTATGGAGGCAGGTCCATTAGGAGCTTTTAAAAAAGCCTTGGAAAGACGCAATAAGAAAAATGGCGATTTAATAGGGCTTATTCCTGTGCTAGGATCATTGGGAATTGCTATAGGTTATGCTGTTGTTGTAGGCTGGATTCTTAAGTTTACAGTGGGTTCAATTACTGGAGCAGTTACATCAGCACCAGATAGCGGTGCTTATTTTGGTCAGATTGCAGGGCCTTTTGGAAGTGTTAGTTGGCATTTTGCAGGATTAGCATTGACTTTTATAATCATGCTAATGGGTATATCCAAGGGAATTGAAAAGGTTAATAAGTTTATGATGCCTGCATTCTTTGGATTATTTATTATTTTAGCTATTCGCGTAGTCACGTTACCAGGTGCTGTAGCAGGTTTTAAGTATTTGTTTATTCCTAAATGGGAGCTACTAGGGGATCCTAAGACTTGGGTTTATGCTTTAGGGCAAGCATTTTTCTCCTTGTCATTAGCAGGATCGGGCACTGTTGTATATGGAAGTTATTTAAAAAAATCAGAAGATATTGTGGGTTGCGCGAAAAATGTTGCTCTTTTTGATACAATAGCAGCCATGTTAGCGGCAATTGTGATTATTCCCTCGGTATTTGCTTTTAATTTAGATCCGGCTGCAGGCCCCCCATTAATGTTTATTACCATGCCTAATGTATTCAAAATGATGCCTATGGGACAATTGTTTGCTATTGTTTTCTTTGTAGCAGTATTATTTGCAGGTATTAGTTCGTTGATGAACTTATTTGAAAGTCCAATTGAAGCATTACAATATAGATTTAAAATGTCGCGAGGAACTTCAGTAACTATCGTTGCAGTAATTGCTGCTAGTGTAGGATTAATACTTGAAAATGCCGATAATTTAGGGACTTGGATGGATATTGTATCTATTTATATCATTCCGTTAGGTGCCTTATTAGCAGGAATCATGTTCTTCTGGGTTTGTGGACCGGGCTTTGCAAGGGAACAAGCACAATTAGGACGGGAAAAGAAGATTGGGGCTTGGTTTGAGCCAATGACCAAATATGTGTTCTGCGGACTTACAATTATTGTATACATTTTAGGAATTTTTTATGGAGGTATTGGTTGATTTTTTGGTAATTTCCTAATTTTAAGTTTCTTTTAAATACGTACATAAAAAGGGTAGAACAAGATATCATTATATATAGTTTTATTGCACTTATGCTATTAATATTATACCAAGAATTATCAGAAAAATCAGGTTAATCAGATCTTATGATTTACCACAATAGTTTTATAGTAATGAAATGTTCTACCGATTATTAAACATGAATATCCGGGATTAGCGCCTGGAATAAGTTTTAAAATAGAGATGGTGGTGTATGCCCCATCTCTATTTTATATTAATGATACAGAAATATAATATAGTTAGTGAGCCTCGAATAACTGTTGATTATCAAGGCCGTAGGGTAGAATTATAAATGATTTTTTGAAACCCAGTAAGAAAATTTAAATAGAATAAAAATTTTTCACATAAAGCAAACTTTTTCTCAATTTAACGGGTATTAGTAAAAGAAGATTTTATATAATGATAATCCAATAAAAGGGAAGTGATTAAGAATTTAACGGACAAGAGGAAAAAGCATGATTGTAACAACTTATATTACAAACAGGGGAGATCATATCATGAAAAAACTTATCAGTATCTTACTAATTAGCATGTGTATTTTAGGGTTTACAGCATGCGGAAAAAATGAAGCAAATGTTGTTGAAGAGAATAATGGTGCTGAAAAGGCTAATGTGGCAGAAGAAGATAATATTAGTAAATTTGAATCAGAAGTGCTAGACTTCTCCAAAGTTTCTTATCAAGTAGCTGAATCAGATAAAGATACAAAATTAGAAGAAGCAATTGCAAAGGCTGTGCAAGATATATATGGAATGGAAATAGATAGCGATATGAAATATTACTATAATAAAATTGATCTTAATGGTGATGAGGCACCTGAGACCTTTGTATATGTAGTAGGTTCTATTCTTTCTGGTACCGGTGGTGATACAGCCTTTATATTTGCAGGTCAGGAAGATGATTATAAATTAGTATCAGATATTGCCTTAGTACAAAATCCTATCATTATAAGTACAGATAAGACAAATGGTTGGAATGATTTAATAATGCGTGTAGCTGGGGGAGGCATAGAGCCCTTTTATGCGCAACTTAAATTTGATGGGAAAAAATATCCACAGAATCCTTCCGACCAACCGGAAGTTGAGGAAGATACAGTTATAGAAGGGACAGCAATCATTGCTGATGACAGAGCAAAAAATTCTGGTTTACATTTGCAATAGTTGTCGATACAAATGAATTTTATGGGTCTTGGCTAAAGAGAATTCTTGGTGTATGATATAAATTGTACGTGAAAAAAACATATAGTTTAAATTCTTATGAAGAGAAAAAGTAAGTAATATTCTGTTCCCCAGAGAGTTGGTGGTGTGCTGCAAGCCAATGTTCAAGATATAACTGAAAATCATCTCTGAGAAGCAATGCTGAAACTATATTTTCTAGTAAGTATTGCCGGAGCCTTTCGCCGTTAAAAGACAAGCGTATTGTTGGATACGTAACTAAGTGCTATAAAAGGTTTATGTGACATAAACTTTATTTTATAGAATTAGGGTGGTAACGCGGTTATCCCGTCCCTGTTTATCATGGGGCGGGTTTTTTTATTCCCTGGAAAGGTGGCGGTTATATGGATATAGAGGATGACATTAGCCCTTCATTAAAATAGATAAGGATAACTTCGACAGAGAGGACGATCAAAATGAAAAAGTTAGCAAAGAAAGATTTATTACTTATAGGATTAATGCTTTTTTCTTTATTTTTTGGAGCAGGAAACCTCATATTTCCTCCATTTTTAGGGCAAGCAGCAGGTACAAAAACTTGGGTAGCAATGGTCGCCTTTTTTATAACAGCAGTAGGGTTCCCGATTTTAGGAGTAATTGCAGTTGCTAGATCTAGCGGGTTAAATAATTTAGCTAAGAGAGTTAATCCTGTATTTGCAGGGATTTTTACTGTTTTAATTTATTTATCTATAGGACCTGGCTTGGGAATTCCTCGAGCAGGAAGTTTACCCTTTGAGATGGCAGTAGCACCATATCTACCCCAGAGTATATCAAATACTATAGCCTTGTTTATCTTTACATGCGTGTTTTTTATGGTAGCTTATTGGTTATCGTTGTCTCCGGCTAAGTTAGTTAATCGCATGGGTAAGGTTTTAACACCTACGTTATTATTGTTGATTCTAATTATGTTCATAGGGTCATTATGTAGGCCTTTAGGTAATTATGGACCAGCCTTAGGAAATTATGGGACGTCACCCTTCGTACATGGATTTTTAGATGGATACCTAACGATGGATACTATAGCAGCACTGAACTTTGGAATTGTTATTGCATTAGCCATAAAATCGAAAGGGGTAGAGGACAAAAAAGTATTAATATCCACCTCGATAAAAGCCGGAATGATAGCGGGAAGTTTACTAGTGCTCATCTATTCAATACTGGCCCATTTAGGTGCAGCCAGTGGAGGAAGATTTGGAGGTACAGAAAATGGAGCTCAGACTTTAACAAACGTTACCACGTATATCTTTGGTAAACCGGGAGCTGTTTTGCTGGCCCTTATCTTTACTTTGGCTTGCTTAACCACAAGCGTGGGTTTGATAACTTCATGTAGTCAATATTTTTCAACATTAACCAAAAAAATTTCCTACAAAAATTGGGTTATAATAATAACTCTTTCCAGTATGACTTTGGCCAATATGGGTTTAACAAAGATTCTCGCAGTATCTGTACCAATCTTAAATGCAATTTATCCTATAGCAATCATGCTGATAGTACTTGCTATGCTAGATAATTTATTTAAAGGAAATTCCTTAGTATATAGCTTAACAATATTATTTACGGGAGTAATAAGTATCGTTGATGCCTTAGGGCAAGTCGGGATAGAGCTGAAACTTGTTACAAATCTATGTAGTGGTCTACCTCTTTATGGAGAAGGGTTAGGCTGGGTAGTTCCGGCGGCATTGGGAATGGTATTAGGTGTAATAATAAAGGTTGTAAAGGAAAAATTAGCATTTAATAAAACTTTTGAAAAGGCTAGTGTAGAGCCTAAGTAAGAGGAAAATAATAGATTTAGCTTAACTTTTTAGTTGACTAACGTAATTATTTGATGTCATAATAAGACTAAATAGAATATCAGTACCTTTAAATCAGTTCTGTGAGACTGGCAAGGTTTGCGGATGCAAATAAATGCGATTTTTGCAACTTATTGTTGCGATATCTATGCATAAGAAAGCTTCTTGTCAAATGGGACGAGAAGCTTTTTTTATGGATATTAAGTTCATTCATCTCCACATAGCTATAGGTACTGGTTACTTGAATCATTAGGGAGGTCTATAAAATGAGTAAAATGAGTCAAGATCATGATTTTTCTCTACAGGCAGTACCCCAGGGAAGTAAAAAAGGATTTTTATCCATGTTTGCGGTAATGTTAGGATTTACTTTTTTCTCAGCTAGCATGTGGACGGGAGGTTCTTTAGGCACAGGCTTGGATGCTAAAAAATTTATTATAGCTGTATTATTAGGAAATTTAATCCTAGGAGGTTATACAAGTTTACTTGCTTATATTGCAGCAAGTACAGGATTATCAACTCATTTACTGGCTAGATATTCTTTTGGTGAAAAAGGGTCTTATTTGGCTTCTTTTATACTGGGAATAACTCAAGTAGGCTGGTTTGGTGTAGGAGTTGCCATGTTTGCTATACCTGTTCAAAAAGTAACGGGAATTAATGTCTATATCTTGATTGCCATAGCAGGGATTCTTATGACGGCAACTGCTTATTTTGGCATGAAATCATTAACTATATTAAGTATCATAGCAGTACCTTCCATTGCTATACTGGGAAACTTCTCCGTTTTTAAGGCTATCGAAAGCATTGGTGGAATGAAGGCACTATTTGCAATCCAACCGGAGCAAACCCTTCCCCTGGGATTAGCTTTAAGTATGTGTGTAGGATCATTCATAAGTGGGGGTACATTAACACCTGATTTTACTAGATTTGCTAAAACGAAAAAAACAGCAGTTTTCACAACTTTGATTGCTTTCTTTATAGGAAATTCCTTGATGTTTATCTTTGGGGCAGTAGGAGCTATGGTTACCGGGCAAGCGGATATTTCAGAGGTGATGTTTTTACAAGGGTTAATTATTCCTGCTATAATTATCTTAGGATTCAATATCTGGACAACTAACGATAATGCTTTATATGCATCAGGGTTAGGCTTTTCCAATATAACGAAAATACCCAAGAATAAAGTAGTTGTTTTTAATGGGCTGATAGGAACTTTAGGAGCTATGTATCTTTATAACAATTTTGTTGGGTGGCTAACTTTTTTAAACTCTATTATTCCTTCTATAGGGGCTGTGATTATAGCAGACTATTTTCTAGTGAATAAGAGAGAATATGAAGATATTACTAAGCAAAGTTTCCAAGTGGTCAATAAGGTTGCTATACTAACCTGGGTAGTAGGTGTTGTAGCATCTAAATATCTACCAGGCATACCACCCTTAAATTCCGTGCTTGTATCAGTCTGTTTCTATACTCTAGTTAGTAAAGCACTAAAGGCAGCTAAGAAAGAGCAAGTAAACTCATATGTGAATGCATAAGGAGGCATATTCAATGCTGATCAAAGGTGTAAGACTGCAAAATCAAGAAGGGCAATTTGATTTATTGATAGAGGAAGGCGTGATAACGCAAATTGCTAGGGAGATCGTAAGGGATTCGGAAGAAATAATTGAAGCCCGAGGGAGGCTTGCCTTACCACCCTTTATAGAGCCCCATATTCATTTAGATACCACGTTAACTGCGGGTGAGCCAAGTTGGAACGAGAGTGGTACTTTATTTGAAGGAATACAGAGATGGTCGGAAAGAAAAAAGCTTTTGACAAAGGAAGATGTAAAGCAAAGGGCCAAAAAGACAATGCAATGGCAGATTGCAAATGGAATTCAATTTATTAGAACTCATGTAGATGTTACAGATCCGGACCTTACAGCTCTAAAAGCAATGGTAGAAGTTAAAGAAGAAATGAAAGATTATGTTCATTTACAAATAGTAGCATTTCCCCAGGAAGGTATCCTATCTTATCCCAAGGGGTTTGAGCTTTTAGAACAGGCAGTTAGGTTAGGGGCAGATGTTATAGGAGCAATACCACATTTTGAATTTACTAGAGAATATGGTGTTGAATCTCTCGAAAAAGTATTTGAATTAGCTAAGAAATATAAGTGTTTAATCGATGTACATTGTGATGAAATAGATGACGAACAATCGAGATTTATTGAAGTGTTAGCTGCAAAAGCCTATGAAAATAAGATGGGAGAACAAGTAACAGCAAGCCATACCACAGCTATGCATTCCTATAATAATGCGTATGCTTACAAACTGTTTAGGCTTTTAAAATTATCAAGGATAAATTTTGTGGCAAACCCCTTAGTAAACATTCATCTGCAAGGCAGATTTGATTCTTATCCTAAGAGGAGGGGCATTACCAGAGTTAAGGAATTACTGGAAGCAGGTATAAATGTGTGTTTCGGCCATGATGATATTTTTGATCCCTGGTATCCTCTGGGAACAGGAAATATGCTGCAAGTCCTGCATATGGGATTGCATGTGTGTCAGATGATGGGTTATAGCCAAATAAATAATTCTATCGATTTAATTACAAAAAATAGTGCTAAAGCTTTAAACATCGAAAATGAATATGGTATAGAGGTGGGGAAACCGGCTAATTTGATCATTTTAGATGGGGAAAATGGCTATGATGCTATCAGAAGACAAGCTTCCATTTTATATTCTATAAGAAACGGTAAAATACTAGCTAAAACTAGACCCAGTAAGACTGTGTTACATCTAAATAACTCAGAAATAGAAGTTAATTATAAAAAATGATTAAAATTAAAGGGAACATCTCTTTGTGATGTTCCCTTTATGCTGCCTACTATTATTTTTATTACTTATTCTTCTTCTATTTCTTCAAGAGTTTTTATTGCTTCTTTTAACTTGGATATATTCTTATCATATATTTTTTCTAAACCTGTAATACAGGTAGAATAATAGCCTGTTTCTGTTTCAATGTAGGTAAAATAAGCTTTAGCTACTACATTATTCTGCTTAGCTTTGAGCTCATAAGCTTTTGCAGCCAAAGCACTATCTATTTCTACATCCTCAAGGTCTGAAACTTCTCCCATATTTAAAAGGTTTGCTATGGAACTTTGTTCATAAAATGAGATAAAATTATCAAGGCTAGTTATCTGTTTAACTAGTTCAAATTCTTTAGGAAACTTTTGAACAGTTATTGTTAAGCTTTGATCTTCGTTATCTAGCGTAATATTATTTTCATTAGTGTTTGGAGCGCTAGTCCATTCTCCACTAACAGAAATTGTAAATGTTTTTAATTGATTACTATATTCTTTAGCTGGCTCGTTGGAACAACCAAAGAGTAAAGTTATGCATACTAAAGTAGATAATATGGGTAAAACTAAAAAACTTTTTCTTTTGAGTTTCACTTGTGACATCTCCTTTTATATTAAAGCGGCAACTACCAAATGATACCATAAAATATTATAGTTGTATACAATATATATAATAATAAGTAATAAAGTCCTAAAAAAATAGCGATTATGAATTATCTATTTGTTATAAGATGAAATGACTGGAGAAGGTGAACAAAAAACGGTGTTACTGCCCTTGCTAGGGAAGTTTACACCGTTTTTTCTTTATTCTCTTAAGTCATGGGTTTTTGCAAGAATTTAATTTTCTGAGGCTGGTGAATTTATTACAAACTCTTCGCCAACTTTCTTGAAATCATTGCTCAATCTGCCACTTTCTTCAGGGAATTTAACGGCATAGGGAGTAAGTGTAAGCATTTTTGCTTTATCATCAAGATTACCATCAATAGTAGCTAACTTGAATATGCCCTTATTAGCAGTTGCTCTAGATACGTAAAACTCAACTTTATTTTCTAAATCGTCATGTCCTCTTAGTACCATATCGTAATCGGTACCTTTAGGACTTTTAGAGTAATAAATTTTTTGTCCTAAATTATTACTGGTGTATTTTTCTAAAGTGATTTTTTGTCCGTTTTCAAGGGTAAAGGTATTATCAAGTAGTATTTCTTTGGTGTCTAGCGCTAACTCATCGCCATTAGTCTTAAATTCAAACACCCAACGTCCTTTTATGGTCTTTTCATTGATAAGGGGATCGGAGAATGCAATCTTTATATTTAAATCGCCACTGAAATCGCCTTCTAAGTCATGGAACAAAACTTCTTGCATTGTATATTCATCTAGCTGTTTTGCAGCTCCACCAGCTCCATTACTTACTCTTTTCCCATTTACATAAATACTATGATCTAAGATGATCCCGCTTTCTCTTAATTTTTCATTAGCTGTGGTAGTAGCTGAAACTACTAGTTCATCACTATCTAAAACAACTTCATTCAATTGAATGGTTACACCATTTTTAGTTATTGCCTTATTTACCACAGTCTTATATTCATCTAAGCTCTTTTCAATTCCTAAGAAACTTGCTACATCGGTGATAATGGTATGGGCATATGTCCACACGTGTCCCCCTGAATTACTTCCCAGCAATCCTATAGTTAATACAGCTATGGAAGCGATGGCGATACCTTTTTTGTAAAGTATATTATTTTTTTTTACAGATTTTCTAAAAGCATTTTTATAGCGTTTTCTTTCAATCTCACTGAAATCGTCTTTCGCATACTCCTTTAAATCTATTTCAACTTCATTTAATAGATCATAGATATTTTTAGTCATTTTTATCCCCTGCCTTCCATAAGATTGAACATTTTCCGAAGTTTCTTTCGCCCTCTGGAGATTCTGTTATAGATAACATCCCTTTTCAACCCGGTTGCTTCACTTACGCGGCACATATCTTGTTCTTCAACATACAGTTTAAGAAACAATTCTTTGTCTTCATTTTTTAAGCAATTTAAAAGTTCAGTTAAATCTTGATTGATAGTTTTTATCGTAACCTCTTCACAAACATCATTTTCACTGGCTATATTGAGATATTCGATATTTTCGTTTTTTAAATCTTTTAAGTACTTTCGTCGATAATCAATAGTCTTGTATTTGGCTATGCCTGCCAGCCAATTCTTAAAAGTACTTTTATTATCATCAAAACTATTAATGTTGTTCCAAAGGCCTAATAGTATATCATTTATACACTCATCTTGATGGCTTTCCAAATTATATAAATGCTTTTTTACAATGGATTTTATAATCCAACCATAGTTATCTATAACAAATTCTAAAGCCTTTTCGTTTCTTTTTCTTAATTGAAGAACAAAATTATCTTCAGTAATTATCAATTAGGTCACTCCCCTACAATAAGCTTATTGCTTTTATTCCGGACACTTAATACTTCGTGGTATAGAATCATTATCTATCAGCAAATTTTTCTTATTTTTAACTTATATTAAATTCTTTTCATAATATATACATGGATATCTGCTAGAAAAGAAGAAGGAGAATAATTTACACTTATGCGCATTTTGTTTTTAGAAAGTTGGCCTATGTGGATTTACGGACTTCCCAGGGGATTTAGAGATATAGGGCATGAAGTTTTAATAAGTGGTATATTATCAAAAGAAAAGCTTTATGAAGATATTTTAAGTTATAAGCCGACTTTAATATTTTCCATGGGTTGGACATATGAGCATTCTCCAGAAAAACAAGGTTGGCTTAAAGAATGTCTGGAAATAACTCATATTCCTCATATATATTGGGCTACGGAAGATCCTACCCATACGAAATCTTTTACAGTACCATTAATTCAAAATAGTAAGATGGATTTTATTTTTACTATTTGTCCTGCAAGGGTTGATTATTATAAAAAAATGGGTATTCCTTCAGCCCCTTTAGATTTTGCCTATCAACCAGATGTTCACTATAGAGCACCTATTGATTTTAAATATGCTAAATCTATAGCCGTAGTTGCCAATGCTTATCCCCATATCCTTCAAAAGTATCCAGATCATTATCGCATTAAATCTATCAAAACTTTAATTAAACCATTAATTAAAGCAAGCATACGAGTAGATTTTTGGGGAGAAGATTGGGATAAAATGCAAGCTTATCTTGGAGCTGAGATTCCTGAGGAATGGATGCATGGTTATCTAAATTATTTAGAAGCAACTAAAGTATATGCTAGTTCTAATATCATAATAGGATTGCAAAATCATGAAAATCAATTAACACAACGCACTTATGAAATATTAGGGTCAGAAGGATTTTTGATAACCTCTGATACCCCAGAGATTAGACGTTTATTTCAGCCAGGTCAGGATTTAGTGGTACCCTCCTGTAGCAAAGAAACTGTGAATTTGGTAAAGTATTATACAAAAAATAACAGAGCAAGAGAAAGGATTAGAAAACAAGGTAAAGAAACTGTAGAAAAAAATCACACTTATCAGCATAGAGCTTTATATATTATAGAGGTATTGAAAACAGAAGGAATAATAAGGTAAGAGGAAAGTAATGAAGTAACTTTCCTCTTACCTTATTAATTATATTTGGTTAAGTATTTTACCGATGGTGACAAACTCAAAACCGTCACTTTTTATTAAATGCACCATAAGGTGGTCTAAATAAGGGTTTAGGATCAATGCCGCCAAGATCTTGTAGGATCTTTTCTGTTGTAATTAGTTCATTAATCATTTCCTCAGGTGCTAACTTAGTAAAATTAGGGTGACTATAGGAATGGTTACCTAAATCATAAGTGAGGGCAATTTGCTTAGAAGTTGGAGAAAAACTTCTGATAAGTTGTGACACTAATTACACTTCCTTAATTAATACTATAGTGTATATTACGTAGGGGCAAAAAAAATTAGTTGAACAAAGAAAAGAAGATTGACAATAAAGGTTTATCACAGTAAACTAATATTAGGTTTATTATAATAAACCTAATATTATCTCAGAGAGGTTTTTGCTATGAAAGATTTAAAACTATTTGATGCAGAGCTTAAATTCATGAACATAGTGTGGGATGAAGCCCCTATTAACTCCACGGAGCTGGTGAAGTTAGCCCAGGAGATATTGGGCTGGAAAAAATCTACTACATATACAGTAATAAGGAAACTTTGTAAGCGTGGCATCTTACAAAATGAAAATGCAGAAGTAAGATATTTAGTAGAGCGGGAACAAGTCCAAAAAAAAGAGAGTACTGATCATCTTAATAAAATGTATAATGGTTCTTTAAAATTCTTTTTAGCCAGCTTTTTAGATAAAGAAACCCTTACCGAAGAAGAGGGCTTAGAGCTGAAAAGAATAATTGATGAAAAGACTACAACGGAGGAATAAAAGATGCTTGATACTTTATTTATCTATGTAGTGAATATGAGTGTAGCAGCCTCTGTAGTTTTCTTTATTGTAATGTTGATTCGCTTAATTTTTAAAAATAAGCTGCCTAAGATTTTTAGCTATGTCTTATGGCTCTTAGTTTTGTTACGCTTGCTTATTCCTATTTCCTTTTCTACCCCTTTGAGCATTTTTAACTATATTAATGCACCGACAAAAGTTTTGCATTTTAATGAGGATATTGGTGGTATTGAATATATCTCCGAAGACATAGGGATGATGGCCCAGCCCAAGATAGAAACAGGTTTCCCTATGGTGAATAAAAAAATAAATGAAAAATTACCTGCTGCTGCTCCGGAATCATCGGTAAATCCTATGCAAATAATTATGTTTATAGCTAGTTTCATATGGGTTTGTGGTGTGGGTGGGATGCTACTTTTTTTAACTGTTTTATATATTATAACTATTAATAGATTAAAAACAGCTACACTATACCAAAATGATGAGACGTTAAGAGTTTGTGCTAAAAAAATAGGGCTAAGGAAAAAAATCAAAATCTATCTATCTGATAGAATAAACACACCTATTGTCTGCGGTCTAATTAACCCGCGGATAGTGCTACCTGTTGATTGTAGAGATAGAGAGGATCTGCGCTATATTATTCTGCATGAGTTAATTCATATCAAGAGACGAGATTACCTGATTAAGCCTCTGTCGTTATTAGTGCTAGCTATACATTGGTTTAATCCCACTGTGTGGGTTAGTTATATCTTAGCTCATAAAGATATGGAATTATCTTGTGACGAGAGAGTTATAGCTACTTTTGAAAAGGATGTTAGAAAGGAATATGCCTATAGTCTTTTAAACATGTCTATTAGTCAAAGTAATTTATTTAATGGGGGTCTGTTAGCTTTCGGTGAAAAGAATATCAAAGTACGGATAAAAAACATTGTTAATTATAAAAAACGAACCTTCTTGGTAACTTTAATTGGTATCGTAGTATTAGTCGTAGTCTCTGTTTCTTTGCTGGGCAACCCTCAAGCGGATAGCATAGATCTAAACTATTTGAATAAAGATAATGCTCTGGACTTATTAGCTCAGACGGATCCTTTATTTGTGAATGGGAAATATATAATATCTCCTAATGTGGAATTAATGAAGCTTTTTCAAGATAATAAATGGCAAGAGCTAAAAGTGAGGTCACCTTTAGAACTTAGCTCAGAATTATGGTTTGATGTAAATGAAACATTAGCTATTAAGTTTTACGATGGTGATTCATTAGCGATGATTACATCTCATGGAGGGTACAGATATTATAAAATTCCTGAGGATATCTATAGCAATTTAAGAGAATATGTTTTTACCAATAAAAGAGATGCTTTTATGGAAGGACCTGTAGATACAATAGAAGTAACAAAAGCTAACCAGATCGAAGAGTACTTACAAATTATTATGTCCTCTCCTCAAGAGTCTTCTAGTCCCCAGGACTATATCAGAGACCATAAAGATGAGTACGGGAAAATAGAAAAGATGGGCGATGAAGCCCTGGAATATCTGCTATCTTGTTTTGAGCAAGGAAAAGCAGAGGGACTGAAAGGCCATATTATGATGGAATTATGTATAGATATTTTGGGGAATAGAAACAATGTACAGAAACATGAGTATACTACACCACAAGAATGGTATGCAAAGTTGAAAATATATGAGGTAACACCACTTCCTAAAGCGGTATTGCCCCAGGGAAATACCCTTAAAGATATGGCTACTGCCGCAGCGTTAACACAATATGATACGAGAGAATCCGAACTTACTATTGTGGCACCTCATATCTTTGGCTCCTATGAAAATGATGGAGAATTAACTATTTATACAACGGTTTATTATCAGCGTTATGTGCTTTATGGGAAAACCTTACTAGAAGAAGGCGCCGGAATAGTTCCCGCAGCAATAAAGTATCAAAAAAATAATGAAGGTAGCTATAAGTTTAAGGAATATATTGAAGCCATGGATGGTGGCTATTTTAAAAAGTCTATTGAAGAATTCTGCCGGCCTAATGAAGATATGGCCCGTGTTATTATGGAGCACTATGGTAATTACAGTGATTTATTTGATATTATGCGGGAGAACCTTATTACGTATCTAAAAAGTAATAATTTAACGGGACTTTCATTAAAGAAAGATAATGGGGAAATTATTCCGTTGACTTGGTAAGGAGGGCAAAAAAAGAACCCTCTGATAAGGGCTGTAGATTGACTTAATATGGGTGATAAACTTAATGATCTGTTTTAGAAAAGCGTACTTCTTTTAAGTAATTATAAATAGTATAGGGGGAAACCCCTAAGTAGTTAGCGAGTAAATCAACGGAACCTTTAACATCGAAAACGCCCTTTTCTTCAAGCAATTGAACGATTTTCAATTTATCTTCTTTTTGCATAAGAGGGACAGGTTTATTTATGTGTTCCAGCTCATTAATAATCAATGTTTCTACAACTTCATTTATGTCTTGAGCAAATAATTCAGAAGCGCCATTATTAATTTTCGTTTCTAATTCTGCCGTATGACATAGTTCTTGTAGTACCTTTTGACAGTACATATAATCTGTTAGATCCATATTAATGCAGAGACTACCGATTATTTTCTTATTTTCATCGCGAATAAAGAGGGTAGATGATTTTAAGACACGACCATCTTTTGTCATACTGCGATAATTAATCATATCTTGAGCCTTATCACCATAGAGTTTAAGAACTCTTAAGACGATATTCGTGATAGGGGCTCCTTCTTTGCGTCCGGTAATATTTCCCACAACCATAATAGCCGAATTTTCGGGACGGCTTAAATCATGTAAGATTAGTTCAGCTCTGGGACCTAGTACATTAGCTAAACTTTCAACTGAGGGTTTTAGTAGTTCCAGATAAGGATGTGTCATTGTAACAATCAACCACCTAATTTAAATATATTTGAGTGAGTTATCTAAGTGAATTATTATTATAAATAACAACCTAATGATAACATATTTTTAATAATTATATTTCACTATAAATTTACTAAAGAAACAAAAAAAGAGGGATATTACCGCTATAAAGCGTAATATCCCCTGTTTATCCCTTTATACCTAACTTAACAAGGGTTATAGTACTATGCCTTGCTAATAATTAGGTGTACTTTATTTTTTAGAAAGTATTTTTGATATTATTCAGGAAGAACTGCAATTGCTTCTACTTCTATTAAGGCACCTTTAGGTAGAGCGGAAATTTCTACACAACTTCTTGAAGGAGGTGCTTCATTAAAATATTTTTGATAAACTTCATTAACTTGAGCAAATTTATTTAAATCTACCATAAATACTGTAGTTTTTACGATATCTTTCATGGAAGCATTTTGGGATTCTAAGACAGCTTTAATGTTGTCTAGTGCCTGTACGGTTTGTTCTTCGGGAGTTGTTCCCACGATTTCACCTGTTTTAGGGTCTAAGGGAATTTGACCGGACATAAAGAGAAATTGACCGACTTTAATGGCCTGGGAATAGGGACCAACGGCAGCAGGGGCGTTACTTGTGCTTACAACTTCTTTTTTCATTATATTCAGACTCCTTTACAATAAATTATTATGTATCAATAAAATTAAGAGCTTAACAATACAATTTCATTATACAATGCTTAAAAAAAATAAACAAGTATTACAAAAATATTTGAATAAAAATGTTTATATTTTAAAAGGTAATAAAAAAGAATCCTGTTTTTTAAACAGAATTCTTTTTCTCATCAGATAAGCATATCGGTTATATTTTTGATTAGATTACCCTCTAAGTCACATATTTTAGCTTGGACGGTATCTCCTTCGTAAGTAAAATATAGTATAACCTTCGTTTTTTTCTCATTAAATTTTTTATTTGATATTCTAATAGGACCAAAAATGTTCTGTTTATCAATAATTACTTTAGGTTTATTTAGGTAACTACGTATTCTAATTTGTCCTTGGTGATTTTCATCGAAACATGTATATACCAGGGAATAATCTTCGTTATATGTGGTGGAATCAAGATCCGGGATTGCTCCAAACCTATCTTTATTATAAGGAATGTTATCTAAATGATAATATACTTGATCATCATCTAAGTTGCCGCGAATCATAAAAATGTTTAAGGACTTATTATCAGAAGTACTATTTTGTTCCTCCACAACACTCATTCCTATAAAGCCGTAGCTATCTTCAATAGCTTTAGCACTAATAATATCAGTAATTAAAGGTTTATTGAATTTAGTAACAAGGGTTCCATCATAATACATGGCATAAAGATTCACTTTATTTTTATCAACAGAAGTATATGTCAAAAGCCTATCCAGGCCATTAGCATTTATAATAGAATAAGGTTTTCGATAGTAAGTTGTGAGTTCAGGTAGAGATTCATTATTAGAAAAAATAAAAAAGGAATGTTTGAAGAATTTTTTATGATGGATTAGTTCAGTATCTGATTTAGTGAAGAAAAGATCCCCTTTAAAATCCATACTGGTTGCTTCTGTAAACCCTGGAATTTCCAACTTTTCCGAGGAGGCTTGGAGCTCCTGGCCTTTGTCGGCAATAAGGGTTGTTTTGACTAGGCCTTTGTTGTAAGCTGTTACTATACTATTACTAGAAAAAGGATTATCAAATAAGATTACGTCGTTTAAATACTTATGGGCAGGGAATTCTGCTAGCAGTTTGTCTTGTCCCGTTTCCACATTTAGATAATATAAATAAGAATAGTTAAGATCATTATTTTCTTTATTAGCAAGGATTAATAAGGCTGTATCGTGACTGATGTAATTATCTACCCAAACTATGTTATTAATTTTCCCATATTTATTTGAAGTTATATCAAGATGAGGTTGCTTTATGTTAGGTAACTGGGTGTTATAATTTTCATAGGCATAGACTCCTACAGTTAATAATGCTAATAATATTGTTAAAATTAACATGCTATATTTTCTCATTTTAACCTCCACTATGGATAAAGCTACATTACTATATGCTATTATATCAAAGGAGCAGGATTATGAATATCAGTGATAAATTCAATGAAGGTTTTAAGTTTATAAATAAAATAAAGTGGATAGTGTTAATTCCAGTGCTATTAGATCTGTTACAATTAATTTCATACCAACAAATCTATCGGGAAAAATATATTCCTTTAAATAACTTTTTTACTATAAAAATCGGAATTATTTCAGCGCCCCCCAGTGTAAGCTTTTTGTTAGAAAATTTCCCAACGGCGCTATTTAGCTACAATACCAATCAGTTTAGGGGAATTATAAACCAACTTTCGTTATTTAATGTATTGTTAGTTATCACTATTGTGCTCATGATGAGCTTTGTACACAGCAGATATTTAAGTGTCCTTAACAAAGAAATTGACAGTCCTGTTAGTATTAGAGATTTTTTTACTTTTGATAATCAATTATGGAAGAAGTTTTTTATTTTTCAAATGCTAACTATGGTTGTCCCCATGATGCTCACACTCTATAAACCAAAATTTATCTATTTAGGTCTTATTAACATTATATTTATTTATGTTAATTATTCTATGGTTGTTGATGGGGGTAGTATTTGGTATAACATAAAGAGGGGAACTAGAGTTTTGTTTGATAATATGTGGGAGACCATTAAGATGGCGCTATACTTTGGTGCTATTTTTTCGGTACTAAGTATAATCATCCATTTAGTAGCTCGTTTTGGCATGATAGGGATAATAATAGCTATGATTATTATTGCCTATGTGGGAGCAATGGTTAATAAAGCCGTATTAGAAATATATAGAGAATTTAGTCAAGAGTAAAGGATAAGTTGAAAAAGGAGCAGGATGACAAATGTCCCTCTGCTCCTTTTTTATATGTTTTAATATGGTTTATTTACCTCAATGTTCTCTTGCTTCCACTACAAAGTAGTCTTTATCTATTCCAAATTCTTGCCCTAAGGCTAGTTTAACATCTGATTTCAATTGTTGAGGATCTGTATAGACCTTTTTTTTAAGGACGTCCATAATAACTTTATTTGCTTTTTCAGGGGAGAGGTCATGATAGTCTATTTTATCTAATATAGCATTTTGGGCGTAAGCTTTAACATAAAATTTGCAGGTATCAAGGCCGTTCAAAGCACTTATGGAAAAAGGATCTTCAGGGATAAAAGACAAGATACTGCCGTCTTTTAGTTCCAACATAACACTACTGGTTCTAGGGATTCCTAATTCCTTATATATTTGGGTAATTACTTTATTCGTTATTTCTTCTGAAGTTTTGTCAACTTTGTAATACTGCATACCTTTGGTTTCAGCTCGTTCTTGGGGTGTTAGTTCTTGAGGGTATTCTTTTTTGTAAATTACTTTGTCATCAACGCTATACTGATCGATCTCGGCATTAATAGTCAAATTGTTATTAGAAGTGCTTTCACTCATCTTGTTGTATTTTACTTGTAAAGTTTGGACAATGTCCTGCTTTGTCAGTTGTTCAAAGGGTATTGTAGTAATGATTTTTTTCAAGCTGTTAAAGTACTCAGTAAGCAGATTTTCCCGCTCTTGTATAGTAATTTTGCTTTTATCCTTGATGTGATAATTATAACTAACCCCCACCATGATTACATGTTCGAGGTTGTTTTTATCTTTTATATCAAAAGTTATACCTCTGCCCATACTGATTTTGCTTTCATCAAAGGAACTTATATAATACGTGGATGTTGTACCATCGGCATTTTCTTCTGCCCATTCATTTTCTGGATGTCCATAAATTTCAGCAATTTTCTTTTCATATTCTTCCACGGTCATGTTTTTATAGTTTTTACCTAATAGATTTTCCATATCTTTATCGGTAACTGATTCAATGCAAGTATCTTGGATTATTGTTATTCCGGGAAGTACCATGGTTGCGTTATTACCATTATCGGCGGCAAAGACGAGTCCCGATATCAGGGTAGCGCTTAAGATTAAGCAAAGGAAGGTAACCCCCTTTTTCTTCTTACGGGCATCCATTATAGAGAAAATTCTATTTTTCATACCTTTCTTACCTCCATAAAAATTAGTAGATAATGTTGTTTGAAACTTATTTTGTTTTCGCACGGTACAAAGTATAGTTTCACCGTATCTTTGTCTAGTCTTTATATCTGCATTAAACACGACTTCTTCATCACAAGATAATTCACATTGTGTTGCCACAGCTTGGGCTATTATGTAGATTACAGGATTAAACCAATGTAGAGCAGTTGCTATAAGTACGAAGGCTTTATACCAGAGATCTTTTCTTTTGAAGTGAATTAACTCGTGTTTTAAAATAAGAGATAGCTCATTAGCCTCATATGCTATAGTTGGCAATAAAATGAGAGGCTTGAGAAAACCAACTAACATAGGACTTGTGATGCAAGGGCATAGTTTTAAGGTAAGTGGGGAGGAAATATTCATAGCAATTTGCAGATCTTGTAAAGTATTTACTAGTTGAGGATTTTTCACATCTTCGCTCCATCTTTTCACAATTTTCAAAAAGTGAATGTGGCGCAGAATGTGGTATATGATAGTACCCCAAAAACCCACTAACCATATATAGCTAATAACTTGATACCAATTTGTATTAGAGGTTTTAGTAGTTTGAGAAGGGGTACTTATTATTGTGTCTGTTGTAGTTACTATTTCTGCACTAGTAGATGGTGCATCTAGTGTGAAGGCAGAGGAAACAGGAGGGGACGTTACTTTAATGAAAGCTGTGTTAAATTGAGGTCTATAGGGAATAATGAATCCTATTATTATTAGCAGCCAGGTATAATAAAGCCATTTTGCCGTATATTTTTTTGCCAACTGAGGAGTAAGGAAAATAAAAAGTAAAGCGATTAAAGACATGGTAAAGGAAGACATTACTAGAGTGAGAAGAAAATCTTGCATATTACTCACCCCTTTTTTTTAGCCATTCTGACAGTTCATTAAGGTCACTTTCATCAAGTTTATTCCCATTGTATAAGGTATTTACTAGACTAATAAAGGAATTCTCATGAAATCTTTCCATAAAGTTACTAGATTCAAATTTTAGATATTCTTCTTTGTTTACTAAAGGAAAGTAGGTTCGTTCTTTACCCTTTTTTTCTGTGCGCAAAAAACCGCGTTCCACCAATCTTGATAAGAGAGAAATGAGAGTTTGTGCTTTCCATTTTTTTTCTCTTCCCAGTTGTTCCATTAAGAGATTCGTAGTGATGGGCGGTTCGTTTTCCCAGATTACTTTCATAATTTCAAATTCAGCATCGGGAAGTTTTTTTAAAACAGTCATCATACCCCTCCAATTTCTACAGATGTCTACATCAATATTCTACACTTGCCTAAAAACGAAGTCAAGAAATGTTAAGAAAATTTTACATCCCTTTTAACGATACTTTATAGTGCCATTTTGCTATAATAGAGATAAAATATTTGACAGCAGGAGTGTGAACTATGCGTGATAACAAGACATCTCAACCAGCTCAGGAGTATGATGCTAAAGTAGAAAAAACCCTTCCATTATATAGGCTTTTTCATGAGCATACTCTTGATCTCATCAAAGTAGCTAAGCCTACTCCGGCAGTTTGGCTTGATACAGGTTGTGGCTCCGGGAATTTAGTAGGAAAAGCCGTTAAAGATTTTGCAAAGACTCATTTTATTCTTGCTGATCCCTCGGAGGCAATGCTGAGCGTTGCCCGGGAAAAGTTTGAGAATGATAAGGATGTTGACTTGGAATTTATTCAGTCAGGGACGGAAAGGTTAGATTGTGCCAAGGAAAGTATTGATGTGATCACGGCTATCATGTCACATCATTATTTCGATATAGAAATGCGAAAAAAGGCAACAGAAAATTGTTATCGGATGCTTAAGGAGGGAGGGGTTTATGTTACTTTTGAAAGTATTAGACCCCAATCTGAAAAAGGCTTGCAAATTGGTCTGGAAAGATGGGCTCAAGCTCAATTAAGACAAGGTAAAACCTTACAAGAAGTTGAAAAACATATCAGTCGTTACGGGGTAGAGTTTTTCCCCATCTCTATTGATTCACATCTTCAACTATTGAAGGATTTAGGTTTTTCCACTGTAGAAGTTTTTTGGGCCTCTGTAATGCAAGCTGGAGTTTATGCTATCAAATGAGGTGGGATTCATGGACTTAGAGGTAGCGAGAGAATATTTTTTAAATAAGCCTGGTGTAATTGAGGAAAGACCTTTCAGAATGCCTGTGCCAGTTTTTAAAGTAGGCGGAAAGATGGTTGGCTTTATAAATATTCACGAGCCGGAAAGGTCCAGTATAACTATAAAATATTATAAAAATAGAATAGACGAGCTTCGTTTTATATTTAAAGAAATAAAACCCGGATATCATATGAACAAAGATAATTGGAATACAGTTTATCTTGACGGTAGTATTCCGGAGGATTTCATAAAGGAATTGATTGATATCTCATATAGATTAGTGTTTGATTCTTTGACGCAAAAGAAACAAAAAGAAATTCTAGGAGAATAATATTTTATTTCATTAAAAATAAGGAGCTAATATATGAAGGATCTTGAAATGGCAGTAAGAATTCTGAAAGAAAATGAATATACCTGTGTAGCTGTTAAGGACCAAGAAATTATATACACATCTAAAGAAAGAGGAGTAAAGCCTATTTTGCAGGCTATCGAGAATGATAGATTATGTTTAAAAGGTACAGTTCTAGCCGATAAAGTGATAGGAAAAGCCGCGGCTTTTCTTGCAGTTTGTGGAGGTATTAGAGAAATTTATACAGATGTAATTAGTGAAAATGGAAAAGCAGTCCTTGAAAAGTATCAGATAAGTGTTCAATATAATAAATCAGTTTCCGTTATTATTAATAGGAAGGGTACTGATTTATGTCCCATGGAAAAGTTAACAAGTAATATTGAAAGTCCCGAAGAAGCCCTTGAAGCAATAAAAGGGTTTATTAATGCACAAAAGTAATGACACATATTATAGTAAACAAAGAAAAGAGGCAGGTAGCCTCTTTTTTTTGTGGAGAAAATATTTAGTTGACTAAGTAATTAAAGACATTATATAATTTAGTTAGTCGGCTAAATAAAGAATGGAGGAAGGAAAATGTCTTTTGCTATTTTAAATGATTTATTAAATGATACTATACATTTGCATCATCATTTAGCATGGGAAAGATTAAGTGCTTTGGGGGTCTATCGGGGGCAACCCAGACTATTAAAGATATTATTACGTAATGATGGTAAAAGTAAAAAAGAATTATATAAAGAGATGAACTTGGCTCCCCCAACCCTTAGCAAAATGGTAGATAGATTGAGTAATTCAGGATTTGTTTACACAGAAAAAGATAAGGAAGATCAAAGGGTTACCCGGGTGTATCTGACAAACAAAGGAAAGACCATTATGAATGAAGTTAATGAAGCAATTATAGATATTAATAAAGTAGTATTTGCAGGATTTTCAGATGATGAATTAGCGGCTTTGCAAGTGCTGCTGAAAAAAATGAAAAATAATTTGATTGCTCAGCGAGAAAAAACTCGCAGGGATTAATGGAGTGATTCTTTGAAAAAAATAATTAAATATTTACAAAAATATTGGAAAATAGCGATGTTAGGGCCCATCCTGATGTGCTGTGAGGTTTTAATAGACTTATTTCAACCGCTATTGATGGAACGAATCATAGATATTGGGATAAAAAATAATGATCTTAACTTTGTTGTAACAACAGGAACCATCATGGTTTTATTATCATTTTTAGGATTTATAGGGGGATTTGGGAGCGGTATATTTTCATCAACAGCCTCGCAAAGAGCAGGGGCTGATATCAGAAGAGACTTATTTGAGAAGGTACAATCTTTTAGTTATAAGAATTTAGATGAAATAGAAATAGGTAACTTGATTACCATACTTACTAATGATGTTATTCAAGTACAACAATTTTTTGCTATTTTACTGAGAATGATGGTTAGAGCGCCCTTAATGTTAGTAGGTAGTGTTACTATGACTTTTTATGTGAGCGCAAAATTTGGTGTAATATTAGTAGGTCTTATTGGATTTTTATTTTTATTAATGTTTGGTTTAATTAGAAAGGCCAAACCCCTTTTTACCAAAGTGCAAGAAAGAGTGGATCAAGTGAATACTGTAATGCTGGAAAATTTACGGGGGATGAGAGTAGTCAAGTCCTTTGTCAGGGAAGATTATGAAATAAAACGATTTGACAAGGTTAACAATGACTTAAAAATTGCTATGACAAAAGCTTCAAAGGTTCTGGTATTGATATTACCGCTGATTATGCTTGTGTTGAATTTAGGCATAGTAATTGTTTTGTGGGTTGGAGGCCGAGAAGTCTATGAAGGTTCTCTTTCCGTGGGGCAAGTGGTGGCTGTTATTAATTACATTTTAAGACTTTTAGGATCTTTAATGATGTTAGGGGTCATTTTTGTACAAATAACCAGAGCAGGAGCATCTGCCAAGAGAATTGGTGATGTTTTAGAAAGTGCTCCGTATATAAATGAAATAAAAGAAAATGAAAAAGAGTTTAATATCAAGGGAGCTATAGAGTTTAGAAATGTGGATTTTTCATATAACCATCAGAGCAATGAATTAGTTTTACAGAATATATCTTTTAAGATTAATCCGGGGGAAACATTAGCAATTTTAGGAGCAACGGGGTCAGGTAAATCAACATTGATTCAGCTAATCCCACGTTTTTATGATGTTACAAGGGGTGAGATTTTAATAGATGGATATAATGTGAGAGAAATTCCCCAGAAAATTTTAAGGAAAAACATATCTATAGCATTACAAAAAGCTATTATTTTTTCCGGGACAATAGAAGACAATATCAAATATGGCAGGCCTACAGCATCAGAGGGGAAAGTTAGAGAAGTTGCAGGGGATGCTCAAGCCTTAGAATTTATAGATAGAATGCCTAGGGGATTAAAAACCATGCTTGAAGAGAGAGGTGCCAATTTGTCTGGTGGACAAAAACAACGGATATCCATCGCACGGGCATTAATGGTTACGCCTAAGATTTTGCTTCTGGATGATAGCACTAGTGCCGTTGATGTCCAGACGGAAAGCTTAATTCAAAAGGCCATAAATGAAAAATTTTCTGATACCACAGTTATTATAGTAGCCCAGAGAATAAGTTCGGTACTTGCTGCTGATAGAATTATTGTTTTAGATGATGGTGAAATAGTGGCCGATGGAAATCATGAAGAGTTAATTAGGAGCAGCCCAGTATATCAAGATATCTATAAATCTCAATTAGGAGAAGAGGTATCAGTAAATGTCAACTAATAAAACAGGTATGCCAAAATTCAGACAAGGACGGATGAGAGGACCACTTATTAAAGGGCCCCGGGCTAAAGATCAAAAGGGAACAATATTAAGATTGTGGGAATATATGAGGTCACAAAAAAAACTGTTGCTAGTTATTTTTTCCTTAGTAAGCGGTGCCACTCTTTTAAATTTGGCGGGACCATATTTAATGGGGTTAGCAATAGATAAATATATTTATATTAAAAAGCTTGATGGTTTTGGACATATAGTACTATTGATGATAGTAACCTATGTGGGTAGTGCAATGTTAACAGCGGTGATGTCTAACCTTAATATAGATGTAGCACAAAATACTGTTAAAATCATTAGAGGGGAACTATTTGGTAAAATTCAAATGTTACCTATTAAGTTTTTTGATACTAGAGGTGATGGAGATTTAGCGTCCAGACTAACTAATGATGTAGATAATATCTCCAATACTTTAACCCAGAGCCTAACGCAATTAATATCTAGTGCCTTAATGTTACTTGGGGTAGTAGTTATGATGTTTATTTTAAATTTCCAGTTAGCGCTGGTCACTGTTTCCACAGTTCCTTTAACGCTTCTGTTGACAAAGTTTATTGGAAAATATACCAGAAAATTTTATAAAGAGCAGCAGAAAAGATTGGGGTTAGTGAATAGTATTATTGAAGAAACCATGGGAGGGCAAAAGGCTGTTAAAGCCTATGGACAAGAGGAAAAAGTAATTAAGCATTTTTCTGAAGCTAATGAAGCATATAAACAAGCAGCCGTTAAAGCTCAAATACTTGCCGGTATTATGGGGCCAATGATGAATATGGTAAATAATTTTATATATGCCCTAATTGCTCTGATTGGCGGTTATTTTGTAATAAAAGATCTTGCAAGTACGGGGATAGTAGTTGCTTTTCTTCATTATTCCAGACAGTTTGCCAGGCCGATTAATCAGATTGCCCATTTATACAATGCAATTCAGGGAGCAATTGCAGGGGCTGAACGGGTTTTTGAGATACTTGACGAAGCTCCGGAAGTAGAAAATATGGATGAACCCATATTCACGAAACATTTTAACGGAGAAGTGGCGTTTCATAATGTACATTTTGGATATGAACGGGAGACAAAAATTCTCAAAGATATAAACCTAAGAGCTAGATCTGGTCAGACTATAGCTTTAGTAGGTCCAACGGGAGCTGGAAAGACTACTATTATTAATCTCCTGACCAGATTTTATGATATTGATGAGGGAAAGATTTTAATTGACGGGGAATCCATTCAAAGCTATAGGCGGGACGTGCTAAGAAAGAGTTTAGGAATTGTGCTGCAGGATACTTATTTGTTTTCCGGTACAGTAATGGAAAACATTAGATATGGAAGATTAACGGCCTCCGATGAGGAGGTAATTAAAGCAGCAAAAATGGCAAATGCTCATCAATTTATTAAGAGATTATCAAGTGAATATAATACGGTCCTTTCCCAAGAAGGCAATAATCTCAGTCAAGGTCAGCGACAATTAATAGCCATTGCTAGAACTATCCTAAAAGATCCGGATATTTTAATATTAGACGAAGCTACCAGCAGTGTTGATACCAGAACGGAAATGCATATACAGCAAGGGTTATTAAAACTGATGGAAGGAAGAACGTCTTTTGTAATAGCCCATAGACTAAGCACTATCAGAAATGCTGATATTATATTAGTTATTAAAGATGGTAGAATTATTGAAAGGGGAACCCACTCTGAACTTTTGCAGCAAAGAGGATTTTATAGCGCTTTATACACAGCCCAATTTAAAACAAAAGTGTCATAATTAATAAGGGAATGGTCTGTACAAAAAAGAAAGAGATGGTATAATAAAGTGAAACTTCCCCCAGTGGGGGATTTCTTCATTATCAAGCAAAACTTTTAATAAAGGCAGGAGAATATTATGGATTCTTATATTACACAGGGAGTTTGTTCAAAAAAGATTAACTTTACCGTTGAAAATGATATAGTAAAAGAAGTATCATTTGTTTCAGGATGTCCCGGTAATACCCAGGGAGTAGCTCGGTTAGTTGAGGGAATGAACGTTCATGAGGTAATCAAAAGACTTAAAGGTATAAAATGTGGAGGCAAGTCAACTTCTTGTCCCGATCAATTGACGAAAGCGTTAGAAGAATATTTAAATAAATAAAGCTCAGAGTAGAAGGCAAAGAATATAAAAAATATCTCTTTGCCTTTTTTGCATAAATATGGATAATTAAGGGGCAATTTTCCTTGACAAAGAGGCTTTAACTAGTTAAGGTAAAAGATGAGTAAAATTAACAATATATAACAGAGATAAGATAGTTTGTATTAACATAAAAAACTAGCGTTAATGCTAAAATATTAAAAAATACTTATTAGAGAGGTGGAAAGAATGAAGGCTACAGAATTAAAAGAAATGGTTTGCAAGACCATAGATGATAACAAGGAAAGAATTATAAATCTTGCTAAAAAGATCGAGCAAAACCCGGAACTTGGTTATAAAGAAATAAAAACCTCCCAGCTGGTAAGAGATTTTTTTAAGGAGCTGGACATGCCCTACCGTGAAGGGCTGGCTATAACTGGTGTTAAAGCAAAGTTAAAAGAAAATTCTTCCGGCCCCAATGTGGCAGTATTAGGTGAGCTTGACGCTTTAGTTTGTTCGGACAACCCCATAGCTGATCCTATGACCGGAGCGGCTCATGCTTGTGGACATCATCTTCAAGTAGCGGCAATGATGGGTGCAGCTTTGGGGTTGAAAATAGGGGGGTTAGCCCCTTATTTAGAGGGCAATGTAACTTTTATGGCTGTTCCTGCTGAAGAATATATAGAGATTGCCTATCGTTCCAAATTAAGAGAGGAAGGGAAGATTCATTTTCTGGGTGGTAAACAAGAACTAATATATCTAGGAGAATTTGATGATATTGATATATCTATGATGGTTCATTCAGCCAAAGATTGTCCTGAGGCAGCAGTTGCCGTTGGTGAGACAAGCAATGGTTTTATAGGCAAAAATGTACAATATCTTGGGAAACAAGCCCATGCGGCAGATGCTCCTGAAAAAGGGGTAAATGCGTTAAATGCAGCTATGCTAGGTTTAATGGGTATTCATGCACTAAGAGAAACTTTCCGCGATCAGGATGTAGTTAGAGTACATCCCATCATAACTAAAGGAGGTGATTTAGTAAACAGTGTTCCTGCCGATGTAAGAATAGAAACTTACGTGAGAGCTAAAACTATGGCGGCTATCGAGGATACCCATGGGAAAGTAGATCGCGCGCTAAAAGCCGGAGGAGATGCCATCGGAGCCCAAACAATTATTAATACTATCCCCGGGTATTTGCCTTTAAATTGTTCTAGTGCTTTAAATGATTTATTGGTAAAAAATGCCAAGAAACATATTTCCCAAGAAAGAGTTATTGATGCGGGACATTTTAGTGCTTCCACAGATATGGGTGATGTTTCTCACTTAATGCCTGCAATACATCCTTTTGTCGGTGGTGTAAGAGGAGCTTTGCATGCTAATACTTTTAAGGTAGAAGATTATTATACTGCTGCTGTATTGCCTGCTAAGCTGATGGCCATGACAGTTATTGATCTTTTATGTGATGGTGCTGACAAAGGGAAGGAAATAATAGCTGATTTTAAACCCTTGTATACTAAGGAACAGTATATTAGCGCTTTAGAAAAATATTTTATTTAGAAGGTGAGAGCTTTGAAAAACTGGAAGGTTCATGGGATCGTTTTGATTCTAGTTATTATTGCAGAATTGATTGGTGCCATTAAATTTAAATTGGGCCCCGGAACTGTAGTATTATTACCTATGATTTATGCACTGATAATTGGTATATTTTTAACTCCTAGATTTTTAAAGGTTGTAAACCAGAAAGATATGAAAGATGCCGGCGGACTGATAACAGTTACACTTATTCTATTAATGGCTCGTTATGGTACTTTAATTGGTCCGACTTTACCGCAGATTATCAAATCAAGTCCGGCTCTAATTTTGCAGGAGCTAGGTAACTTAGGGACCATTTTATTGGGTGTTCCTATTGCTGTATTCTTAGGTTTAAAAAGAGAAACAATTGGAGCTGCTCACTCAGTTGCTCGAGAACCTAATATAGCGTTAATTGGAGATGTTTATGGTTTGGATGGAGCTGAAGGTCGTGGAGTAATGGGTGTATATATTTGTGGTACAGTAATTGGCACAGTATTTTATGGGATTATGGCCGGTTACGCCTCAGCATTATTACCTATTCATCCTTATTCATTGGCCATGGCATCTGGTGTAGGTTCTGCCAGTATGATGACCGCAGCCGTAGGATCATTAAGCGCCATGTTCCCTGATAAGGCCAGTATGATTCAAGCCTATGGAGCTGCCAGCAATATGCTCTCCGGTTTGGATGGCCTTTATATTTCATTATGGTTAGCCTTACCTTTTACTGAGTGGATGTATAGGAAAATGTACAGAATTAAATATGGGGAGTTACCCCCTGTGAAGGAGGGGCAACAATGAAATTAAAAGAAACAATATTTGTTATGATAATTGTAGGAATTTTATCTTTGGTAAGTAACTTTGTAGGATATCAAAATGGAATTTTAGAATCTATGCCCGGAATGCTAATATTAATACTTATTTCCATAGCAGGTGTCCTTCTTTCTAAAGTTATACCCATTAAAATTCCTAGTGTTGCTTACATTGTTTTGATAGGTTGTATTGTTACTTATCCATCTTTCCCCGGTGCAAGTGTCCTTTCCGCTTATATAAGTAAGGTTAGCTTTTTGTCACTTACAACTCCTATCCTAGCTTATGCCGGTATCTCTATAGGTAAAGATTTAGATGCCTTTGCTAAGACGGGATGGAGAATTATTGTAGTATCCATTTTTGTTTTTGTAGGAACTTATATCAGTTCTGCTATCATAGCTGAGATAATTTTAAGATCATTAGGGCAAATATAGTAAGGCAAAATGACACCAAAGTATTATTCAATACTTTGGTGTTTTATTTTATATAGAAAAAAGAGAGTTTTTAGCTAAGGCTTCCACCTATCCCTTGCTACTGCAAGTTATGAAGGATTGAGGTGGAAGTCTTCTGCTGAGGTATGGTAAATTCAGCAGGAAATATCAAAAGAAGTCTACCGTAGAAGGTTATGATATTAAAGAAAAAAATATTTATCTTTGGGAGGGATGGATATGTACAAAAGCAGGGCTAATTTTATCAAGCTGGAAGGAGGCAGCTATAATATAGGACAGCAAGAGGCCAGAGCACTAACGGAAGATCCTGATGCACTTAAATGTTTTATTAAAGAAGAGGATATATTTACGGATTTAGAGTTTAAAGAAGTAACAGAAATGTTTGAGCAATATTGTCCTGGGATCAATGAGGAGATAAGAGGGTTTTGCGATGAATTTAAGGTGTCTCCTAAGAAGCATAACTACTATGATATGACCTGGATGAAGGCAGGGTGCAGTCACTGTGTGATTCTGCCTGAGATCACCCAGGATGGACATATTTATGTTGTAAGAAATTATGATTTTTCAGATAATATGGATGATATGCGCTTATGTTCAACCCATGTAGAAGGCTTGTATGCCCATACCGGATTTTCAGTTAGTTCTCTGGGACGGAGCGAAGGTATGAATGAGCATGGATTATGTATTACTAATTCATCTTGCGGAATGCCAGTAGGAAAAATAACAGGGTTAACAAAACCAGTTATCACGGGACTTCAATTCTGGGCTGTTACCAGAACTCTTTTGGAAAGATGCAAGAATGTTCCGGAAGCCGTTTATTTAATTAAACAACTTCCTATCGCTTATAATTTAAATATGCTTATGGCAGATCCTACGGGATGTGCGGCAAGGATAGAAATGTTAGATAAAAAGCAAGTTATCCGGGAATATGGGCAAGGCAATAAAAAGCAGTTTCTAGCGGCAGTAAATCATGGTATATTGCCGGAAATTAAAAATTTACAGCCTAAAAAAATGAAGCATTCTAAAATCCGGTATAAACTGATGCAGGAGTATTTTACGAAGGACAGAAAATATACCAAAGAAGATATTAAAAAACTAGTTATGATGGAATATCCCCAGGGATTAACGGTCCATAATTATCAGCAATATTTTGGCACTTTGCGTTCTATCATATTTGATCTCACCGAGGGAACTTTAGATGTAGCTTTTGGTTCTCCCTTATTCAATGACTGGGTCCAGTTAAAAGTAGGAGCAGATTTACCATGCAAAAATATTGAGGTTAATTTAGAGAATAAGGGCTATGGGCCGGAATTTTGGGATATGGTTGATTGAAGGTGTAAATTTGGATTTTGACGTAAATGGTGTATCTATATAGAAGATCATTTAAAAGAACGTCTTTGTGCAGAAGATGTGGCAAAGTGTGTAAATCTTTCATATTACCATTTTCATAGAATATTTTATGTGTGGACAGGGGAAACCTTAGGAGACTATATACGAAAACGTCGTTTAACACAGGCTGCTTGTGAATTATTAAGTACTAACAAGCGTATTATTGATATAGCTTTTGATTATGTCTTTGAATCTCAAGCAGCTTTTTGTCGCTCCTTTAAAAATGTATATGGTGTACCACCTTCTGTTTTTAGGAGTAGAGGACTGCGACCGGCAATATTTGATAAAAATAGTTTGCTAGGTGATAGACTTAAACATAGGGTAAGAGAGGTTACTATTAATCCGGAGATTTTTTACCTAAGTGTTCCCATCAAAATAATTGGTGTGAAAGGCAAAACATCTTTAAAAAACAATATGATTCCTAAACTTTGGGAAACTTTTAGAAAACGAAGAGATGAAATAAAAAATGTGGTAAGTCCAGGAAAGAGTTATGGAGTTTGTCCTATGGAGGTAAATTTTAATTTACATGACTTTACGGTGGATATGGAGTATGCTGAGATAGCGGGTCTTGAAGTTGGGAATTTTGCCGATGTACCTCCAGGTATGGTTACTCATATTATTAAACCCGGATGCTATGCGGTGTTTAAGCACATAGGAAAGATATCTGAATTGAGATTTACTTACGACTATATTTGGGGAACTTGGGTACCCAATACCTCTTATCAGCTTGATATGCGGGATGATTTTGAGTTGTATGGGGACGATTTTTATGGCTTGGATAGTGATCAATCAGTTGTGAGAATTTATCTACCCCTAAAAACTCCATGATAATAGTTAATGCATTCATTTAAGAAGAAACACAATAAGTAAAACACTTGTCAATTGACAAGTGTTTTACTTATTGTGTTTCGCATATTTTGATATAATAAGAAAGTAAGACAAAAATATAAAATACACGATGGCTTGACAGCTAGGGTGATGCAGATGTTTCATCGTAAGTTTATTAGCATACTACTAATATTATTGAGTGTGATAGCTTTAACCATTGGCTGTACTGAATATTACTTAAATAAAGTAACAGCAACTTCTGCACTGGAAGGAGCAATAGATTTAACTGCATATAACTGGGAGCGGGGGGACGTTATTCCACTTGTGGGAGAGTGGGAATTCTATTGGAGAGAGTTATTAGCTCCTGATGATTTTAAAGGTACTAATAAATTGGACCCCCAGTATTTTAACATGCCGGGGTTATGGAATGGCTATGAAATAAATAATGAAAAGATTACTGAGGAAGGGTATGGAACCTTTCGCCTTAAAATAAATAGTATTCCCGGTAAAGAAATGGCTCTAAGAATACCATATGCATGTAGCGCATATAAGCTGTGGTGGAATGGTAAGGTAGTTAGTACAAATGGAGTAGTAGGTAAAACTAAAGAGGTTGTGGAAATGAGACGTATCCCCAGAGTTGTTAATCTTCCAACTTGGGAAAAAAATAATGAACTTATCTTACAAATTGCTAACTTCAATTATTATATTGGTGGCATGAATAAACCTATCTTAGTGGGTGAAGAAGAAAAAATCCATTTAAGGGAAAAAATAAGCACGCTTTCGGACATGTTTATCTTTAGTTGCTTATTTATTTCTGCCTTTTTTTTCCTAGGACTGTATTCATTGCGAAGAAGAGAAAAGATGTCTTTATATTTTGGCTTAGTATGTATTTTGTTAGGTTTAAGAGCCCTATTAATTAATGAAGTTCTTTTAGCACAAGCTTTTCCTAATGTGAGCTGGGAAATATTAAATAGATTACAGGATTGTGGTATATATATTGGAGTACCTTGCTTATTTTTATTTTATTGTGAAATGTATCCGGAAGAAATTCCCGCAAAGTTTAAGTTCTTCTGGAGTAAAAGCATTCCTATTTTTGCGCTTTTTTTAATAGTGTCACCATTTAAATTATATGATAAGTTTTTACCAGTATTTTATTTTTTGCTAATTTTATCAGGTTTGTATTTACTGGTTGTAATCATGAAAGCTGTCAAAGCTAAAAAAACAGGAGCATTCTTAAATTTTATAGTAGGAATAGTATTTTTTATCACTGGTGTAAATGATATTTTGTACTCTGAGAATGTAATTTCTACCGCCTACATTGTAAATTATAGTATGTTGATATTTATTTTTGTCCAAGCTTTTATTCTTGAAATGCGTTATGTTGAAGCCTTTGAAAAAAATGAGAAACTGGCTATTGAGAATGCAGAAATGAACAAAAGCCTTAATATATTAAATGAAGGATTAGAAAAAACTATTGAAGAAAGAACTAAAGAATTAAAAATAGCTAATAATAAGTTGAAAAATTTATCCATGATGGATGGTTTAACCAAAATTAATAATAGAAGGGCCTTTGATGTTAAGCTGAAGTATGAGTATCGCCAAGGTTTAACGGAACCTAGCTATCTTTCCATAATATTAATAGATATTGATTTTTATAAACAGTTTAATGATAATTATGGACACTTAGCCGGCGATGCATGTATTAAAAAAGTAGCCCAAACTTTGGCAAATAGTGTAAATAGGATAAGTGATTTTGTTGCTAGATATGGAGGAGACGAATTTGTAATTATTCTGCCATCGACTGATGCCAGAGGGGTAGTAGTTGTGGCAGAGCGGATTAGACAACGAATTGAGAAACTTGCAGTTCCTCATGCATATTCGCCAATCTCCCCCAATATCACTGTGAGTATCGGAGCAACGACTGTTAAGTTAAATGAAGAAATAGCTATTAGTAAAATAATGGAAGAAGCCGATAAAGCCTTGTATCAAGCAAAAGCCAAGGGAAGAAATCAAGTGTTTGCAAAATCGATGTTGTAAATTGTCGAACAACGTGATATATTTGAGTTTGTTGTTCTATTATAGTTCTCATATAATCCCTGTAATATGGGCGGGGAGTCTCTACAGGATAACCGTAAATTATCCTACTATGGTGAGTTAATACTGGAATTATAAGATAGGGAGGCACTTTTTTGTGTCCGTTTTATCTTGCCTATATGTAGTTTCTCTTGTAGTAATTTTTTTAGAGGAATACATGAAGCTGGTAATCTCACTGGAGATTATCAGCTGTTTATTTTTTAATGTGTTTTACCAGTATTTACAGGTGTTATATGGGACGAAATAAGGAGGATTTATATGGAGATAATGAAGGATTTATTGGCAGCCTTTAGTGTTATACTGAATGGCTTGCCCCAGGGACTATTGGCACTGTCCTTTGGGTTTGCTTCAGTTCCTACTGCGCTAGCTTTTATAACGGGTGCTGTTGGGAATAGTATTGTTGGATGTGTTGCTCCCATTTCATTCCAAGCGGAAACAATTACTTTAGCCGGTACAATGGGTAAGAATATGAAGGAACGCTTATCCATGATTTTCATTGGTGCTAGTATTATGGCCCTTATCGGATTATTCGGTATGCTGGAGGCAATTGTTGATTTTATTGGACCTGTTATTACAAATGGAATGATGGCCGGTGTAGGGATAATGCTGGCAAAAGTAGCCATGGATATGGCTAGAAATAGCAAAATTGTAGGTTATTCTTCTATGGGTATAGCATTTCTGGTATATATGCTCACAGAAGATTTAGTCTATACTATATCTGCTTCTGTAGTGCTTTCCAGTCTTGTAGCTATAACCACAAAAAAAGAAACAGGTTTTATAAATGTGGAGAAAGAAAAATTTCAATTGCAGAAATTTACTGTTAACCCGGGAGTTATAAGAGGGGCATTGGCTATGGTATGTTTAAATATCGGAGCCAATATTGCCTTCGGAAATATTACAGGTTCTATAGCTAATTCAGATGTAAACATAGATCATTTGGCTGTAATCAGCAGTTTGGCTGATATGACTTCCTCTCTCTTTGGTGGAGGTCCGGTAGAATCAATAATTTCTGCTACCGGGAGTGCTCCCCATCCGGTTTTATCAGGAGTTCTGATGATGTCTATAATGGCAATTATTTTGCTTAGCGGTCTTTTACCAAAGTTAGGGAAATATATACCCAGTGAGTCGATTGCGGGGTTTTTGTTTGTTCTTGGTGCTATTGTAACAGTACCAGTCAATGCTGCTTTAGCTTTGGGAGGAGAAGGTTCCCTCGTTGGGGGCGTAACTATGACAGTTACTGCTATTACCGATCCCTTTTTAGGTATGCTTGCAGGATTAATTATGAAGTTATTTGTAGGTGCATAATTATAAAAAGATTAGAGAGGAGTCATTTATATGCATAAGTCATATGATCTCACTGTAGCAGGTATAACTAGGAATTTGCCCATAGTAAAAGTGAGCGATGATCTAGAGATAGCCAGTTTTGTTATCTTAGGAGATACTGAGCTAGTTTGTGCGGCAGCAAAGGAATTAGCGCAAAAGCTTCCTCCAGTGGATATGATTGTAACTGCGGAAGCCAAGGGAATTCCCCTGGTATTTGAAATATCCAAATTATTAGGGATGAAGAAATATATTGTGGCAAGAAAAAGTATAAAAGCTTATATGGAAGATCCCCTAATAAATGAAGTGAATTCTATAACTACCCAAAAGAAACAAATGTTATGCTTAGATAGAGAAGATGCTGAAGAAATAAAAGGTAAGAATGTAGCTATAATTGATGATGTTATCAGCACAGGGGAATCTCTTCGAGCTGTGGAGGAATTGGTTGAGAAGGCGGGAGGCAAGATAGTATCTAAGGCTGCAATTTTAGCTGAAGGTGATGCCGCAGAAAGAAAGGATATATTATTCTTAGAAAAATTACCGTTATTTCCTATTAAATAGTTATTAAAAAATATAAAATTTCTGTTATATTAAAGGGCTACTGTTTTAAACAGTAGCCCTTTAATATAATCCCAACTTAACTAGCAACAGCTATTAGCAAAAAATGATATAATATGGACAACTTTAGGGTGATACTTTAATTAATTTGCTCTTTGGTGGTGCAGTCAAAGGGAAGTAGAATACTAGCCAAGAGGTAGATGATATGCTTAATATTAAATTGGTGACATTTATAACTGTTGCAAACACAAAAAACTTTACAAAAGCTGCCGATCTCTTGAATATAACCCAGCCCGCAGTATCTCAACATATCAATGGGTTAGAGGAATATTATCAGGTAAAGTTATTTTATAAAAATGGTAAGAGCATGGATTTGACAGAAGAAGGTATAGTTCTATATAAGTATGCTTTGGAAATGCAGCGATTAAGTAAAATAATGAAAGTAGCTTTAGATAATAAAACAGCTATAATTAAAAAATATTATGTTGGTGCCACATTAACTATAGGCGGTTATGTCCTCCCTAAAATCATAGGGGAATATAGGAAATTTCAGGAGAATCAAGATATTATTCTTTATGTAGAAAATACAGAAGCAGTCATGAAAAGATTGTTTGATGGTGATATTCATTTGGGAGTAATAGAAGGACCTTTTGATAAAGGGAAGGTTAATTACCAAAAGTTTAAAGATGATGAATTAGTTTTGGCAGTATCTCCTTTTCATGATTTTGCTGCCAGAGCATCGGTTACTATTGAAGAAGTGCTGAAGGAAAGGCTAATTTTAAGGGAAAAGGGCTCCGGCACAAGAAAAGTTTTTGAGGACAGGCTGATAAAGGAAGGCTATAGTTTAGAAGATGAAAACATTTATATGGAAATTGGGAATATCACTGCATTAATTTCTTTAGTAGAATCCAATTTAGGTTGCACTATTATTTCCCAAGAAGCAATCAAACCTTCATTACAAGCTAATACACTAAAAATTGTGCCAATTGATAATTTCCAAGTGATGCGAGAGTTTAATTTTGTATATTTGCAATTAGACGAGTTTCAGCATCAGTTTATTGATGAATTTATACAATTTTGCAAACAGGGAAGATAGAATGCCATAAGCAATTTTTATGGAAATATAAAAAAATATAATTTTTAATTATCTCAAAGCGATGATATAATTGCTCTTGTTTAATTACAAAAAGTAGGGTGATTATATCATGAAAACACTTAATAGTTATGGACCTGGTATTATTTTTGTATTAATGATTTCCTTCCTAGCAATGCTTTTAAATGAGGCAGTTAAGAACTACATAAATCTTGAAGCCCTCACGATTGCAATTATTATAGGAATTATTTACAACAATATAGTGGGAACGCCAGATAATTTCAAGGACGGAGTTAATTTTTCCTTAAAAAAACTGCTTAAAATAGGGATAGTACTGTTAGGGTTTAAACTTAATGTGCAGGCCATTTGGGAGTTGGGTCCCCACATATTAATAATGGTTATTGTGTATGTTGTACTGGCTTTAATTTTTGCCATGTTGTTAGGGAAAATATTTAAGGTTAATAATAAGTTAGCAACATTGGTAGGGGTAGGTTCTTGTATATGTGGTGCTTCAGCAGTAGTGGCCCTGGCCCCATGTATTAATGCCCATGATGATGATGCAGTGATTGCTGTATCCATTGTTAGTTTTTTAGGGGCAGTAGGGGTATTAGCATATTCAGCCCTGGCAGCTAGTAGTTTTATGCTTACACCTGTTCAATACGGAGTATGGGCGGGTCTTTCCCTTCATGGGGTTGCCCATGCTATAGCTGCAGCCTTTGCCCTGGGCGATACGGCAGGAGAAATAGGGACATTTGTCAAAATGGCCAGAGTATTGATGCTTGTTCCTGTATCAATAGTATTAGGGTATATTTTTAACAGTGAAAATACAGGAAGCCACAAAGCTAAGTTTCCCATGTATGTGTTGTATTTTATTTTAGCGGGAATAATTAATTCACTAGGAATAGTTCCCCTAGCTGTTACTAAACTTTTAACCCGGGCAAGTTCTTTGTTTATCTTAATGGCCATGACAGCCATGGGTTTATCAGTTAACTTTAAAAGTATTATTAATAAAGGTTTAAAGACGTTGTTGATAGGAACCATTCTTTTTATAATTTTCTCAAGTGGCAGCTTAGCTACTGTCCTATATTATTTATAAAGTAAAGCCAGCATCCCTAATTTTTTAGGAGTATAAAAGTGCAAGATATAAATGTAGAATATTGACAAGATAGAGCGGGACTATTAAAATCGGCATTAATAGTTGTTATAGCTATTATTTGTATAGAGAGCTGCATAGCAAGGAGGTCTTTACAATAGAAAAGAAGAAAAATTGTGAACTTAAAGAAGGCATCAAAGCCGGTTTACCTATCGTTGTAGGGTATATACCTATTGCTATGTCTTTTGGTATCTTAGCAAAAACCGTGGGTTTATCAATGATTGATAGCTTTCTTTTTTCCGCTATTGTTTTTGCGGGAGCAAGTCAGTTTATGGCTTTGAACCTATTAGTAGCAGGAGTTGGAGCAGGAGAAATTATTTTAACTACTTTGCTAGTTAATTTTCGTCATTTTTTAATGAGTGCTTCTTTAGCCACAAAGATTACAAAAGATATGAAAAAATGGATTCCCCTTATTGCTTTTGGGGTTACAGATGAGTCTTTTTCTGTAGCTTCTTTTAAAGAAGGGAACTTAACTAAGCAATTTATCATAGCATTGCAGTTACTGTCTTACTCTGCCTGGGTTCTAGGAACGGTTTTAGGATATGGGGTAGGGGAATTATTGCCTCCTGATATCACCGGCAGTATGGGGATTGCTTTATATGCCATGTTTATTGCCATATTATTGCCCGAAGCAAAGAAATCCAAAAAAGTATTAGTTTTAGCTATTTTATCAGGCGTTTTTAATACAGTATTTGGTTATGTTCATTTTTTACCTAAAGGCTGGACTATGATACTGGCTATTGTTTTATCTGCCGGTATTGGTACATATTTTGATAACAGAAAGGAAGTGCAGGTCTGTGAATAAGCATATCTTAATTTTAATTTTAGGCATGATGCTTGTAACTTATATTCCCAGGTTACTGCCCTTTCTACTTGTAGTCAAAAATAAAATACCTAAAAAAATGAATGATTTTTTGTCATATATTCCCTATACAGCTTTAGGAGCCTTAATAATTCCTGGGGTATTTTCAGCAACTCCCCAAATGACTGAAGCTTCTCTAGTAGGGATCAGTTTTGCTATTATTTATGGGTGGTATCGGGGAGGAATAATAATTCCTGTTTTTGGTTCTGTATTAGTGACGTATCTAATGTTCTTATTACTATAAGTTGTGTACTAATTAAAATATTCCTGCAATAGATATTGCACTATAGATCAAAAGAAGTCCCATAGCCATATTAAAAGGTTTTTCATATTTGGTTAAAAACTTTTGCAAAAACACACCAAATAAAGCCCAACACGAAGTAGATACTAGAGCCACAAAAGCTAGAAATATAGAGAAAAGAAATAGTGCAATATTTGATTTATAATAGGGAATAATAAAATTAGAAATAACTGTGATACCATAAAGAATTACTTTAATATTGACAAATTGCATTGCGACGCCTGTAGAAAAGGAGTTTAATCTCTTCTCCTTTTTTTGTTGAGTTGAACTGCTACTAAACATTATTTTTAAAGCCAGATAAGTCATAAATAAAGCACCCAGAATACTCATTAGTATTTGAATTTTTGGCATAATATTGTAGAGAAAGAGGTTAAAATAGCTGCACAACAACATTATCATTACAAAACCCAAAAAAACACCGGACATAAAGCGGAGAGTATTTTTATACCCAAATTTGTTGGCATTAACCATAGACATTATATTATTAGGGCCAGGGGTAAAGGTAACTACGAAAACATAAGATAAGAAAGGGATTAGGTTATCCATTATAGAGCCTCCTAAAACGTGAAATTTGCTAATTGTTTATCTAAATAGCTTGTACACAGCTAAATAGTTGGACTGTGTGTAAATATAATAATAGTTTATCGTAGAAATAGTAAAATAAAAACCTCTATTGATGATGTTAATTGCTTATCATTAATAGAGGTTTTTGTTCATTGTAGAGATTTATGATATTAGTTTATCTACATAGTAAACTTATTAACTGCAACTTGAAGATCTTGGGCCATCTGGGATAAGCTTTGGCTGGAAGATACTATTTGTTCCATAGAAGCAGATTGTTCTTCTGTAGCGGCAGATACTGTTTGCGTTTGGGAAGCAGCATCAGTGCTGATTTCTGCAATCTTCTCTACGGAAGTAACAATAGTTTGGGTGCCTTCTGCCATTTGATCAATTCCTGTAGCAATTTCATTGATCTGGGTTGCTACAGTTTCTACTAAAGAAGCAATTTCTTCAAAGGATTGGCCCGCCGCGTTTACAACATCTATTCCAACTTCAACATCCTGTGCACCGGTAGTCATGGCTGTATTAGCTGCATCAATATTTCCTTGGTTTTCATTAATTAAACTTTCAATCTGTTTAGCAGCTTCTTGACACTGTTCTGCAAGTTTGCGAACTTCTTCTGCAACGACAGCAAAGCCTCTTCCTTGTTCTCCTGCCCGAGCTGCTTCAATAGCAGCATTAAGGGCTAACAGATTAGTTTGACCAGCTATATCAGAAATAACATCAACAATCTCACTAATCTGTTGAGAGCTGTCGGTCAGCTTATGTATAGCACCTTGCACTTGCGTAGTGCTTTTTCCTATGCTAGCCATTTGTGTTACAGCCTTATCTACAGACTCTTTACCAAGTTCGGCTGTGCCTTTTGCTTTTTCCGTCATATCTGCTACATTATTGGTACTAGCGGCTATTTGTTGCGAACTGGCGGATATTTGTTCTACTACGGCCGAGGTATCATTTACCGCATTAACTTGTATGTCAGCTCCTTGGGCCATATCAGTAACAGAAGAAGCCACTTGTTCTGCGGCTTGAGCCGATTGTTCTGCACCGGTAGATAGTTCTTCTGCAGCAGAAGCTAAATGCTCCGCAGAGGTACTTACTTGCCCAACAAAATTGCGTACCTGACCGGTTAAAGCATTTAAGGCTGTGGCTAATTGGCCAATTTCATCACTAGAGGTGACTGTTACGGCATTTATTTTAATATTGCCATGGTCATCTTTTTCAATGCTGTTTACCATATCACTCAGAGGTTTTGTGATCATTCGTGCTATTAACAATCCTAAAGCGGTTAAAAAGATTATGGCTACAAGGGGTACACTAAGTAATACCATGTTTGCGAAAACAAAATCTTTATCATTTTGTGTGTTAATGTCCTCGGCTACTTGGCCATTATGTTCAGCCAAAGTTTGTAAAGCAGCCAGATATTGATCAAAATCTGGTAGTAGGGCGACATATTCATTAAAGGCTGTTTCTCTATCGCCTCTTTTAATTGATTCCATAAATTGAGCCCTATTTTTGATATAAGTATCTTTATATTTTTCCATAGTAGCGATAGTTTGAAGTTCAAGGTCATCCATTTTAGTGGTCTTATATTGTTCAAGGAGTGTATTTACTTTTTCTCCCCGTTTATTAATTTCATCTATAATGCTCTTTTCCTGGACAGGGTCGTTAGCTAATAATAAGCGGCACATATTAGCTCTGTTAGCATGGCTATCACTGATAGCTTGATTTACCCATTTAACTGGGAGAAGACGATCCTTATACATGGAAGTCATATCGTTATTGGCTTTTTTATTAAAGAAGTAACCTACTCCTCCTACAGCTGCAATAAAAATTGCCATAATAATGATGAGTCCGATCAGTTTTGTAGCTGTTTTTAAATTTCTAATACCTTGCATATAGTGTCCTCCTTGAGCTGTCTGATTGAATGCTTGATTTTTATAAACAGTTAATAGCTTCTACGGTATTAATATAATTTAGTTAAATCACCTACCTTTTAAGAATAAACTTGCTTTAATTACATGCAGCCGTATAGTAAGATTAATAAAAACAGTAATTCGACAAACTTAGACATTTTAAGGGGAAATATGTCGAATTATGAAATAGTGATTAAAAATATTCGTCAAAAATCCTAAGTTTCCTGCAAAATAAAATAAAAGTCCTAAATAAAATGTGTTTTAAGGATGTGGAAGAATGAGTTGTCTAGATCATGCTAAAGTTGAATTTGATCTTGTCAAAGCAGTAGAAGCTGTTTTACATTACAGTAAATCAACAGGTGCTAATTGTGTCATTATTGATACGGGAGGGGAAGTTCTTTATGATACTAGTGCAACTAATGCTTGTGAATTTTGTAAAAAAGTACAGACCCTTCTTAAAGATAATTCTTTTTGCCAAAGTTATCGGATATATGGAGCTCAGCAATCCATAAGGTTTGGGGGTAAATATATTTATTTATGTCCCATGGGTCTTGTTAACTGGGCATCACCTATAACTGTGGAGGGGATAATGGTAGGGGCTTTTATAAGTGGAGCCTATTTAATGATGGAGCCTAGTGAGTTACTAATAGAAGAAATATCAAAAAAATTCTCTATAAATAAGGAAAAGTTAGAGGCCCTATTAAGTAACTTAGATACAATGCCCCTCATAGAGCCAAGCAAGGTGAATAGTTTATCTGAATTATTATTTATCATATCGTGTTATACCTCTGATATTAAGTATTTCAAATATATAGAAGAACAAAATAACCAAAAAAACTTATCAAATATAGCGGATTATATTCAGCAACTGAAAAATATGGAAGATAAAAATAGTATAGATAGGTATCCCTTAGAAAAAGAAAAAAGGCTTTTATCCTTAGTGAAATTAGGATATAAAGCCGAAGCTCAAGAACTGCTTAATGAAATTGTAGCCCATATTTTTTATAAGACAGGGGGAAATTTTAACCTTATTAAGACAAGAATATTAGAATTGTTAGTTTTGTTATCTAGGATAGTTTTGAATAGTAGTGCTGATCAAGAACTTATTTTAGAACTTAATTATAAATATATTTGGGAAATAAATAATATAAAAGATATAGATAAGCTTACCCTTTATTTAAACAAGATTTTTATACAATTTTTTGATTATCTCTTTAATTTTAATAAGATAAAGCATGTAGATGCTATTTATAAGGCCATAGATTATGTAAAGAATAATTATCTCAAGAAGATAACACTGGATGAGGTAGCTTCTTATGTTCAGCTAAGTCCCGCATATTTTAGCAAAATATTCAAGCAAGAAATGAAAATGAACTTTAATAATTACCTTAGTAAAATAAGAATTGAAAAAAGCAAAACATTATTATTAAATGAAGAGTTATCTTTAATAGATGTTTCATATCTTGTTGGCTTTTCTGACCAGAGTTATTTTTCCAAGGTATTCAAAAGAGTGGTAGGAGTAACTCCCGGTAGATATAGGGCATGTAAAGGTAAGATTATGCCTATTTCAGAGATTAGTAAAAATGACGGATTTTGTCACAAAAAAATACAAAAATGAATAAGGAATTCCTATAACCTTCTCGTTTAAGGATATATCATTATGAAAGACAAATCGTATAGTTTGACGCTTAAAATGAAGGAGGAGTAATAGTGAATTCGTTAGAAAGAGTAAATTTAATTTTGCAACATAAAGAGGCGGATAGAATCCCCGTATATCCCATCATAAACAGTGTAGCAAGAAAAACGTTAGGGCTTACTTATGAAGAATGGACAAAGAATGTAGATCTTTGTGCTAAATCCATAATTAAAATAACCGATGAATTAGATTTAGATATCATCTGTACTTTAGTAGATCTATCTGTAGAAGCGGCAGATTGGGGTCAGGAACTCTTATATTTTGCAGAGGATGCGGCTTGTCCTAATGATAATAACAGAGTAATTAAAAATGTAGAAGATTATGCTAAAATAGCAAGGATTAATCCTAGGGAAACCTCTAGAATGAGTCAGCATATACAATTATGTAAAAAGCTGGTTGAAGCTAAAGGAAAGGAAAAGCCTATAGTAGCCTTCGTTTTTGGACCTTTAGGTATAGCAAGTATGCTAAGGGGTCTAGAAAACTTTTTGATAGATATGATGATGACTCCTGACGCAGTAAAAAAATGTTTAAGACAAATAACAGACACCCTTAAGGATTATTGCACAGCTTTAATTGAAACTGGTGTTCATGCTATCATGTTCGATACATTATATGCTTCTAAATCAATTATGCGTAAGAAAATGTGGGATGAATTTGAGGGAGTCTTTATTGAAGAGCTAGCACAGCACATTCATGAGCAAGGATGCATGGTTATGATTCATAACTGCGGTAATGGTAGCTATTTTGATGTACAGATTGAAAGAATGAAACCACAAGCCATCTCATTTTTGCATTTACCTGATGATTGTTCTTCCATGGAAGAACTTAAAGAGAAATACGGACATAAAGTAACATTAATTGGGCAGATAGATCCTCCTTGGTTATTAAAAGCAAATGCGGAAGAAATTGAAGCAGAGTGTAAAAAACAAATAGATATTTATAAAAAAGATGGTGGCTTTATCTTGTCTACCGGGTGTGAATACCCCTCAGTCTTAGATTTTGAGAAGGCCCAAATTATGGTCAAAGCCGCAAAAGAGCATGGCAAATATTAATATGAGAAAAAACAACCTCCTCAAGGTAGTACCTTGAAGGAGGTTTTTTACTAGGGGCAAATAGTAAGTTAATTGTGATGCTGCTATTTATTATCATATCAATATATGGAAATGGAACAAATAAGGATAATTATTAAGTATAATATAGATAAAGATTATTATTAGTTTTGAATCGAGGTTAATTATTTGGATACAAAGATAATAGAATCACATATAATTAAATATTTTATTTTGTCCTGCTTAGCAAGTGTTATAGATATATTTGTATCCTATATTCTCTACAAAACCAATATTGTTCATTATCTTTTAGCCTGTAATATGGGGATTATTTCCGGGATCATATTTCAATATGTAAGTTCCATGAAATATGTTTTTAAGCAAGAAAATGTACTATATTCGTTAGGTATTTATATAGTTACTTTTTTTCTGGGATTAGCCATAGCTAATGGGACAATGTATGTTGGGTATGAATTGGTTTCCTTATCATTTATATTTGCTAAACTGCTTTCTATGGCAGTACCTTTCTTTTTTATATATTTTCTGCGAAGAAAATTGTTAGGCGTAAAAACACAGGTAGTAGAGGAGGCATAGAAAATGAAGACGTATTATAGATTTAAATTTTATCTCAATGCCAGACATTCTGTAACTTTTAAGGGAAAAATATCAAATATTCATCCTCATACCTGGGAAATTGCCATATCTTTTGGAACTGTAGCTTCAGAAACCGTTAATTTCAGTGAGTTTGAAAGGGAATTAGAAAAATATTTTCTTAATTACGAGGGTAAATATTTAAATGATTTACCAGTTTTCCAAGGAGTAAATCCAACTATGGAAAACATAGGGAAAATCATGTATAAAGATATTAAGAATGTTGTCAACGATAAGAATTTATATTTTAAGAGGATTGAAATAAGTGAAAATCCTACTAGAACTTATATAATAGAATTCACTAGAGGAAAAACAATGTGCTAGAAACAAAACTCAGTTCTACTTATCTTAGGAGAATTATTAAAATAATAAAAACTGCTATACACTACATATATCCTGAAAGAGAAGATAGTATTCTATTGTTTATCAGAAACCTGGTTATACTTATTTCCGGTGCTCTTTTGACTGCTTGTTATCTAAATCATACAGGGGTTTATCCCTGGGGCTCCGACACATACGGTCATCTGTTTAAAGGCAATATCTTGTATGAAGCTTTAAAAGAGGGGCATCTATTTATAAACTATCATGAAAACTGGTATAACGGAGTACAGCCTTTCCGGTACTGGGCGCCTCTACCCTATTATGTCTTAGCCATTATTAACCTTTTTACAAATAATATTATGAAGACTTATAATCTTTTTATTGTTTTAACATTTGTCCTGGGTGGCTTAGGTTGGCTTTGCTGGGGCTATTATCTTAGACGACAAAATCTAGGTCTTATTTTTGCGGTGCTGTGGTTTTTTGTGCCGAATAATTTACGAGTTTTATTTTCTGAAGGGAACTTACCTTACGTGCTGGTTAATTCCCTATTGCCTGTTATAGTGCTTTTTTATTATCAAGCAGTAAGAGAAAGAAAGCTTCTTTATTATATACTGCTATCTTTGAGTATGTTTATAGTAACCCTTTCCCATGCCATGCTTTCTGCTATGTTGGGAATGTCCTTATTCATCTTGGCAGTTTTTGATTCTCTCTCTAATAAAAATTATATGAGTAATTTAGTAGCTTTAATCTTTGCATTTTTAGGAATTATGCTTTCCTCCTTCTGGCTATATCCCGCTTTACAAGGAGGAATTATGGGCTTGAATAAAGAGGCAGTAGCTAATGTCATGAGTATGTTAACTTACCCTTTAACAAGTTCTCTTAATCCTCTCTTAAGATAAGAAAATATTGAAGTATATTACTTTGGTTTAGCTTTTGCTGTGACAGCAATATTTGGAGTATTCATGTCTAACAATAAGGAAAGAAGTTTTTTTATTGCTGCTATAATTATTCTTTTAGGAACAACTAAAGGTGCTTTGCCTCTTTTGCAGAAGCTTCCTATGAACCAGCTTTTTTGGATGAGAAGATTTACTTCTATAGCCATGGTGATGATTATGGGGGGCCTTTTGCTTTGGAAAAGATTGAGAAAGGGCTTAGTCGTTCTAGTAGTAGTGCTGTTAGTTATGGATGGGGCGGCATCTTTTCAGACCTTGGGGTTTAAGCGAGAGTATCCCTATAATATTGCCCAAACCCTTGATACAGCTCTAGAAATTTCTACGCAAAGAATAGGGATTTTAGACAATTCTTCATGGGGGTCCTTCCCTAGTTTTTATCTGGCTTATAATCCGACAAAGAGCAAAACTGATCAGATATATGGTTGGGCTTGGCAGGGAGCAGGAACAGCTTCAAATATAGTAGCCTTAAATACTGCTTTGGAAGAAGGTTATTATGCTTTCATGTTTGATAGAGCTTTAGAATTGGGAGCGGATACCTTAGTAGTAAGAAAAGGTTTAATTAGGGATGGGGAAGCCCTGGATGATTCAGCTAGTAAAGTAGGATATGAGAGATATAGCACTAGTCAGGATGCTATCATTTATAAATATCCTTGTACCTACACCTTTGGCACAAAACCAGATTATAAGGGAGTCGCCATCGGTACCTATGCAGCAAATATTCCCTATCTTTTTCCCGAGATTAGAGGAGGTAGAACTCCTTATCTGGATGATTATACTTACGATGAATTAAAAAAAGAAAAAGTAATCTTTCTCTCAGGGTTTAAATATAGGAACAAAAACAAGGCAGAGAACTTGTTGTTAAAACTTTCTCGTTCAGGAACTAGAGTAGTTTTGGATGTTACAGGTTTCGACAGAAATGCGTTCCTGGGAGTAAGGGCCGAACCCATCACAATTTATGATAATTACCAGGAATTATATTACAAAGGGCAAAAATTAAAGATGAAAAACTTCCCCCAAGAGTATAAAAGCTGGAATACCTATATGTTACAGGGAGTCGACAATGAAGAAAATTATGGTGTAATAGATTCCAGAGTAATTAAATATAGGGGGAAAAAAGATAATGATAATCTATATTTTATCGCCCTTAATTTACCTTATTATGCTTTCTTAACGAAAGATGCACAGATAGTAAAGATATTAGAGGATACCTTGGACCTGCAAGGATATAAGCCACCCCATAGAGATATAGGGCAAGTTGCCATAGAGAGAGAGCAGGAGCTGTTAAAAATAACGGGGGAGCCTGAGGTAATGGTACCCCTTGCTGCCTTAGATGCTTTCCAAAAAAGCAAGGGTGATTTCAAGAGAGAACAAAACCTACTATGTATGCAAACCTCCGAACTAGAAATTGAAATAGGATATCCTTATCTGAAGGTAGGTATAATAGGATCTTTTATTTCTTTAGCAATATTATTAAGCTTAGTTTTCTTATTAAATAAAAATTATGATAAAATCTTCATTCAGGAAAGGTCTATAAAGGGGTAGAAAGAATCCATGCACAAACTATTGTTGGTTATATTACTAATATTAATTTGGTTGTTTCTTTTATTTTTATTTCATAACTTAAAAATGTATTTTTATAAATTCTTAACAGGTAGTATAGGGATATTTACCATTAGTATGTTCTTTTTTCTACCATATTTAGAAACAAATTTAAATATGTTAATAACTGGAACATTAGATGTTATTGGGAAAATAACAGGATATTTTTCAGTCCTTAACAATTATTCCCTAATTACTATTGATACAAAGCAAGGAATTGTTGCCATGTTCATAAATTATGAATGTTCAGGGATAATTGAAATCCTAGTTTTTACTTCCCTAGCTCTTTTCTTTCCTTTTGGAGGAAAGATCAGAAGAATCATATCTTTAGTTTCCGGAAATATAGCCTTATATCTGGCTAACGTCATCAGAGTTATCTTCATTATTTTTATAACTAAAGGTTTGGGGGCATCTTCCTTTTATTTAGCCCATACCTTATTTGCCAGGATATTGTTTTTTATTTTTACGGTAATTATTTATTATTATGTTTTTACTTCTACTCACTTGAAATATCAAAAGGTGGGTGAGATCAATGAATGAACAAATTATTAGAGAATTTACCTTTTGGGGAATATGGCTTATTATACCGCTCCTGGTAGATATCGTGACAGGGATTAGCGGTAGTATCATGGTATTGTGGGGATATATGAAAAGAAGGGCTAAGAAAATAGAGTATTGTCCCTATTTTACGATACTGATCCCCGTCTATAATTCCGAAAAAACCTTAAAAAACTGTCTAGAATCTATTATCAAGCAACATTATCCTCTCAAAAATCTCCAAGTTATTTTGATTGATAATGGTTCTAAGGATAATTCCTATGAGGTATTTTGTGCTTTTCAGGAACAAAATCCAGCCTTGCGTGTATGGTGGGTAGATTCTTCCCCAGGGAAGGCTAAAGCCCTAAATAAAGGCCTTTATATGGCGGAAGGTAAATACATCATTAATATAGATTCTGATGGGATCTTGGATAAACGTGCAGTAATGAAGGTAGCCCAAAAGTTTGAAAATAATCAGGATATTTATGCTATGACAGGTGTTGTTTTAATAGATAAGGACATCATTGAAAAGACAAAAAATAAACTTTTACGCATAGTACAGCGGTGTGAGCTCTTTGAATACACAGAATCATTTTTAGTAGGAAGGGGTTATCAGTCCCGCAGAAACAAAATATTCACTATAGCGGGAGCTTTTTCTTGTTTTAGAAAGGATATAATTTTAAAAACCCAACTATATAATAATGAAACTTTAGGAGAGGACACCCACATGACTTCCCAAATCAGGGAACTCCTGCGAGGTAAAGTGGTGTTGTGCGAAGAGGCATTTTTCTATTTAGATCCCATTGAAAGTTTGGACAGGCTTTATATCCAAAGGCAGAGGTGGCAACGGGGACAAATTGAAGTATCTTCCTTATTCAGAGATATCGCTCATAAAAATAATAAAGGTTTAAAAAATGTTTTAAAATTTACCATGATAAAAGACCACACTTTAATTTTTCCTAGACTAATCTGGATCTTTGCTATGATGTATTTATTGTATTTTGAATATCCCTTAAAATTGATAGTTGGCGCCAATATTATCATGTATGTTGTTTATGTTTTAAATTCCTGTATCCATTTTTTCGTGTCCAAGCTATACCTTAAGGAACAAAAGGAAGTAAAGCTTTATATGAACAAACACTGCTATACCTTGTTGCTGTTACCTATTTACCGATTTTTAGTTTTTATGATGAGAATGGCTGGTATTATAAATTCTGTAGAAAAATATGCTGCTTGGAATAATAAAACTTTCTCAGAAGAAAAAAGAGTAATTAGCAGTACTTTAAGAACAAGGTTAAGTTTGTATTATAGAATAAAAGGTTGGGTTAACAGTGGATGAAGTAGTATTATATGTAGTTTTGCCCTGCTACAATGAAGAAGAAAATATTAAAGTTTTAATCGAAGAATGGCAGGAGCAAGAAGCCCGGCTTTTTGAAAATCACTTGTTATTACGGATCATTATTATTGACGATGGCAGTAGTGATGATACTCTAAGGATTATTAATTCACTGAAAAAGGGCTATGGTAATATAACGGTAATAAATCATGGCAGTAATAAAGGTTTGGGACGAGCTATAAATACGGGGATTAATTATGTTATTGCCCAGCAAAAACAGGGTTATCTTTGTATAATGGATAGTGATTTTACTCAACACCCCGCTTATATTCACAGCATGCTACATAAATTAGTACAAGAACACCTTGACTGTGTCATAGCATCTCGCTATATAAAAGGTGCTAAGGTTCAAGGTGTATCAAGTTTCAGGAAGGTATTGTCACTGGGAGCTAGAATTATCTGTACCCTGACTCTGAAAATTCCCGGGGTAAAGGACTATACCTGCGGCTATAGAGTATATAGCTTAAAAGCTTTAAGAAAATTAAAGGAAAAATATCAGGAGAATTTAGTAGAAGAAAAAGGCTTTGCTTGTATGCTGGAACTTCTCTTTAAACTCTTTATAGAAGGATGTAAGATAGGGGAAGTGCCTTTTATCTTAAAATATCAACACAAGGGCCGACCGAGTAAAATGAAGATACTTGCAACCATCGGCAGAAGCTTAATTGTAATTAGATCATTAAAAAAATTAGCTGTGTGGGGTTGATATTTTGAAAAGATTAGGAAAAGTAGTAATGTTACTAGTAGTGCTTATTGTTGTCTGTGGAACTAAGACTTTGGCAGGAGAAATTAGAATAGATGGTGATTTTGCCGATTGGGAGGATAAACCTTTTGTAAGTGATACCAAGCATGATATTAAAACTCCCGGGCTTGATTTTTTACAGGTGGGTTATTTTGCTGATGATGAGTATTTGTACTTATATGTGGATAGATTAAGTGCTAAAAAATCGGAACCTTGGTACTTTCATGTGGTTATCTTAAATGCTGAGGAAGGAGAAGGGCAGGTCCACTATCCTTTCGGAAATGAAGATCCCATCTCAGCCCCCCAATTTGATATAACCAGCTACTATATAAAGAATAAGAACCATGAGGGAACTGTGGTAAATGTTAGCTTTGAGGGGGAAGAACTGGAAGAGACTTTTTCTGTCGCTAATAACGGGAAAAATATTGAATTTAGAATTCCCTTAAGTAAAGTAGGTTTAAACGGCCAAAATAAAGAAATAGAATTTATGCTTAAATCTAATGTCGATGAGAAAACGGGGGGAATCGATTGGGTACCCGATGGACGGAAGATAATTGTCACAACAGGGCCTACCTTTTGGCAGATTCCAACAGTCATCTTATTTTCAGCAGTATCCTTTGTTGCCTATACGAGGTTAAAAAGAAGGGAAATATCAAGGTAGAGTGTTATGTGAAAAGTGAATTAATTAAAAAATACAAAGAGAACAGGATGACGTAGCATTAGTACTTTCTCCTGTTCTTTTTATTTTTGCTAGTGTAATAATTAAGAAAAAATTTAATAATCGTGAGGAGTTTACATTAAACTTGAGAATATAGTAGTATATATTAAAAAATTATGAAAATATTATTCTGGAGTTTACGTTTTAAGCTTAGCCCTAGCTAAGTTTTATTTAATTTGTTTTAATGGGAAGGAGGTGAAAAAAGTGAATATAGGAGCAATTTCCTCAAATTTCAGCTTATATAGCAACAGAAAACCTCCTAATTATGCTAATTGGAAAACTAGTAATAAACAATGGAAAAGATTTATCCTGGAATCAGGAAAATTAAAAAATTATTAATTCGCTAGGATATCTGGGATAATTTATAATATTATGGTAATTAGGGTTGACACGAAAAACGTGACGCGTTAAACTATTTTTAATAGTAAATTAATTTAATAGTAGTTTAGGTGAGATGAGTTTAGAGGAGAAGAGTTGAGCTGAGATGAGTCGGTCTATTAGTGGATATACCGGTACTCATTTGGGGTACCGTTTTTTATTGTTCTCCTCACAAGTATTAAAAGGAGGTGTGTTTTAATCACCAGCTACTTCCTACCATTTTTTAATACTACAGAGGAGGATTTTTTATATGCGTAAACTTTTTTTATTAATAACAACAGCGTTTTTAAGTTTAAGTCTTTTATTAACAGGATGTAGTGGTACAAATGATCAAAGCCAGGGAGAAGCTTCTCCACAAGATGATAGCAAAAAGGTTTTTAAAGTAGGGATATCTCAGTTTGTAGCCCATCCGGCCTTAGATTTAGACCGTCAAGGGTTTCTAGATCAAATGAAAGAAGAAGGTTTTATTGAGGGAGAGAATATTGAGTTTGATATCAAGAATTCCCAAGGTGATCCTAACTTGGCTAAAACTATTGCCGATAAGTTTGCAACAGATAAGGTTGATGCTATTCTAGCCATTACCACTCCCAGTTCTCAAGCGGCAGCTATGGCTACAAAAAACACTGGAATTCCCGTGGTTTATATTGCAGTGTCGGATGCAGTGGGAGCGGGTTTGATTAGCGAACTTGATAAGCCTTCAGGTACTAATGTAACCGGTGTCTATAGTGCCGATCCTGTAGAAGAACAGATGGATCTGATTAAAGAATTTCAACCCTCTCTGCAAAAATTAGGGGTAATCTATAATGCCGGAGAAGCTAATTCGGCCAGTAATGTAAAAAGAGTAAAAGAATATCTGAAAGATAAAGGGGAAGTTGTAGAAGTAACGGTAGCTAGCAGCAGTGAAGTGCAGGCAGCAGCCCAATCCTTGGTAGGTCGTGCAGAAGCCGTCTTTATGCCCCAAGATAATACAGTTATGTCTGCAGTGGAAACGGTGATAAAAGTTTGCCAAGATAACGACATCCCTTTTTATACAGGAGATACAGAATCTGTAAAAAAAGGTGCTTTAGCAACCCTCGGTAATGACGAATACGATTGTGGACGGCAGGGTGCCACTATTGTGGCCAGAATCTTACGGGGCGAAGAAGCAGGAGAAATTGTATCCGAACTGATTCGTAAACGCACCTTATTAATCAACAATGCTGCCGCTAAAGAGTACGGTATTACCGTACCCCAGGAAATTTTAGATCGTGCAGACCAGGTTTTGGAATAAGTATAATCTTAATCAGTGGGGGCATGTCCCCCGCTGATGGTTATTTGTAAGATAGATTAAAAAAATCAGTGACATTAAGAAAGAAGTGGATAATATGGAAAATATTATAATCAACGGTTTGCAGCAGGGGTTTATTTATGGTTTTATGGCTTTAGGAGTGCTGCTGACTTTTAAGATTTTAGATTTTCCTGATCTGACAGTAGAAGGTACATTCCCTTTAGGGTCTGCCATCACTGCTAAAGCTGTTGTTGTAGGATTTAACCCGGTTTTAGCTGTTTTGCTGGGAGCTTTGTCCGGTTGCCTGGCGGGCTTAGCTACAGGATTGATGCATACTAAATTGAAGATAAACTATATTTTAGCAGGAATCTTAACTACCAGCGGTATTTATACTGTAATGTTGCGCACCATGGGGCAACCTAACTTGTCCTTATTAAATAAGAAAAGCTTTTTTGGCATTGTTTTAAGTTCTTGTGGCATAGTGGAAAAAGAACTTACCCTGTTTCAATATCAAGCTGCTACCATTACCATCTTATTGGTAATGATTGTTGCTGCCAGAGTCCTGCTAGGATGGTTTATGAAGACAGATCTAGGGTTTACTATTCGCGCTACAGGTGACAATGAGAAAATGATTCGTTCTCTAGGAGTGAACACGGATAGAATAAAGTTGTTGACCTTAGTTATATCTAATTTTCTAGTGGCCCTTTCCGGAGCTTTGGCTTGTCAGAGCCAGGGTTTTGCCGATGTAGGGATGGGTATAGGAGTATTAGTAGCAGCTATTGCTTCCGTAATAGTAGGGGAAATGTTTTTTGGTAGCAAAAAACTAAGCTTGCTTCTTACAGGGGCCGTCGTTGGCTCCGTGATATACCGGGCCCTACTTTCCATAGGTCTAAGATTAAATTTACCGGCGGAAGATTTTAAAATGGTAACTGCTTTGCTAGTGCTCTTAGCCTTGGCAATCCCCAAAATAAAAATTAGGGTAAAAAAACCTTCCTTAGATAGAAATACTCATGTAGTAGGGGGAATTAACAGTGATAAAGCTTAAAGGTGTATATAAAGTATATTTCCCTCAAACTCCTAACCAAGTAATAGCGTTAAATAATATTAATATTAATGTACGAGAAGGAGACTTCGTCACTATTATTGGCAGTAATGGGGCAGGTAAATCTACTTTATTAAAGATTTTAGCGGGCATTGATAAAGTGGATATGGGACAGGTGGAATTAGCTGGAGAAGATATAACAAATTATCCTGAATATGCTAGAGCAAAGGATATAGGTAGAATAGACCAGAATCCCCTAGTAAGTACAGCGGCCCAGATGACTATAGAAGAAAATTTGGCTATGGCCTATATGCGTGGGAAAAAGCGGGGGCTGCATAAAGGTATTACTAAAAAAAGACAGGAATTATTCAGGGATGTGCTTAAAAGTATTAATATGGGGTTGGAAAAGCGGTTGCAGGTTCCTGTCAATACCCTATCGGGAGGGCAACGTCAGGCCTTAGCCCTGATCATGGCTACCTTAGCGGAGCCTAAATTATTATTGTTGGATGAACATACTGCTGCCCTTGATCCCAAGGTAGCTAAAGAAATTATGGATATTACCTGTAAAATAGTAGAAACAAAGAAACTGACTACCCTCATGATTACTCATAATATGGAGCAGGCTATAAAATTTGGTAACAGATTGATGATGATGCATCGGGGAAAAATTATCCTTGATATAGATGAAGTGGAAAAAGCACGGCTTACAATTCCCCAGTTAATAGAGAAATTCACCGCCGTTAGCGGTGATGTATTTGCTGATGATAGAGTTCTTTTAGCAAACTAAAGAAAAATATTTAAGAAATACAAAGGTCCGATACAGAAGGACCTTTGTTCTTTTAGCATGTATACAATATACACAATATTTGCTCTATTGGTGTGTGAATTGTACAATAATGTGTTCAATTAGTACACTCATGCACATTATAAATTATGATAATCTATAAAATAAAAGGAAAAATGTAGCCTGGTTAATATATACAAAAAGCACACAGAGCTATGAGCATAAAAGACTCCTTTGCTCTTACATGAAATTAAGAATTGAGTTTATAGATGATTATGGGACAAATATTAAGAATATTTTAGTTAAAATCTGAAGGGGAGGGATAATAGATGGCTGAAACTTATCAAATAGCTGTAATTAGAGTAGTGACTTTAGAAAATGAAGAAAAATTGCAATTGCATGGAAAACTGATAAATGAGTATTTCCCTAACTTAATAACCACATCATACTGTATTCCTGATCAGTACGAGGGTGTGCATGATGACCTGACCTATGAAAGAGCAACTAAAAAAATAGTGGACTTAGCAAAAAGTATCCAACATAAATATGACGGAATTGTCATCAGTTGTGCGGGAGATCCGGGAGTAGAAATTTTAAGAAAAGAGTTGGAGATTCCCGTAGTAGGTGCCGGTCATTCCGTAGCCAGCTTCAGTCTCAATTTTGGGGAAAGAATTGGTGTGTTGGGAATTACGGCGGAAGCTCCCCAGCTTGTAGCAAGCACTTTGGGTGACAAGCTGATCAAGGCTGTTAAGCCTGAGGGAGTAAATACTACCAATGACCTGTTGACAGAAGTTGGCAGAGCAGCTGTAGTCCAAACTGCCGGCGAGTTACAACAAGAGGGTGTAGATGCTATATTGCTAGCCTGTACGGGAATGTCGACGATAGGGATCGCAAAATTCTTACAGGAAAAGCTGAATATTCCTGTTATAGACCCTGTATATTCAGAAGCATTAGTAATTAACGGATTATGTAAATATAGAAGTGCTTTATAGAAGAGAGGGTGGAAAATGGAGAGTTATAAAATAAAATTTACCGAAGAGATAGCTAAGGCCGCCGTTTTAGGCGGAGCTTTTTTAGGAGGTGGCGGAGGAGGTTCCTTAGAGAATGGGTTGTCTACTGCTAAAAAAGCTTTAGAGTTAGGAGATTTATATCTCTATTCTCCTGATTATTTAAAAGAGGATGACATTGTTATTACGGCTTCGGCCGTAGGTTCCCCTGCCTCAAAAGAAGGTTATGTTGATTACACTTACTGTAAAAGAGCTTACGAACTTTTAAATGAAATGCTGGAAAGTAATATTGGCGGTGTAATTACTAATGAAAATGGAGGGCATTCCACAACTAACGGTTGGATATTGTCTGCTGTTACCGGGCTTCCTCTAATTGATGCACCTTGTAATGGAAGGGCCCATCCCACAGGAACTATGGGCAGTATGGGACTTACCCGCCTGGAGGATTATAAAACTATTCAGATTGCCTTAGGTGGTAAGGTGGAAAATAATAAGTATTTGGAAATGGTTGTAAAAGGGAATCTGGCTTCCACTTCTGCTTTGGTTAGGCAAGGGGCAGCTGAAGCCGGGGGATTAGTGACTGTATTAAGGAATCCTGTAAAGGCAGAATTTTTATATGATAATGCTGCTATTGGAGGCTTAAAACAGGCTATAGATATTGGAAACGTCTATATCCAGCATGAGGGCAACGGAGAAAAGATCTTGGCTGAGCTGAAAAAGATAATACCTTTTGAGGTAATAGCCAGCGGCACAGTTAAACAATATGACATAAATATTCAAGGTGGATTTGATGTCGGTCAGATAGTAATTACTGCTGATAATGCCCAGAGAGATTTTAATTTAACCTTCTGGAATGAATATATGACTTTGGAATGTAAGGAACAGCGGATTGCCACCTTCCCAGATTTAATAGCTACCTTGGATAAAGAAACGGGAAAAGTATTGTCTAGCGCAGAGATAAAAGAAAAAGATAATGTCGTAGTTGTGAAAGTACCTAAAGAGTATTTAAAACTGGGCAAAGGCATGTTTGACCAGAATCTGTTTAAACAAGCAGAAGATGTAATTAATAAAGAACTAATTAAATTTATTTTTTAAGGAGTGGTTAGTAATGCTGAAGCAAGTCATGGAGATGTTTGATTTATTAGATAGATCAACAGCTAATGGTAAAACTGTAGAAGAGTTTCTCAGAAGCAGAGGAGCTAAGGATGTCTTGGTACAAACTGTGGAAGGAACAGAAGGCAGTACTGATTTTATTAAGGTTGTCATTAAGGGTAGTAATGGTAAAAGCTCAGGAGGAGATACCCCTACTTTAGGTATTATAGGAAGGTTAGGAGGCTTAGGAGCAAGACCGGAGGTTACGGGTTTTGTATCAGATGGAGATGGAGCCTTAACAGCTTTAGCAACAGCTCTGAAATTAGTAGATATGCAAACCTATGGGGATACTTTGAAAGGTGATATTATAGTCACTACTCATATTTGTCCCGATGCACCTACCAGCGAACATTTTCCTGTAAGATTCATGGGATCTCCTGTTGATATGGATACCATGAATAAAGTAGAAGTAACCGATGAGATGGATGCTATTTTGAGTATCGATACTACCAAAGGAAACAAAGTTATCAATACCCGCGGCTTTGCTATCTCCAATACAGTAAAAGAAGGTTATATCTTAAAAGTAAGCGATGATTTATTGGAAGTTATGATGAGGACTACAGGGAAATTACCCTTTGTATTCCCCTTATCCCAACAGGATATAACTCCTTATGGCAATGGAGTATATCATCTGAACAGTATATTACAGCCGGCTGTTGTAGCTAAAGCACCGGTTGTAGGGGTGGCTATTACTACAGAAGTGCCCGTTGCCGGTTGTGCCACGGGAGCAACAAATCTAATGGATGTGGAGTCGGCTGCCAGATTTGCTATAGAAGTGGCTAAAGACTTTAGTGAAAACAAATGTAAATTTTATGATGAAAAAGAGTATCAACTACTGTTGGAACTTTATGGTGATCTGAAGAAATATCAGACTAAAGGTGTCAAATAAATAATGAAAAAGATTCAAGTCACTTTGTTGGTAGAAGAAGCCAAAGAACTTATTGCTAGAGCAGTTATTGAACATAAAGGCTTACAAAAAAGTTTAAGTGAAGGAAAAGTTGTTTTAAAAGGTGGAACAACCGTCTCCAAAATAAGTGAAAAGTTGACAGGAAAACCCCTAAGAATTTGCGGCAGAATTACGGAGAGAGGAACCGTCTCCAGTCTGCATAAGAACCAATATCCTCATACTGTCTTGCTGGAAGAGAAACAAAGTAAAAATATTGACAATACAGTACACGAAGAATTCGGCAAACTTACAGAAAAAGATACAGTAATTATTGGTGCCAATGCCCTTGATGCATGGGGGCATGTGGCTATGATGGCAGGAAGTCCCGGCGGGGGCAATATTGGCAGGAGCTTAAGCTTTTTATATGCGGAGGGTGTTAAAATAATCATTCCTGTAGGACTGGAAAAGCTCATACCCGGAAACTTAACTGAGATAATCAAGAACAGTTCTAGGAAAGGAAAAGCTTTTTCTTATGGTATGTCCGTAGGGTTACTGCCCTTATACGGACAAGTTATCACAGAATTAGAAGCAATAAGGCTGTTAGCCGATGTTGAGTGCCAGGTAATCGGAGCCGGGGGATTATCTGGCGCTAACGGAAGCTATACCCTGGAAATATGGGGAGAAGATGAAGAGGTTATAAGAATTCTGGATATAATTCAAGATATTAAGCTAGTAGAAAATAAAATATCGGGCGAAGCTGTATCCTTACAAGAATGCCAAGCACTATGTGAGTCTTGTAAATCTCATTTATCCTGCTCATACAAATTATCCAGCATTCCAAGAACCAGATCCAATAACAGTTAAAGAAAAGGAAGAACAACTATGGAGAAAAATAATAATCTAAATGATGTCCAAGCGGAAATAAGAAAACTCCCCTCACCCTTTGAACCAGGCACACTGTTCCTGATCGTGGTTTTATCAGCGTTAGGAGCCATTGTAGGACTAGAATTAATTACCAGGTTAGGTACTACACCCAATACATCTATCATCGGTGCTTTAGTAGCAATAATCATCGCACAGGTACCCTTAGCAATCTTTAATAAATATAGGAATTTAAATAGACAGAACTTATTACAAACTGCTATATCCGGTGCTACTTTTTCAGCTGCTAACGGATTAATGTTACCTATCGGAATTATCTTTTTAATGGGTAGACAGGATTTAGTATGGCCCATGCTCATAGGTGCATCCTTAGCAGTAATCACTGATGCAACTATTCTTTATTTTTCTTTCGATTCTCAGGCTTTTCCCGCTCAAGGATCCTGGCCTCCCGGTATAGCTACTGCTGAAGCTATTAAGAGTGCAGCAGAAAAAGGTAAGAGTGGAATCGTCCTAATTGCAGGTATTATTGGCGGTGTAATTGGTAAAGCCTTTGGAATTCCTACCGATATTTTTGGAGTTGCTTTTATTGGTAATGCCTTTGCCCTTACTGCCTTTGGTATAGGTCTATTAACCAGAGGATATTTGCCCCAATTTACAGGAATTGATCTGATGAAACTATATATTCCTCATGGTGTAATGATAGGTGCAGGAGTAGTAGCACTGTTTCAAATCTTCCGGATTATCATGAGTGAAAAGAAGACGGAAGATGGAAGCGAGTACAAGGTAACTAGAAGTGGAGCGGATCTGAAAAGAGGTTTAGGAAAAGGTTTCTTTGTATATATAGGAATTGCCATTTTATTAGCTATTCTTTCCGGAATAATAACAGAAATGTCTATGGGTATGCTGGCTTTATGGATAGTATTTGCAGCTACGGCAGCCATCGTATCAGAATTGATAGTAGGTATTGCCGCCATGTATTCCGGCTGGTTCCCTGCTTTTGCTACAGCTTTAATCTTCTTAGTAGTAGGTATGCTGATTGGCTTCCCGCCCCTGGCTTTAGCTTTTCTGGTAGGTTTTACTGCTTCAACGGGTCCTGCTTTTGCTGATATGGCCTATGACTTTAAAGCCGGGTGGATTCTTAGAGGGGAAGGTAAAGATCCCCACTATGAAAAAGCAGGAAGAAAACAACAATACATTGCGGAAATTCTTTCTTTTATGGTTGCGGTTATAATGGTAGGTGCGGTGCATAAGTTTTATTTTGCTCAAGGATTAGTACCTCCCGTTGATAAAGTATATGTGGCAACAATTCAAGCCGGCACAAATCCCGAGGTTGCTAAATATTTATTGATGTGGGCCATCCCCGGAGCTATTATCCAGTTTATTGGAGGTCCTGAAAAACAATTAGGTGTACTTTTTGCTACGGGTCTATTAATTAATTCTCCTATAGCCGGTATAACTGTATTGGTAGGCTTAGCAGTGAGAGGAATAGCCGTTAAACTTAAAGGTGAAGAGATACGTAGCACCTTATACATCTTAGGTGCCGGTTCAATCGCTGGAGCTGCCCTCTTCAGCTTCTTCAAATCCACATTGCAACTTGGTAAAATTAAATAAAGAATAAAAAATGAATAAAAAGCTAAGGTTATCCTTAGCTTTTTTAACATAACTCTGGTTTTTTTGATAATATGATAATGATACTATTTATACTGTATCAATATCATATGTGAGGTTTTTTTTATGAAGGTAAGAGATATTTTTGGTTTAAACAATAGTTTAAAAAGCTTAAAATTATTAGCGGGAGATGACGGGTTAGAAAAGGAAATAAAGGATATAGAGGTTTGTGAAGTACCCGATGGTGTATATTGGGCAAATGAAGGGGATTTAGCCATAACAACGGGCTATTTTATATATGATGGGAAAAATGATTTAGTTACATGGATAGAAATATTACATGAAAAAGGCGCCGTGGGATTAGGTATTAAAACTGATAGATTTATAAAAAAAGTATCTCCTGAGGCTCTGGAAAAAGCAAATCAACTAAACTTTCCCCTATTCGAAATCCCGGTATATTTAAGCTATAGTGATATTATGTGGCCTGTAATAAGCAAAATATTTGATGAGAAGAATTTTATAAATTTTGCAGTTGAAAAATGTAATGATGAGTTACTGAATATTAGTTCAAAAAGCTACAGTTTAAAAGATGTAACATCCATTATGACTAAATATATAAGAAATCAGTTTGTGTTGTATGCATATTATAATAATAGCTTTGAATGTATGATGCATTTTAAAGCAAAGAATTCAACAATTCAATTAGTACCTAATATTATTAGGGAAAATAAAGAAAAAGTAGATTCATCCGGGGGCTTTTTTTGTACTAATATTGGCAATATAAAAATATGGATAAGCCCTTTAAGAACCCAGGGAGAGATAATAGGCTATTTTTCTTTAATATCTCACGATGAGAGTCATACAACCGTTGATATGAAGTTGGCAAAACTAGCATTTCCCTATCTGATTGTAGCCATATTCTTAGAAATACCTTGGAACGATCTAACATATAGAACTAAAGATGAATTTATTAGAACTATCTTATATAAGAAATATATTAATAGAGTTAAATTAAAGCATGATGCAGCTTATTTTAATATCCCGTATAATTTTCCTCGCATTGTTTGGATCTTGGAAATGGATGCAAAAGAAGAAGTGGAAAAGGTATTGGAACATTTTTATGAGTATATAAATAGGGATGATGTATATGACAGCAGATATATTCTTTTTGAAAACAATAAGCTAATTTGCATAAATAAAATAACAGGCCAAGTTAATGAGGAAAAATGGTACCAAGGCTTATGTAAAGAAATACAACTTAAGAGTTCCGGAAGCAAGCTTAAAATTGGGATAAGTAAGGTGGCGGAAAGCTTAGATCGCTTGCCCGTGGCTTATGATGAGGCTAATTTCAGTCTTGAAATTGGTGAAATTGTGGAAGAAGGTAATATTCACTTCTTTAATAACTTAATGGTTTATTATGTCCTGTATGAAATGTGTAGGAGTCCTGTTTTAATCAGACTGTATGAAAGTACAATTAAGAAATTACGAGAACACGATTTAAAAAATAGTTCTGAACTTGTGAAAACTTTAAGCAGTTATATAGAGAATAATTATAATGTGTATAAAACTGCAGAAGATTTATTTATTCACCGCAATACTCTCTATAAACGCTTAAGAAAAATAGATAATATTTTAGATTTAAATATGAAAGAGTCAGAGAAGAGATTAGTTTTGAGTATGAGCTTAAAGCTTAATAATTTATATAACAATGATTTATATGGAGGAGATAGTTATGATTAATGAAGAAAGGGTATTAAAACATTTTTTAGAACTTGTGCAAATTGACAGTGAATCCGGGCAGGAAGGGGAATTCGCCGGGGCTTTAGTTAAAGAATTGCAGGACCTGGGGTTACAGGTTTGGACTGATAACGCAGGGGAAAAGGTAGGAGCAACGGGTAATAATGTTTATGGTTATCTCCCGGGGGACTTAGACATAGAGCCCTTATTATTTAGCAGCCACATGGATACAGTAGTGCCGGGGAAAGGAATCAAGCCAGTTATTAAGGATAATGTAATATACAGCAGTGGTGATACTATTTTGGCTAGTGATGACAAATCAGGAGTAGTAGCCATATTAGAGGCCTTAAGGGTTATCAAAGAGAAAAAATGTTCCCATGGACCTATTGAAGTAGTTTTCACTATTAGTGAGGAAGTGGGTTTAAAAGGATCTAAGAACCTGGAGTATAATAAATTGAAGTCAAAAAAAGCTTATGTTCTGGATTCTAGCGGAGATGTAGGTAAAATTATTAGACAAGCGCCGGCCCAAAACAAGCTGATTTTTAAAGTTATTGGCAAGTCTGCCCACGCCGGAGTAGCACCGGAAGAAGGTATCAGTGCTATTCAAGTTGCCGCTGAGGCCGTTTCTAAAATGAAACTTCTTAGGATAGATGAAGAGACAACGGCTAATATCGGTTCATTTAAAGGGGGCGTAGCTACCAATATTGTTTGTCCTGAAGTAGAGATAGTTGCTGAAACTCGCAGTTTGGATAATGAGAAGGTAGAGGCCCAAACAAACCATATGATCCGGTGCTTCCAGGATGCGGCTAAGAAATTTGGGGCAAAGGTTGAATATGAAGTGGATAAAATGTATCAAGGATATACGATACCAGATGATGATATGCTTGTTGCACTAGTAAAGAAAGCCTGTGATAATCTAGAAATTAAAGCCAATCCAACTTCTTCAGGAGGAGGAAGTGATGCCAATATCTATAATGGCAATGGCATCCAGGCTGTAAATCTAGGAACGGGTATGAGCAAAGTTCACACTGTGGAGGAGTATATAACCCTGGAAAACTTGTTTAATTGCGCTAAATTAACTTTAGATTTAATGTTAAGGGGAGAGTAATACCCGATCTAACTTGAGGTTAATAAAAGAGAGTGCAGATGAGAGCAAAATACCCACCATTATAAAAAGGGTAGTTTAATATCTGCGCTCTTTTTCTGCTTTTTCTACTTGTTAGGTAAAAGTAACATGCTGTTTAAAGTAAGAGTAGTGTGGGCTATGATATAATTTTTTTAGCGAAAATAATTAAATATAGGGGTAGGTGGAAATGAAAAAAGATAGTTTGTCATGGAAAATAATATCATCTATACTCATATTCGCCATTAGCACCTGGAGCCCTCATATTATAATAAACTATCTGGATTTAAGACGGACAGAAAATATCAGGATGCAGCAGGATTTTATAGATTTAAAAAAATCTTTAGAAGAATTAAATGATAATATTGCAGGGCTGCTGTTAGGGGATGAAAAGCTATTTAAAGGATTACTTGATACGGAAATGCTAGCTATGGAAGATGTTGATGATTATCGAAATGCTGTACGTACAAGTTTCCGAAGAGAAAAAGAATATGCAAGTTATAGCTATATCTACAATGTACTATATCATGTAAATTCTAATGTAAAAGTAGCTCTTCAGGACGGTTTTATATCTGAAGAAGAACAAGAATATTTGGAAGCATTATTTTCTTATAATCAAGCATTAATTCAGGTGCAGACCTCTGTTATAAATAATGAGAGTAATTATGAAAAGAAAAAGTATTATAAAGGAAAGGTTTTTGTAGACTTTTCTCTTAAGGCTGATGAGCTTTTGGAAAATGATAAATATGCAGTCTTACTTAATTATAATGACATCTTTTCCAAGAACGTTCACATCGGTGCAGATATGGTAAGCAGGGAGAAGGCCCAAGAAATAGTAGAGGAAATTGCTGGAAAATATATTTCAGAGGAGATAAGTGTTTCTTATGACCCGGAAAGCCAAGAAGACGAAAGTACATATGTTTTTAATCAATATAGCTTTGAGGATTTAATGAATCATGATAAATGCCCTTATGAAATGAGCTATGATAAGAAAACTAATTCAGTAGAAATATTCTTAAGGATGGAGAGGGGAGATAGGAGCGGCTATTCTCAGGAGGGTATCGAAGAAAGGGCTCAGGAGATAATCAAAAAAATAAGTGAGGGAACTGAGGCGGTTTATAATAATTATCATAAAGAAGTATTATATGATTTTGATAAAAGGATAGACCGCATTGAATATAAGTTCATCAGAAAAATAGATAACATTTATGATGAAAGGAAAAGAATTGATTTAGCCATCAATAATTTTGGGAGAGTGGCTCATTTAAAAATAGAAAATGTATTAGATTCAGGAAAAATTATTATTCCCTCAATTACTAAGGAAAAAATATTAGCTAAGATCCCCAAGAGATATCCGGTGAAGGATTGTTTATTGATAAGAAATGTAGCTGGAAAACTAGAATTCGAAGTAGAGCTTGACTTTAATAATGTAATATACGCAATAGTTTTTGATGCTAATACTGGGGAACAAAAATATGTGACTGATAAGGTCAGAGCTTATTCCCAGAAGCGTAATTTCAGCCTTCCAAATATTGTCGAAAATTGTTGACAGAGAGAAAAATTTGGTATAGACTGATTATGTTACAATTTCATAAAAGTTTTCACCTTGTATAATCTTCGAAAATATGGTTCGAGAAGTCTCTACCGAACAACCGTAAATTGTTCGACTATAAGGTATTTGTGGCATATTTAAGGACTAGTATTGTTATGTAGTGCCTAATACTTGTTATGCCCTTAAAATACTAGCTGCCAGTATAATTCTTAATTAATATTCTGAAAACTGGTAGAAATATCTTAGTTAGCAAGAGACTGTTCTAAAGAAGGAAGAACAGTCTCTTTATTTTTTATAATTTCTAGGGAAGAAAGGAAGTAATAACATGTTATGTCGTGAAATTCCAAAGGTTGATTATGCTATTATTGGTGGTTCAGGAACTTGGGCGTGTGAGTTCCCGGAAGATATTAAGCTGGATGGAGTAAAAGTACTAGAAAAAGATATGAAATTTGAGACTCCCTATGGAGAAACTGTCCCATTTAAATTGTGCAGTATCGACGGAAGCCTAACTAAAGATGGTAAAGAAAGACAATTTTTAACTGTTCCCTTTCATGGTTGGCATGGATTGGCACCTAATAATACCCCTTCAGAGCAAGTGTTTTGGGTATTAAAAGAAGCAGGCGTTAAGTTTGTACTGGCTGAAGGTAGCGGTGGAGGAATTAACCATTTGCTGGAACCGGGAGATATAATTATTCCTAACGATTTTATAGATCTCACTAAAAGAAGAAGCCATATTGCAGAATTTGCCCACAAGATTATCAGAACGAAAGATCCTATTTGTCCGGAGCTGAATTCCCTACTTTATAAAAATGCCCAAAAAGAATTCAAACGGGTTTTCCGGAGAGGAACCTATTGTACTACGGAGGCTCCACGTTTTGAAAGTGCGGCCGAAGTGCAAATGTTGAAAAATGCTCACGTGGATATTACAGGACACACCATGATTCCGGAAGTATATTTAGCTAGAGCCATTGGAGCTTGCTATGCAGCTCTGTATATTATCAGTAATTATGCCGAAGGTCTTATCACCAACTGGGAAGGCGATAGTATTTTTGACTGGTACAATCAGTGCGCCATACCTATCGGAAAGATAATGCTGAATTCTCTGGCTGCTATCGAGACTGAAAAGAAATGTTTGTGTTCCACATATTGTACTGATGTTCCTCAAAGAATCCATAATCGCATCAGCGCCGATGATTAATTAATAAAAAGATGAAATTAGGGAAGGGGTAAAAAAATGAAAAAGATAGTAGCTTGTTTACTATGTTTAATGATGGTACTGTCCTTGACAGTGGGCTGTGGTCAGAAGGCAGCACAAGATAATGCAGAGGACGGTAATGCTGAGGAAGCAACGGCCAAGATAGGAGTTGTTCTAGGCATAGGTGGTTTGGGAGACAAATCTTTTAATGATAATGGCTATGCCGGGATAGTTAGAGCAAAAGACGAGCTGGGCATTGCCTTTGATTATGTAGAACCTAAAGATTTAGCAGAATTTGAAACATATCACAGAGAATTTTCCCAGGATGGACAATATGACCTTATCATTGGCTTAGGTTTTGACCAAGCTGATGCTATCAAAAAAGTAGCCCAAGAATTTCCGGAACAAAAGTTCCTCTTAATTGATGGAGTAGTAGAAGCTCCTAATGTGGCTTCAGCTATATTCAAAGATTATGAAAAAGCATGTTTAATCGGGGCTTTTGCAGGACAAGTGACTAAAACAAATAAAGTTGGAGTAGTTGGCGGTATGGATATTCCCCTAATCAATGCTTTTGTGGCTGGTTATCAGGCTGGAGCAAAATATATCAACAGTGACGCTGAAGTTCTTGTAAACTATGTAGGCGCCTGGAAGGACCCTAATACGGCTAAAGAAATGGCTATTTCTATGTATGATAAAGGTGCAGATATCGTTCTGCAGGCTGCTGGTGGCTCCGGCTTAGGAGTATTCTCTGCAGCAGAAGAAAAAGATAAGTACGCTATTGGGGCCGATGTTAATCAGAATGCTCTTAGTCCTGATCATATTGTTGTAAGTGCCGTGAGAAGATTAGATAATGTTATTTACGATCAGATTAAAAAAGTAGTTGATGGTAATTGGGAGAGCGGAGTTTTCAACTTAGGCTTAAAAGAAGAAGCCGTTAGCTATGCTTTAGAAGATAGCAATATCGAAATGCCTCAAGAGTATATAGATAAAGTTGAAGAATTAAAGGCAAAAATAATTGCGGGCGAACTTGTTATTCCTAATAAAATAGAAGATGTAGACAAGTTTTTAACAGATAATAAGTAAAAAATTAAATTTGGTGAGATGAGGGTATGGTTTACGTCATACCCTCCTTTTGTTTTGTAGTAAAGTGAAACTTCTATCAGTGGGGATTCCCTTTATCCCTCGCTGATGGTTAGTTGAACCAATCGGAGTGTTAACGTCCGTTACGTTCCTCTTATTTGTTGCAAAGAGGATCTTACGGACGGTTACACCGGGATAGATAAGGGGTGAAAGTCTTGTACTCTGTAGAAATGAAGAATATAACCAAGCGCTTTTCTGATACAGTTGCCAATGATTCGGTGAATTTCTCAGTAAAAAAAGGAGAAATTCATTCTCTGTTGGGGGAAAATGGGGCTGGCAAGACAACACTAATGAAAACATTGTATGGTATGTATCAACCCAATGAAGGTGAAATTTTTATCAACGGACATAAGGAAAAGATTGAAAATCCTGCTAAAGCCATAAGCTTGGGAATTGCCATGGTTCATCAACATTTTATGTTGGTGGAACCGTTGACGGCAGCAGAAAATGTTGTATTAGGTTATGAACCCAAGAAGGGTATGTTCTTTAACTTAGATAAAGCCAGGGAAGAAGTTACTCAAATATCAGAAAAATATGGGCTAAAAGTAGACCCGCTGGAAAAGGTGGAAGATTTGCCTGTAGGTGCAAAGCAGAGGTTGGAAATCATAAAAGGACTGTACCGCAAAGCTGACATCTTAATATTAGATGAACCTACTGCTGTGCTGACACCACTAGAGGTAGAAGATTTATTTAAAGTTTTACGCAAACTGAAAGAAGCAGGAAAGACTATTATCCTGATAACTCATAAATTAAAAGAAACTATGGAAATCGCAGACAGGGTTACAGTGCTGAGGAGCGGGACAATTGTTTATACGGCAGAAAAAACAGAAACTTCTCCTGAAAAATTAGCGGAAATGATGGTAGGACGTAAGGTCTCCTTTGAAGTAAAGAAAAATCCTGTAGAGCATGAAAAGAAAACGGTCTTAGAATTAAAGAAGGCCTGTTACAGCAAGAATAAAGTTAAAATTCTCAATGAATTAAGTTTGAATATCAAAAGTGGAGAAATCCTGGGTTTGGCAGGAGTCGAAGGCAATGGTCAGACAGAAGTTATAGAAGCTTTGACGGGACTGATACCCTTAGAAAAGGGGGAAATACTCTTGCAAGGGGAAAGAATAACAGATTTATCCCCTATCAAGCGTATCAAGGCAGGTATCGGGCACATTCCGGAAGATCGGAACAAAAGGGGATTAGTTGAGGATTTTTCTATCAAAGAAAATCTTATTTTGGGATATCATAGAAAGTCTGATTTTTGCAGGAAAGGTATTTTAAAAAATAATAATATTGCTAAATTTGCCAGCAAGATTAGAACACAATTTAATATTAAAACAGTTGATGTTGATACTGAGGCTGCAGCTCTATCAGGGGGAAACCAACAGAAAATTGTCATAGGGAGAGTGTTATCCCAGGAACCTAAGGTTATTATTGCAGCCCAGCCTACTCGAGGTGTGGATATTGGGGCCATTGAATACATTCATAATAAATTAATGGAAATGAAAGAAGCGGGCAAAGCAATTCTCTTGATATCGGCGGAGCTAGATGAAATTATGAAGTTAAGTGATAGAATAGCTGTTATTTATGAAGGACAGATAGTGGCCGAGGATGAAGCTGATAATTTTGATGAGTATAAGTTGGGAGCCTTAATGACAGGAAGCAAATGACGGATTAAGAGAGGGGGGATTATTATGAAAAAACTCTTAAAATTTATATATAAGACAGATCTACTATTTTCTCTGGCTGCCTTTATTTTAGCTTTACTAATAAGCGGTATCATTATTTCCCTTTCAGGTTATTCGCCCTGGGAAGCCTATGTGACCATGACAGCAGGGGCTTTTGGCAGTCCCAACGCTGTAGCTAAAACCCTGGCCAAGGCTACACCTTTGATATTTACCGGTTTGGCAGTAGCCTTCTCTTTTAAAGGTGGATTGTTCAACATTGGTGCGGAAGGTCAATTATATATGGGTGGATTTGCGGCAGCGCTGGTGGGAATTTATGTACAGGGGTTACCGGGAATTCTTCATCTCTTTTTAGCAGTGGTGGCCGCCGGTATTGTAGGAGGGTTATGGTCAACCATAGCCGGGTATCTGAAGATTAAGCGGGGAACTCATGAAGTAATAGTTACGATAATGCTCAACTATATAGCCATATTTCTGACTAATTATTTTGTTAGCTATCCTTTTAAGGCTGAAGGTATGATTCCCAGAACAGAAGAATTACCTGCTTCGTTACAATTGACAAGGCTATTGCCCCATAGTCAATTGACAACAGGTCTCCTGATGGGAATAGCGTTCGCTCTTATTGTAGCTTGGTTCATGAAGAATACGGTCTATGGCTATGAGATAAAAGCTATGGGATTTAATCAAGATGCTGCTGAAGCAGGAGGAGTAAACTTAAAAAGAGGAATTCTTTTAACCATGTTCATTAGCGGTTTTTTGGCAGCTATGGCTGGTGTTACAGAAGTTTTAGGAGTTCATGGCTATTTTATTAAAGGATTTTCTCCTGGTTACGGATATGATGGGATGGCAGTAGCTGTTATGGGAAGGAACAATCCCCTAGGAGTAGTAGTTTCAGCCATTTTATTTGGGGCTCTTCGTTCAGGAGGGATGCTGTTAGATCGTGTTACTGATATTCCGGGAGACTTTGTCGTAATAATTCAGGCCTTGGTTATTATTTTCATAGCTACACCTGCTATTATTAAGAAAGTAATGAAGAAAAAAGAGAGGAGGCAAGGGAATGGAAACTGATATGGGAGCATTAATTGCATCACTCTTAGCTAGTAGTTTAAGAATAGCCATTCCCATAGCATTTGCCGCTCTGGGATCTGCATTTTGCGAATTAGTGGGTATTGTAAATATTGGATTAGAAGGTATGATGCTGGCGGGGGCCTTTGCAGGAGTGTGGGGTTCCTATATAACAGGCAGTGCTTATTTGGGCTTATTATTTGCAGTTATTGCAGGCGCCCTGTTTGCTTTAATTCATGCCGTGCTAACCATTAGATATAAGACTGACCATATTATCAGCGGTCTGGGAGTAAACATGTTATCCTTAGGCTTGACCACGGTATTGTTGCAGGTTATTTGGGGAAACAGAGGTAAATCATGTGAAGTAGCGGGAATGGGAAGTATCTCATTACCCATAATTAAAGATATTCCCTTTTTACAAGATATTATTGGTAATATCTCTCCCTTCTTTTATTTGCTTTTGTTAGCTGTAGTTATATCTTGGCTCGTACTTTATAAGACTGTTTTCGGTTTAAGAGTGAGAGTTATCGGGGAAAATCCCCAAGCAGCGGATACTTTAGGGATCGATGTTTATAAGATTCAGTTTATATGTGTTATTTTGAGCGGAATTCTATCAGCTGTAGGGGGAGCCTATCTTTCAATCGGAGATATAAACATCTTTGGTCGTGATATGGTAGCGGGAAGAGGATTTATTGCCATGGCTGCTACGATCTTTGGAGGGTGGAATCCTCTAGGAGCTTTTGGGGGCAGTTTATTGTTCGGTTTTGCCCAAAGTTTACAGATTAGATTACAAGTCTTTAATATACCTGTGCAATTTGCGCAGATGTTGCCTTATGTGATAACAATTTTAGTACTGGCAATCTCTAATAAAAATAATAAAGGCCCTGCCGCCTCTGGAAAACATTTTAAAAGGGGTGAAGTCTAAAACTATGGAACATCTCCAAGCAATACAAGAAGCTAACGAGCTAAAGGAGCTAAGAAAGAAAATTAAGGAAGAACTAAGTATTGATAAGACAATTTATCAACAAATGGCCAAATGCCTTGATTCCCACGAATCCTTCCTTACGGCGATTTCTCAACATTATGAGAAGCTTGGGAAAGGTGAAAGAATAAGGCCTACCTTTGGTAATGAAATGCAGATATTATATATGCGAGACAGGCAAACCTTTATGTTTTTACTGTTTCCTGAGTTAAAAGAAATCTGCTATAAAATTGGGAAATTAATCGGACAAAAATTTATAGCTCCTACCTTAGAGGGCGATGATTTGCCCACTCTTATGTATAATAATGTGCGCTTTGCTACTGAACATAAGTACGCATACCAAGAAGTAATAGAAGCACGGGAAGATTTTGGGATATACAGAAGCTATGAGTGTGCAGATTGCTATGGCTTTCCCAATATAGGTCAGAAAATTTGTATCTATGAAGCGGGGACAGCTGCTGGAGGTTTTGAAGGAGCCCTAGGACGTCCCGTTGAGGTTGTAGAGACTAAATGCTGTGCCAACGGCGATAGATATTGTGAATTTGAAGTGCGGGTAGTTAAGGAATAGCAAGAACCCCACCGGCTTGTAATAAAGCTGGCAGGGTTCCTTTTTTATATTTACTATAAAAAGTATGATAATTGCTATTTCTTTAAGAATCTTTATTTATAATACCAATGAATAATTCCACTAATTTAGGGTCAAATTGTGTACCGGCACAATTGCGCAGCTCCGTGATCGCTGCTTTCTGGGACATAGCTTGTCTGTAAGGACGGTTGGAGGTCATTGCATCATAGGCATCTACAATGGATAAAATTCTACATTCTAAGGGAATCTCTTCCTGTTTAAGACCTAAGGGATAGCCCTCTCCGTTCCACCATTCATGGTGGCGAAGAATCCACTCAGAAAGATGGAAAAAATCAGGAATAGAGCGGGATATGCGATAGCCTATTTCTGTATGACGTTTCATTTCTATGGCTTCCTCTTCTGTTAAGGGCATGGGCTTAAAGAGGATGCGGTCAGGTATACCAATTTTACCTATATCATGAAACTGAGCAAAAAGGCGTAAATCGGCTATTTGAGAATCAGAAAGCTTTATTTTCTGAGCAAGTTTAGTTACAAGCTCTTTTAATTTATTGGCATTGCCATGGGAGACAAAATCACGAGCATTTACAATTTGAGTTATGGCTGTTATTATTCCGCCCAGGATACTTTTATTGCTGTGTAGTTTGGTGCGATACATGTTATTATCAGCTTCTTTATAAAGCAATTGCATATTATGTATATCATTGCTAAAGGAATAGCCTAAAGAAATACTAAGATATGTATGTTGATTCAGATTGTTATAATGATTTACTTCTTCTTTGATTTTTTTACAAGTACAATCTAGTTGGGCTTTGCTAGTTCGGGGAATAAATACAGCAAATTCATCGCCCCCTACACGTGCTATAATATTTTCTCGGTTGCAACACTTTTTAATAATGTTTACAGTTGCTTTTAACAGATGGTCTCCTGCTGTATGCCCTAAAGTATCATTAATCAGTTTTAAACCATCGATATCACAGATTATCAAACCTACAGGGTTATTAGTATAGTCTCTAGTGAGATATATTTCTTTTTCAAAATAACCTCGATTATATACTCCGGTTAAGGTATCGAATTTACTTAAATAAGTTAGTTGAGTTTCTGCCTCTTTACGTTTTGTTATATCTACCATAACTCCTACTAAACCACCGATGGAGCCGTCTTCTTGAGAGAATTTGGCTTTACTGAATATTACATTACGTAGCATATTGTTGCCATTATATATTTTATATTCATATTCTTGAGAACCTTCGGACGCTAAAAGGTCTGAATCCATTTTTTCATAAGCCATAGCCAGTTTTTTCGGAAACATGTCATAAACCGATTTACCGATGAATTCTTTTTTTTCTTTTCCAATAAATTGGCTGTAAGCCTTATTGCCACCTAAGTAAATACCCGCAGTATCTTTGAAATAAACAGGAGTAGGTATGGCATCTAATATCTCTTGTAAAAACCGCAGTTGATAATCTCGTTCTTTTTCTAATCTAATATTTTCTGAAATATCATGGGTTATTTCCAGAGCAGCAACAACATTGCCTCTTTCATCTTTAATGGGATAAAGAAAAACCTTATGGGTGCTATTAATCAAAGTGTCTTCCTGAGAGCTTGTACGTCTCATTTGGGGACAGCCTGTTTTAAAAAGTTGTGGAAGATTGCATTCTGGACAGGGAGCGTGACGCTTCTTAAAAATCTCATAACACTTTTTTCCGATAAAATCTGTTTTTTCTTTGAGGGTATCGCTCAGAAATAGGGAGATTTTCTTGTGATTGATATCAATAATAGTATAATTGTTATCGATAGTACTAACGAATCCAGGGGCACATTCATATAAAACATTTAAGTACTGATTGGAAAATTGCAAATCCTTAAGTTTTGTTGTGCAGTTTTGGGATAAACGTTTTAATTCTTGGTTTTCTTTTTTTAGACTAATTAATTCAGTTAACAATTGTTCTTTTGTTTTATCGATGTCCCTAATCTTCCCCACCTCTTTTCTAAAAAGTATGTATTCAAAAAAATTCTAACAAATTCGACAAATTCCTGCACATGTCTACAAAAAATAATTTCACGCTAATATATTTCGCCTTATTATTTGCTAGGCTGATTATATTTGCATAACAAAAGTATACACTATATACTAGCTAGAACGGTAGCTATTCATAATTAAAAAGGATGGTTTATGAATGTTTAAGATATTTATCGTGGAAGATGATGTAAAGATAAGAAATATAATCTTAGAAAATATTAAAAAATGGCAATATGAAGGTCTATCTGTGGAAGATTTTAATGAAGTCTTTAATGTTTTTGTTCAATATAAGCCCCACTTAGTTCTGATGGATATAAATTTACCTCATTTTGATGGTTTCTATTGGTGCAATAAAATAAGAGAAGTATCAAAAGTACCGATAATTTTCATTTCTTCCCGGAATACAAATATGGATATCATAATGTCAGTTAATATGGGAGGAGATGACTTTGTTCAGAAACCCTTTTCTTTAGAAGTATTAATGGCAAAAGTAAATGCCCTCTTAAGGAGAACTTATTCTTATACTAATCTGGAAACTAGCGTAATTGAACATAAGGGAGTTGTATTAGATCTAAAAGATGGACAACTTACTTATCAAGAAAAAAGCGTAGAACTAACGAAAAACGAATTTAAAATAATCTACGAACTCATGAAAAGCAATAGTCAGGTAGTAAGCAGGGATAAAATAATGAGAAGTCTTTGGGAAGATGAGAGTTTTGTAGATGATAATACTTTGACAGTTAATGTAAACAGATTAAGAAAAAAATTAGCTGAAATTGGTTTGAAGAATTTTATTCAAACCAAGAAAGGACAGGGGTATATAGTTACATGAAATTTAAAAAGTATATCTTGGATAAGAGATATCTCCTCCTTTTTTATATAATATTAATGAGTTTTGTATCTTTAATAATTTTTTTAGATAACACAGTAAAAGTCAGGGTAGATAATATTCTTTACTTAAATACGGTTGCCTTGGTATTTTTGCTAATTTTCCTTTTGTTCGAGTTTTTTCACCATCACAGGTATTATGCTAATATCAATAACCTTATAAAAACACAGAAAGAAGACATCATAGGGTGCTTACCTGTTCCCATAAGTAATGAACATAAGCTATATCATACATTACTACAGAAGATATACGAAGAACAGGAAAGAAAGATTGAGAAGTTACAGGAAGGAAAAAGAGAATATCTGGAGTTTATTACATCCTGGGTCCATGAAGTAAAAACTCCTATTGCCGTAAGCCGTTTGGTTATTGAAAATAGTGAGGGAAAACCGCAAGATAAGATATTAATCAGTATTGAAGAAGAGCTGGATAAAATCGAGAATTATATTGAGCAAGCTCTTTATTATTCAAGGGTAGATGCTTTTTCTCAGGACTATTTTATTAATGAAACGGATGTAGAAAAGCTCTTAAAAGAAGCCATAAAAAAACAGGCTAAAACCTTTATAAATAAAAGTATTAGTATAGAGTTATTAGCTAAAGATGCCATAGTTATTACTGATAAAAAATGGCTTACTTTTATTATAGACCAAATTTTAACTAATGCCCTTAAATATACTGATAAAAAAGGTAAAATCAAAGTATATTTTGAAAAAGATGATAAAGAAAAGAGGCTTATTATTCAAGATAATGGGAGAGGAATAAAGCCTGAGGATCTTACGCGAGTTTTTGATAAAGGTTTTACCGGTTATTGGGGAAGGGAAGAGGCCAAGTCAACAGGTTTAGGACTTTATCTAGCTAAAAGTTTAGCTAGAAAATTAGGCCATGATATTACTATTGAATCTATCTATGGCGAATATACTAAAGTAGTACTACATTTTCCCAAGCTCTCGGCTTATTACAATGTAGCTAAGCATACTAATAATATGGAAGATTTGCTTAGAACCTAAAGGTTTAACAAAAAAACTGTTGACGTTATTTCGTCAACAGTTTTACTTTTTTTAGCTGATACCGCAGCTCTTTATAGCTTCTATGTACTTTTTATCTGTATTTAAGATATGTCCAGTAATCCAGTTAGCTGTAAAATCCAGGAGTTTCATAATTGCTTGATCTTGAGCCGAGTCTATTTCTTCTAGGTTTACCTTATTGAGTTTTTTAGTGAAGAAATAATGTTCAATTTTATGGTTTTCTAGATTAGCATAATTACATTTTTCCATTAATTTTTCTTCATAATCAAAATGATATTGGGCATATTGTTTTAATTCATCTAATATACTAGCAATTTCGTCAAAATGGTCAACATCATCTTCTAGTTGTGCCGTTTCATAAATGCGGTTACCGATTTCGAATAATTTTTTATGTTGCTTGTCGATTTCTGTAATACCTACACTATAACTATCTTTCCATTCAAATGCCATGATATACTTCACCTCGTTTACTAGTAGTAATTACCATTACTATATTACAATTAAAAATATTTGTCAATTATTGATGAATTAAAGTTACAGTCAAGTAAACGTTGGCACTTACTTTCATATCCCATACATAGCTGATTTAATGTAATTTTTCATCACTCAAGATAACAATCTTTTTATTTTAGAAAAAGGAAATACCTTGTCATAAGACACACCTTTCTATCTG
>JAHDSB010000170.1 GCA_018433015.1 Clostridia bacterium | reverse complement strand
TCCTGACCGACAAGGGCTACAAAGGGATACGAATAGCTATTAGCTGTCATTTTTCTCTACTCCAATTTTTCCAAGATACTTGCAATTTTCTCTAAGCCCTGACCCACTGCTTGGAAGGGCTCGCGTCTCATACGATGAGGCAAAACTAAGGCAGCGGCTTTTTTAATATCTTCCGCTTCTACTTCTAAGCGCTGGTTATAGGCAGCTAAGGTAGCTGCCGTCTTCATCATGGTGATATCAGCCCGATGCCCGTCTACCTCCATTTCTACAGCCAACCGGGCAATGAGGGCTTTTAATTCATCATTCATACTAACCTGAGGCAGTAATTTTTGCGCCTCTAAGATCCTTTTTCTTAATTTTTCTTGTTTCTCTTCCCATCCCTGCGTAAAACTTAAGGGATCTTTCTCAAAGGACAACCTTCTTTCGATAACTTCTACCCGGGCCTTAATATCATATATGCCCGCAATTTCTACAGCTAAGCCGAAACGATCCAGTAATTGAGGTCGCAGTTCTCCTTCTTCCGGATTCATTGTACCTACCAAAATAAAATTAGCCGGATGAACATAAGATATACCTTCCCTTTCTACCGTGTTAATCCCCATGGCAGCCGCATCCAGCAATACATCAACAATATGATCATCTAATAAATTAACCTCATCAACATAGAGAATGTTATTGTTAGCCTCCGCCAAAATGCCCGGTTCAAAGGATTTTATTCCCTCTTTAATTGCCTTTTCGATATCTAGCGTCCCTACAACCCTATCTTCTGTAGCACTTACAGGAAGCTCCACAACTCTCTTCTTGTATAATTCTTTCTCTATTTTGTATTTTTCCGCTTTCTGCAAACACCTTTCACACATCTTGGTCTTGTCGTAAGGATTACAGCGAAACTTACAACCCTTAACAACTTCAATTTCCGGCAACAATTGAGTTAAACCCCTCACTGCTGTGGATTTAGCAGTACCTTTTTGTCCCCTAATCAGCACTCCTCCAATCAGAGGATTTATAACATTAAGAATTAAACTAAGTTTCAATTCTTCCTGACCTACTATAGCCGTAAAAGGGTAAACATATTTGGTTGACATGAAATCACTCCTCTTTCATCTAAGCTCCTACATTTCTCTGAAACTAGCAGCTACACCACAAAAATAAAAGATAACTGTATATAATATCAATACTATAAAAGATGTGATCTGCACATTACCTTCCAAGGCTACTGCACGTAACCCCTGGGATGCATGGGTCAAAGGTAAGAGATAGATAAGGTTCTTAACTAAAATTGGTGTTTTATCTAAAGAAAAGAAAGTTCCGCATAAAAAGGTCATGGGCAACATTACAAAAGTAGTAAATCTATTCATTTCATAATGGCTGTCAATAACCATGGAAGCGAAATAACCGAAAGCCGCAAACAACAAACTATTCAAGATGCAAATTATGATGAAGGCCAAGGTAATCTTCAGTTTTACACCAAAAAGATAAGCAACTATTAAGATCAAAGAAGCTGCATATAGCCCCCGTAAGGCTCCATTAATAACAAAGCCCAGTGTCAACATATACATGTTGACTGGGGAAGTTAAATAATATTCAAAGCTTTTTTCATGAAGCTTAGAAATGTTAATGCGAATAGAAGTGGCACTAAAGCTGGTATTCATAGTAGTAAGAGCTATTATGCCAGGAATAATAAAGTACATGTAGCTGTGGCCCTCATAATTTATCTGGGAACCTAACCCCCAGCCAAAGGCAATTAAGTACAGCAAAGGGCTAACTACAGCAGATAACGTAATACGCAAAAATCTTCTCTTAAAAAATATAAATTCTCGCCACAAGATAGTCATTATTTCCATCTTAATTTACCTTTCTGTTTGTAAAATTGTAAAATACATCTTCTAAGCTTGTCTTTCGTAAAGTATACTCATTTTCTAATAGCCCAGCTTCCTGTTTAGCTTGCTCCAAGGATTTAAAATATCTATACTCTGTTTCATTATTATCATTGAAATATTCTAAGGTAAATTTACCTAACTTAATCTTTAAATTATCAGGAGTATCACAGTAAAAGATTTTCCCCTCATCCATTAATGCTACTTTGTCACATAAGTACTCGGCCTCTTCAATATAATGAGTCGTTAACATTATGGTTTTTCCTTTATTCTTCATAGTCTTTAAAATATCCCAAATTTTACGGCGGGCAGTTAAATCGATCCCTACCGTAGGTTCATCTAAGTACAGAATGTGCGGATCATTAATCAGGGCTTTGGCAATCATCAACTTGCGTTGCATGCCTCCCGATAACTTCTGACTCTCTCGCTTTTCTACATTTTTTAAACCTACAAACTCTAAAAGCTCCTCTGCTCTTTTTTCCCTCTGCTCTTTAGGTAATTTAAATAATTTAGCACAGAACAGTAAATTTTCGCGTACTGTTAGCTCTTTGTCCAGGTTGATATGTTGGGGAACAATGCCAATCATCCCTTTTAAATCCCCTTTATTGCGCCCCATTATCTGGCCATTAATATAGATTTTCCCGGCACTGGCCTTAGCCAAACCTACCAGCATGCGAATCAAAGTTGTTTTTCCTGCTCCATTTGGTCCCAAGAGTCCTAAGAATTCTCCGGCCTGTACTTGCAAATCTACGTGGTTGACGGCTGTAAAATCACCATACTTTTTAGTAAGTTTCTCAGTTTTAATCATCATACTACTCTCCTGCATTTAATTAACTTTCTTTAAAGGTATGAAATAGGGACAGGAATGCTTGTTATCTTGGAACACATCTGCTTCTATTTTATATACATCTTTCAAAAAGTCTTCATTCAACAAATCTTGCGGTCTCCCAGAACTATGGACACAACCATCTTTAATAGCATAAAGCTTATGGGAATAACGAGCAGCCTGATTTATATCATGAAGGACCATAATGATGGTCAAGCCCATACTTTCATTTAATTCTTTAATTAAATCTAATAATTCCAGCTGATAACTAATATCTAAAAAGGTAGTAGGCTCGTCTAAGATTAAGACTTCCGGCTTCTGAGCTAAACACATGGCAATCCAAGCTCGCTGTTTTTCTCCCCCTGACAAATTGTTGAGCTGACGTTCCTTAAATTGTAGTAAATCAGTTTTTTTCAAAGCCCATTTAATAATCTGATAATCTTCTTGAGAAAATCTCTGTCTAAATCCCAGATGGGGATAGCGTCCATACCCTACCAAGGTCTCTACGGAAAAGTCCTCCGGTACATTCTTCATCTGCGGTAATACGGCCACCTTTTGGGCTACCTCTTTCGTTTTTAATGAAAAAATATTCTTGTTTTCTAATAAAACTTGCCCCTTTTGGGGTTTGAGATAACGAGATAAAGCCTTGATTACTGTAGATTTACCGGATCCATTGGGACCGATTATGGTTACTATTTCACCTCTGTTAATTTCTATATTGACATCTTTTACAACAATTTTTTTCCCGTAGCTTAAATCTAAATTTTTAGCCTGTAAAATCACTAACCTTGCCTCCTTTCTCTCAATAAGTATAGGAAGAAAGGCGCTCCCAACAAGGCCATAATAATACCTACCGGTATTTCTACCGGATCAAAAATCATTCTGGCGATAGTATCACAAATCATGACAACTCCCGCACCCAGAATGGCTGTAGCAGGAAAGAGATATCTGTAGTCCGACCCGATAATCAATCTAGCTGTATGAGGAACAATTAACCCTACAAAACCTAAAAGGCCAACTACACTAACGGCACTGGCAGCTAACAGGGATGCAATAACAATAAACATCATCCTGGTTTTTTCTACGTTTAACCCTAAACCGGTGGCAATTTCATCACCTAAGGCTAAAATATTAAGCTTATGAGGAAAAAGCAAAGCCATGCCTATACCTAAACTTGCATAAGGTAATAGCACTTTAAAATGGGGCCAAGTACGAGCCGATAAGCCTCCCACCATGAATCCGATAATTCCGGAAATCTTTTCCGGATAGAATATCATGAGGGAATTTATCCCGGCCCCTAAGAGGGCAGATACAGCTACACCCGCTAAAATAAGGCGCATAGGATGGGCGCCATCTTTCCAAGCCAACACATAGATGAGTATAGTAGATATAAAAGCGCCTAAAAAGGCTCCCAGGGGTACGATGTGATAATATTCGGGAAAAAGAATAAAGATCACAAAGGCCATAAAACCTGCACCGGAAGAAACCCCAATAATATTGGGTGCCGCCAGGGGATTACGCAGAACTCCCTGCAAAATAGAACCCGATAAAGATAAGCAGATACCTACCAGCCCTGCTACCAGAGTGCGAGGCAAACGGACATTCCAGATAATTCTATGATTTAAAGTATCATGCTCTAAAAAAATGCAGCGCAAAACCTCCTTAAAGGAGAGATCTAAAGAACCTTGGCCTATACTGATTAAAAAAGCAAGAAAACTAAAGGCTAATAATCCTGATAGGATCAGTAACTTTTTAGCAAAATCCCTACTTAAGTTCCAACTTTTGTTCTTTTCAACCAACTGTTGAACATTCATTATTTTCATTCCTTTATTCATATTTAAGCGGGTAAGCCTGCGGGTGGCAGGCTTACCCGCTATCATAAGCTATTTAGAAACTTTCCGGGTAGAGTATTTTTGCTAAACCTCGGTAAGCATCACCATATCTAATATTAGCTTTATAGAGGTATAAATCTTTAGGTAAGACAATATAACGCCCCTCTTTAACAGCAGTTAAAGTATTCCAAGCCGGGTTAGATTCAATATCCTGGCGTACCCGATCAAGGATTTTCCCTATATCATCTCCCATAGTTTGCACAAAGATGAAGTCGGGATCTTCCTGCAATACTCTTTCCATACTAAAAGCTTCCATTTGTTCTGAGGTCAAACGGGAATCATAAGCAATATTTCTGGCTCCCAAATCTTTCAACATAGCACCTACGGTAGAAAATTGGGTTTTAACTGTAACACTGCGAGTTGAGCCAAAAAGCAATAAAACAGAAGGTTCCTTATCTTTAGGCACTTTAGCAATTACACTATTTACATCTTTTCTAACCTTACTGGCTACCTGCTGATATTTATCCTGATTTCCGATAATCTCACCAAATAATTTTAGGATTGTTAAGTATTCTTCTACACTCTCATATTGGAGACACATGTATTCTATTTTATTTTGCTCTAGGATAGGTATTACTCGGGTTTGACCATCAATATTAGAAGCAATCAATACTAAATCAGGCTCAAGACTTAACAATTTTTCTACGTTAACTCCGCCCATATCTCCCACTACTTCTGCATTGAGATAGGCTTTTGGTAGACTAGTTGTGCTTTCTATCCGACCTATGATCTCTCCACCTAAGGAATACCATACATCAGCAAAGGAGTTATAAAGACATACAACTCTTTGAGGTTTCTTGTGAATAACTTGTTTTTTTCCATAAGCATCAACAAAGTTTATCGTTTCCTCTGCAACGTTTACATCATCAGCTTTATCCTTGATGTAGTCCTTATCACTAGAAGAAGTTTGAGCATCTGCATCTCCGTTATCAACGGTTTCTTTTGCTGCCCGTTTTTCATCATTTTCCTTTGTTTTTGCAGTCACACCCTGTTCTTTTTCTTGTTCCTTTTGACTATCTAGTTCCTCTTTATTATCTTCTTTATCTTCGGTATCATTTGCGTTTTGATTTGCTTCCGTGTCTTTTTCTTCATCTACATTATTTTCCTCAGGATTTTCTTTTTCGTCCTTATCTTCATTTCCCTGTTCACCCTCTTGCTCTGCTGCCTCTTTATCGCTATCGCTTGAATCCTGTTCTTGATCTTTTTCTGCCGTTAAAGGTTCCTTAGCATCATCTGGTTCGGACTGATCTGAAGAATTAACATCCGTCCCTTGGGAAGCTTGCACTTGACCTTTATCTTGAGGCTCACTATCATTGGAACAACCCATTATGGTTAAAAGTGAAGTACACAGAAAACAACATAAAACCAGAACTGCTAATAATTTTTTATTCACTCAACTTACCTCCTCTTTCCTCTAAAGCTTAATTATTCTTCCTCATCTTCCTCTTCTTCGTACATTCTAAACTGTACACCTACCACCTCATTAGCATCATCAGTAACAGGTTCTACTAAAGCTCCAAATGCTTCTGCTACTACGCGATAAGGTACATAAGTACGACCTTCCACAATCTGTACCATTCCATCAGCCATAATGGCAGGTGCATCGCTAACCCTGACCATGCTGCTACCTATTTTTAAGTAAACCTGCTTTTCTTTGTTATCCAACACTATTTCTTGTTTTTCTTTATCAAAAGTAAGTTCAGCACCAAAAATCTCCGCCATGGTCCGCACAGGGATATAAACTTTACCTTCTTCGGCAAAAGGTGTTCCTTCCATGACTTTCATCTGACCATCCACATAATATCCCGGAATACCCAGGTATAGCTTGACGTTATCGTTAAAGGCAGCCTTTTTATCACCAAAGTTTAGCAGTACTTCATCAACCATAGTAACTGCTGCTGCACCTTTAGCACTATTTTTTACTTCTAACATAACTGCAACTTTTACTGTGCCCGGTTTATTGCAAGTAATCTCTAAGTTAGCTAAGCCATCTTCCTTCATCTTACTGGAAAACATGCTGCCATCATCACAACCTACATAAGCTTCTTCCGGTTCTTCTACTACAGAAAAACTTACCTTAGGATATCTGCTGGCCATATTCTGTCCTAAAGCAGTAAGATTGCCATTTTCGTCAATAACTTGCATTACAACTTTAGCCGTTTCTCCTGTTTTAGTAATGGTAGGTGGATTCAATCTAATACCGCTAGGCTCCCCGGCTACACTCATCAAATGATTGGCCGTCAAATTATTATCTTTATCTATAACCGTTATTAACAATTCCCCTTTATGATCATCATCATCAGTGATTGTCAATACTCCCTTATCACTGATATCAGCAATCTTTTGTGGATCGTTCACTGAGAAGATCATATCTGACTGTATATCACTTTCATCCAATTCGTACTCTACACCGTTTTTATCAACACGAGTTATGGTTGGTAAATCTGTTTTAGCTCCTAAAGAAATTGCTTTTTCTTCGTATTCCAATTTTAGCTCTGTTATTTCCTTTTCCTGTTCCTTAACAGTAAAACCTACATCGATATAGTCTCCGCTGTCTATACTGAGTCGGATATTATAGAAACCCTCCTTTTCAAAAGATCCGATTACCATATCAGTCCTATTTTTCATAGAATCAGGTTCAAAGCTAATTTCATCTTCTATATCTGATCCTTCCGGTTCCCGAATCACTTCATAGCTTAAATCGT
>JAHDSB010000083.1 GCA_018433015.1 Clostridia bacterium | reverse complement strand
GAGCCTCTTGAATTTCCTCTACGCTTCGACAATTTTTGGCTAAATCTCTGATTGTTGCTTCTTGTAAATTTTGCATAAATGGTCACTCCTTTTTATTGGTTATTATTACCATTTACACAAGATTTCAGACGTCCTCTTTTAATTTATTAAAAATATGTTAAAATTAGTTATAATAATAAAAAAATATTAATTATTATTAGTTTCTAAACAGAAAAGGGTGTTCATAATGATGGATTCAACTGCAATAGTAAACAAAAGGAAATGGTTAATTCTTTCAACAACTTCTTTGGGAGTTTTTATGTCTACTCTCGATGCCAGTATTGTTAATATTGCCTTACCTAATATCACTGCTCATTTTCAAGCTCCTTTAAGTAGTGTGGAGTGGGTAGTAATGGTGTATCTATTGTTGATGAGCAGTTTGCTTTTAACATTTGGAAGGATCGGGGATATGTATGGTCACAGACCTATATACTTGGGGGGCTTTACCCTGTTTACAATAGCTTCCTTTCTTTGTAGTCAAGCAGGAAATATTAACTATTTGATTGCTGCTCGGGCTATACAAGCCTTAGGTGCAGCAATGATTACCTCTGTTGTCCAGGCCATTATTGCTGATACTTTTGGTGTTGCTGAAAGAGGTAAAGCAATAGGGATCAATTCTATGTTTGTCTCTTTAGGCTTAGCAACAGGACCTACAATTGGTGGATTATTAGTAGGTTCTTTTGGCTGGCAGTCAATTTTTTATATCAATCTCCCCATAGGTGTTATTGGGATAATATGGGCGTGGAACATCTTGCCTAAAAAACGTGGAAGCAAGCAACAGTTTGACTTAGGTGGTGCTGTCTTTGTTTTTATAACATTAGTGACCTTTTTATTGGCTATGAGTCACGGGCAAGCTTGGGGATGGATGTCACCTATTATAATAAGTTTATTTAGTGCTGCCTTTATATCTTTTGCACTATTTATTTATTGGGAACAGCATGTAAAGTTTCCTATGCTTTCTCTAAAACTTTTTCATAACAGACTTTTTTCAGCAGCTAATCTTACAGCCGTTTTAAATTATTTAACTCAATATGCGGTTATTTTCTTAATGCCCTTCTATTTAATCAATGTTCTTCAGATGCCATCTCGTCAGGCAGGTCTGGTTATGACAGTTTTTCCCTTGGTAATGATGGTCACTTCTCCTATTAGTGGAAGCCTCTCTGATAGGGTAAGTTCAAGAATCCTCTCATCTCTAGGTATGGGTGTAATTGCCGGGGGAGTTTTTCTCCTAAGCAATTTATATAGAATTAGTGGATTTTGGCCGGTAATTCTAGGTCTAATTTTAGTAGGATTTGGAACAGGATTTTTCTTATCTCCTAATAATAATGCTATTATTAGTAATGTGCCTAAAAATATGGTGGGGATAGGTTCGGGAATGATAGCAACCATGCGTTGTGTGGGACAAGTTATGGGAATAGCAATTAGCGGTGCTGTTTTTAGCAGCAGGCTAGCTTATTATACAGAGGGATTTGCTGGTGGTGGTTATTCTTATCAACAAGGTTTTCTTTTAGCTCAGCATGATGCCTATTTAACTGCTACTGTATTCGCTATCGCAGGGATGATAGTGTCGCTAGCTCGCGAACCAAGATTAAAAAACAGTGGCAATAACTGACAACCACATTAATTTTATATATAATATATTGCTCAAGTTATATTGTATACTGGGTTCACTATTATAGAACAGTATACAATATTTTTTTATGTATACATTATTAAGACAAAAAAACCTTTTATCTTTGGATGGAAGCTGTTATAATATACATAACTTTTTTTGTAGCTGTCTTTATCTAATAAATATATATAAATATATAAATATAATAAAAGTAGAATAATAAATATAAAAGCAAGAATTATGGAGGGGGATTTAAGATGTTACGTGAGGGGCAGGTTAGAATACCATCAGGTTGTGCTATCAGTGGGATTATGAACAAAAAAGGAAAATGTTTTAATGGCGGAGATATAATCAACTCCATAGCTGTAATGCATGAAAGGTCTAACGGTCTAGGGGGAGGATTTGCGGCATATGGTATTTATCCGGATTTTAAAGAGTATTATGCTTTCCATTTCTTTTTTGATAATTCAAGCAATAAAGAAAAAACAGAAGAAATATTACAACAACAATTTATTGTAGTAAAGTCAGAACCTATACCTACACGTAAGGTTTCTAGTATAAAGGATGTTCCCCTTATCTGGCGGTATTTTGTACAGCCGAAAAGCAAGTTAATAAGAAAAATAAACTTGACGGAAGACGAATATATCATCCGCTTTGTTATGACAGTTAACAGTGAGTTGGAGGGAGCGTACCTCTTTTCCAGCGGTAAAAATATGGGGGTGTTTAAAGGGGTAGGTTATCCTGAAGATTTAGGGGATTTTTATCGGCTTGAAGAATATCAAGGATATATTTGGACTGCCCATGGTCGGTTTCCCACTAATACACCAGGCTGGTGGGGAGGAGCTCATCCCTTTGCTCTTCTAGATTGTTCTGTGGTCCATAACGGAGAAATATCCTCTTATGAGGCAAATCGTCGTTTCCTAGAGATGTACGGTTATAAATGTGCATTACAAACAGATACGGAAGTTATTGCCTACATTTTTGACTTTTTAAAAAGGAGACAAGGATTCTCTCCTGAAATGATTAGTGCTACCGTGGCTAGTCCGTTGTGGCAGGAAATTCAAAAAATGAAACCGTCAGAACGAAAGTTAGTCCAAGCTATTCGTGCTGTTTACGGAAGTTTACTGGTCAATGGTCCCTTTTCTATCTTAGTTGGTAGTAAGGAAGGTATGATAGCTTTGAATGATCGTATTAAACTGCGTCCATCTGTAGCAGCTACTAAGGATGATTTTCTATATGTAGCTAGTGAGGAAGCCGCTATCCGTGCAGTATGTGTTCAACCTGATGTTGTATGGGCACCGCGGGGAGGAGAACCAGTTGTGGGAATTGTTGAGGATATGACAAAACCTAAATATTCCCAGAGAGAAGAAAAACTTGCTATAAATTCCTAGAAAAATAAGAAAGGTTAGATGGTATGAAAAGTTATATTTTACCTGATTTTACTATAGAGCGTGATAATACCCGCTGTAACAATTGTAGGGTTTGCATTAAACAGTGTTCCTATGAAGTTCACTTTTTTGATAAGGAAGCGGCTCAGGTTTGCGCTGAAGAAGCTAATTGCGTTAATTGTCAACGTTGTGTGGTAATGTGTCCCACTAGGGCAATATCAATTCGCAAAAATCCTAATCAAATGAGGACTAATGCCAATTGGTCTGAGGAAGCTATGAAAGCCATTTATGTACAGGCTGAAACCGGTGGAATATTATTAGCAGGTATGGGTAATGGTTGTTCCCATCCTATCTATTGGGATCATATTTTACTTAATGCCAGCCAAGTAACCAATCCATCTATTGATCCGTTGCGAGAACCTATGGAATTAAAAACCTTTTTGGGGAGAAAACCTGAAAAACTAGCTATCAAAAATGGCAAGTTAAAAGAGAGCATTCCTCCAAATTTGGAATTAGAAGTTCCCATCATGTTTGCTGCCATGTCTTTTGGAGCAATCAGCTTAAATGCCATCAAATCTTTAGCCTGGGCAGCTCGGCAGGAAGGTACCTTTTTTAATTCAGGAGAAGGAGGACTCCATAGTGATCTTTATGAATATGGGAAGCATGCTGTAGTCCAGGTGGCTTCTGGGCGGTTTGGGGTTCATGCTAGGTATTTGGAAGAAGGGGCTGCCATTGAAATTAAGATAGGTCAGGGGGCAAAACCGGGGATTGGCGGACATTTACCGGGAGAAAAAGTTGGGAAAGAAGTATCGGAAACGAGAATGATTCCCGAAGGATCAGATGCAATTTCTCCAGCACCCCATCATGATATTTATTCTATTGAAGATTTGCGTCAACTTATTTATTCTCTCAAAGAGGCTACTAATTATGAAAAGCCAATTATAGTGAAGGTTGCTGCTGTGCACAATATTGCAGCTATTGCCTCGGGTATAGCCAGAGCCGGTGCCGATATTATAGCTATAGATGGATATCGGGGGGGAACAGGTGCGGCTCCTTTGAGGATTAGAGACAATGTGGGAATCCCTATTGAGTTTGCCTTAGCAGCTGTAGATTCCCGTCTCCGGGAAGAAGGTATTCGTAATCAGGTATCTTTAGTAATATCAGGGAGTATCAGAAATAGTGCCGATGTAGTTAAGGCTATAGCTTTGGGAGCAGATGCAGTTACTATCGGTACAAGCGCTCTGATAGCTTTAGGCTGTCATATGTGTCAGAAATGTTATGCCGGAAAATGTAGTTGGGGCATAGCTACCCAAGATCCCAACTTGGTTAAGCGCTTGAACCCCCAAGAAGGCCAGAGAAAGGCAGCTAATTTATTGCAGGCCTGGAAGCATGAAATTAAAGAAATGTTAGGTGGTATGGGGATTAACGCCATAGAAAGCTTGCGGGGAAATCGTTTGATGTTACGGGGGCTTGATTTAACAGAAAAAGAATTGCAAGTCCTCGGTATTAAAAGTGTAGGGGAATAATATAAAAGGGCAAGAGGTGGTAAAATGAGAGCGTTAGATGCGAAAAGCTTAGATTATAAAGCGTTAAACATTAAAATAAAAAGCTATTTATCTAGTGGGATAAAAGAGCTTGTCCTTGATAATGTTAATGGTCAGCGCTTTATTGGTGATGGTTTAAAGGGTAACTGCAAAATTATTATAAACGGAATTCCTGGCAGTGACTTAGCAGCTTTCATGGATGGTCCTACTATAGAAGTACACGGCAATGCCCAGGACGGTGTGGGTAATACTATGAATGCTGGTACTATTATTATTTATGGAGATTCCCGGGATACCTTAGGTTATTCCATGCGGGGTGGAGAACTATATATTCAAGGTGATGTGGGCTATCGGGTAGGGATTCATATGAAAGGATACCTAGCTAAGCAACCTGTGATTGTAGTAGGAGGTAAAGCTGGCGATTTTTTTGCCGAATATATGGCAGGAGGCATTCAGATAGTCTTAGGTTTGAATCTAAAACAGGAAGAAAAGTTAGTAGGGAATTATTGTGGGGCCGGTATGCATGGAGGAGTTATTTATTTACGGGGAGATGTTGACCCTGCGCAGTTAGGAAAAGAGGTAAAAAAAATGGCAGTAACAGAAGAGGATTTGAATATTATCAATAAATATGTAGTAAACTTTGCTGAATACTTTAAAATGGATAGGGAAAAAATCATGAGTAAGTCCTTCATCAAATTGATTCCTTATAATAAACGTCCCTATGGTAATTTGTATGCTAAATGGTAAGAAAAAGGGGAAAAGCCCTTGGCTAATTTTGTTAGTCAAGGGCTTTTCTTTTAAATTCTGTATTAATAAACTGTCAAATAGTGGTCTAATTCCCATTGATGTACTTTAGTCCGATAGTCGTACCAATCACTATTTTTAGCTTCTAGGTAATGTTCTAGTACATGAGGGCCTAGAGCTTTAACAATAACCTCATCTTTTTCCAGCTCTTTTAATGCTTCTTGTAGAGTTTCGGGAAGGTTATCTATACCTGCTTTTTTCCGGTCTGCGGGAGACATTTCATAGATGTTGAGGTCACAAGGTGGAGGTACTGTTAACTTATTCTTTATTCCGTCTAAACCTGACATCAGGGCAACAGCTAAAGCTAAATAAGGGTTACAGGTTGGATCCGGATTTCTTAATTCAATGCGTGTAGATAACCCTTTTTTAGCTGGGATACGAATGAGTGGGCTGCGGTTTTGAGCAGACCAAGCAATGTATATAGGTGCTTCATACCCAGGAACTAACCGTTTGTAAGAGTTAACAGTGGGGTTAGTAATAGCAGTAATGGCTCTAGCATGTTTCATAATACCGGCCATATATTGATAGACTATCTTGCTTAAACCATCCGGAGCAGAAGGATCGTAAAATGCATTTTGATTATCTTTATTAAATAAAGATTGGTTCATATGCATACCGTTACCGGCTTCGCCGTAGATGGGCTTAGCCATGAAAGTAGCATGAAGCCCATGACGTTGGGCAATAGTCCGTACCACCATTTTGAAGGTGATTATTTTATCTGCTATATCTAAGGCATCAGAATATTTAAAGTCGATTTCATGTTGACCGGGAGCTACTTCGTGGTGGGAAGCCTCGATTTCAAACCCCATTTTCTCTAAAGCCAGAACCATATCTCGGCGGGCATCTTCGCCTAAATCTACGGGAGAGAGATCAAAGTAACCGGCTCTGTCATGGGTATTGAGGGTAGGAGATCCATCGGGGGCCGTATGAAATAAGAAAAATTCTGCTTCTGGCCCTACATTAAAGGTATAACCCAGATCTGCAGCTTCTTTTAATGCACGCCGCAGAACATAGCGGGGATCACCGGCAAAAGGTGTCCCATCTGGATTATAGATGTCACAAATCAAACGTGCCACCGAACTACCTTCGGAAGTTGTCCAGGGATAAATAAGAAAAGTATTAGGATCCGGATGTAAATACATATCAGATTCTTCAATTCTCACAAATCCTTCGATGGAAGATCCATCGAACATTAACTCGTTATTAAGAGCTTTTTCTAGTTGTTTAACAGTAATTGAAACATTTTTAGGGATGCCAATGATGTCGGTGAATTGTAGACGTATAAAGCGGACATTATTTTCTGCAACAAGTCGTAAAACGTCATCTTTGCTTAATTTTGGCATATTATACCTCCTCGTTCTTTGCAATAAATAATATTATTGCACATCAGGTATATTTTAGCAATATTTCATTTACAGAACAAGTTTTTATATAGCATTTTTCCCTTCTTCTCCCGTTCGTATACGAATAGCATTTTCTACAGGGAGAATAAAGTTTGCCATCGCCAATATCGCCTGTGTACGCTGTATCTTTAATTAAAGTAATAAGGTCGGAGACAGAGTCAGCAGGGACAACTATTTCTATCTTTATTTTGGGTAATAAATTAATGTCATAACCGGTTCCTCGATAGACTTCATGCCTTCCTTTTTGTAAACCGCAGCCCATAACTTGTGTTACGGTCATTCCTTGAATTCCGAAGCGGCTCAAAGCAGAATTAAGTTCGTTAAGTTTATCAGGACGAATTATACTTTCTACTTTTTTCATTGTAAAACCTCCGTTATCATTTTTTGGTAAGGGACGAAAGAACGATATTGTTTGACTTAATGTAATTATAATCATAAGCTTTAAGTCCATGTTCTCCTAAATCCAGGCCTTCTATCTCCTCTTTGCGAGAAACACGAAGCCCTATTGTTATTTTAATTAAATAAAAACCTAGATAAGCTAAAGCTAGAGACCAGAGCATTACACTTAAGACACCCAGTCCTTGGATATAGAGAAGTGAGAACCTGCCTCCGTATAAGAGACCTCCTTCTCTTGCAAAGACACCAATACAGAGGGTTCCAAAACTCCCGCACACACCGTGGACAGAAATAGCCCCTACTGGGTCATCAATGTGTAGGACTTTTCTATAAAGGTTACAGAAATAACAAGCAATACACCGGCCAAAGCTCCTATTATTAAGGAACTGAGAGGGGATACAACTTGAGCTCCGGCTGTAATTGCTACTAATCCTGCTAACGCACCATTCAAGGTTAAACTGGCATCAGGTTTCCTGTAAACTAGCCAAGTGTACAGTAAAGAAGAAATCGTAGAAGCTGCTCCAGCTAACAGAGTGGTTGTGGCAATATGAGCTATATCTGGTGTTAAACCGCTGAGGGTACTTCCTGAATTAAAACCGAACCAACCGAACCAGAGGAGAAAAACTCCTAAAGCACCTAAGGGAATATTGTGACCGGGGATAGCATTTATCTTTTTATCCGGCCCAAATTTATTGATTCGAGGGCCTACTAAATATGCACCTATTAGAGCAGACCAACCGCCTACACTGTGAACTACAGTGGATCCAGCTAAATCTATAAATCCTTTTTCAGCTAACCAACCGCCACCCCAGATCCAGTGCCCAACCACGGGGTAAGTAAAGGAGGTAATGATAATAGTAAAAACGCAATAGGCAGAAAACTTTGTGCGTTCTGCCAATGCTCCAGAGACGATAGTAGCACAGGTGGCAGCAAAAACCGCTTGAAAGAACCAGAAACCGCTGGTAGGAATAGAAAAAGAACCTTCCTTAATATTTAATAATGCGAATCCGGACATTCCTATGAGACCAGCTTTATCTTGACCGAACATAAAAGCAAATCCTACAAAATAAAAAAGGATAACACCTAAAGCAATTGTGAGAAAATTTTTCATGATGATATTTACGGCATTTTTTTGTTGTGTAAAACCTGTTTCTACCATAGCAAAACCAGCGTGCATGATGAAGACGAGAATAGCGGATAAAAGAACCCAGATGGTATCAAGACTTGTAATTAGTTCCTCTGTCATTACGAATAACCCCCTCAAATATGATAATTTATATTTAAAAAAGGCATTCCCTATTAATAGACAGAAAAGTGTCTATTAAATGAGAACGCCTTTGTTCTACTTTGCTTTAAAGTGAAACTTCCATCAGTGATTTTTCCTTACTGATGGTTAGCTGAACCGGAATAAAAAATAAAAAGTCCAGAAGCAGAAAAAATCTTTCTGTTTCTGGACGTCTTTGCCCATCGATGGTTTATTAAGTTTTTTATATAATAACAAAAGGCCTCGTTGGTTGCAAGGCTATATTGAGAATTATTTTGTATTATTCGCTCTTCGCCAGTGAGGAGCATATTAATTTATAATTCATATTTTAATATAATAGCTTCAGCTACTTGTTTAAGGGGAACACCTTTATTCATGCTTAATCTTTGCATGCGGCGGTAAGCTTCATCTTCTGAGAGGCTAAGTTCTTTCATAACCAGATGTTTTGCTTTTTCCACCAGCTTGCGGGTTTCTAAATTATTCTTTAACTTAGTTATTTCACTTTCTTTTTCTTTCAGCTTATTGATAGCAGATAGTACTGTATGAATAGCCGATTGTAGAGTCCATCTAGTAAGGGGTCTTACTACGTAAGACATTATATAATCTTCTCTCATAGCCGCTATAACTCTTTGTTGGTGGGGATCTGTTATTAAAAGAAGGGGCGCGATTTTCTCATTAGCCAGGATAGTAGCAGTCTCTAAACTTCTATACTCAAAGGAATCTATATCATAAATGATAAGATTTGGCCGTGAGGAACGGGCAAGCCGTAGAGCCTGTTGAGTATCAGATGCTTCAGTTATAACGCTTAGCCCCATTTTCTGTAGAAGACCAACAATATTTTTGCGATTTTCAGGTTTAGAACTATACACCATAACGGTAATGGACATATTCTTACATCACCTTTATTTTGAGATCTTATGGCTAAAGAGTTTTAAGCAGCTCACCGACGATTTTCACAGCTTCCACAGCATCTTTACCATATCCGTCTGCTCCAATGTCCTTGGCATAATCTGCTGTAACTACAGCGCCTCCGACAATTACTTTCACAGGCAAATTTTCTTTGCGAATGTTATCAATAACTGGTTTCATTTCAACCATGGTAGTTGTCATTAGTGCACTAAGAGCTACTATTTGAGCATTTTCTTTCTTGGCAGTTTCTATAAATAAAGAGGTAGGCACATTTTTGCCTAAATCTATAACTTTATAGCCATGATTTTCTAAAAGGGCGCTGACAATATTTTTTCCAATATCATGAACATCCCCCTGTACAGTGCCGATGACAATAGTACCTTTACTTTTAATAGCGAGGGAATTATCAGGTAATTGTTCTTTTAAAAAGGAAAAGGCTATTTTAGTAGCTTCTCCCGCATGAATAAGCTGTGGTAAAAAGATTTCTCCTTCCGAAAATAAATTCCCTATTTTTTCTAACGGAGGTATAATAGCTTCATTAATAATGGTAACTATCTCATGGGTTTTAATTAACTCTTTTAACAGGGGAACGATGGGTTCTTTTTGAGCTTCAAAGATATAAGTACTGAGGGTTTCTAAATCACTATCATTCTTTTTTGTTTCTGGAGCGGTAGAAGATGGTTTTTTATCTACATTTTCTGACAATGATATATAGTTTTTAGCATTGGGATCACGGCCTGTAAGAAGAGCTCCAGAAGCTAACGTTTCTTTAATTCTGGAATCCAGGGGGTTAGCTATGGCTGTGTCTAAACCGGCTCCTAAGCACAGGGCTAAGAAAGCTGCATTGAGCCAGGAACGTTGAGGTAGTCCGTGGGAAACGTTACTTAGGCCCAGGACTGTTGTAATTCCCAGATGTTGTTTTACCATTTTTATGGCTCTGCATGTTTCTCTAGCTAAATCAGGTGAAGCAGCAGCTGTGAGGACTAAACAATCAATAATTATATCTTCTTTAGGAATACCATATGATAAAGCAGCTTTAACTATTTGTTCTGCAATTTTAAATCTTTCTTCGGCTTTTTCGGGTATTCCTTTCTCATTTAAGGTTAGTCCAATTACTGCAGCTCCATATTTCTTGGCTAAAGGTAGAATATTTTCCAGGCTTTTCTTCTCACCATTAACAGAATTTATCAGGGCTTTTCCTTGAAACTCCTGGAGCCCTTTTTCTAGGGCTTCCGGCTTAGTACAGTCTAGTACTAGGGGACAATCTAGAGCAGCTTGTAATTTTTGAACCCCCTCTGCTAAGAGGATACTTTCATCACAGCTGGGAACACCAACATTTAGGTCTAAAACCTGAGCACCATTAGCTAGTTGGCTTTTACCTTCCTGAGTAATAAGGCTCCAGTTTCCTTCCTTAAACGCTTGAGCTATGGCTTTACGAGCCGTAGGATTTATTCTTTCACCTATAATGAGCGGCAATTCATTTTTACCTAGAGACACTGTTCTTGTTCTACTAGCAAGGCGAGTTGGAAAATCCTCAACAGATTTAGAAAAGATAGGTTGAGGATTTTTAAGAGCCTGAGCCATAGCTTGGATATGTTCCGGGGTGGTACCGCAACAAGCCCCAATTAGATTAACTCCGGCTAGGCGAAAAGCTTCCACATAAGCAGCCATGTTTTCCGGAGTTTCATTATAAACAGTAATGCCATCTTTCATTTCCGGCATGCCAGCGTTAGGTTCTACCAACAGCGGTAAATGGGTAGCCTGGCGGTAGGACTTCATTACCTCCAGCAATTCCTGAGGACCGGTGGAACAATTGGCACCAATGAGGTCTGCTCCTAAGGATGATAAAACTGTTGCAGCAACTTCAGGGGTTGTACCTGTGAGAGTCCGTCCTTCAGTATATGTTAAAGAGCAAGCTACAGGTAGTTGTGTATAGTTTTTAGCAGCATATAAAGCTGCCCGAATTTCTCCTAGATCAGAAAATGTTTCTAGGAAAATATAATCTACACCAGCCTTTTCTAAGGCGGTTACCTGTTCTTTAAACACTTCCACCAGCTGGCTCCAAGAAAAATTACCTAGAGGTGCGGGAAATTGTCCCGTTGGTCCAACAGTTCCTGCTATATAAGCCTTTTTATTTCCCTTAGCTGCTCTAGCAAGCTGGGTGGCAGTTATATTAATCTCTTCAACTCGTGAAGAAGCATGGTATTCTTGAAGCTTTAATCTATTGGCACCAAAAGTGTTAGTTAGAATTACTTGTGAACCTGCTTCCAGATAAGCGGTATGGATTTCCTTTATTACTTCCGGATTAGACAGCATCCACAATTCAGGATTATGGCCTCGAGGAAGTCCATGCTTAACAAGCATAGTTCCCATAGCCCCATCTCCTAGTAACACTGTATGCTTTAAATCATTTAAAAAATTAGACAAACGTTACACCTCCAATTTAGCATATTCTAGCGGGAAATTTTTTGTAAGTCAAGTTATTGAGGAAACAAGTTGTAGATATTATTATATCCTAGTCATAATATCTTTTAAGGGACAATATATTTTAGATATAACGGCTTATGTAAGGAGGGGAGAGATATGGGTAAGCTATGGGAACCGGGACCACGTTATTATAATCAAAAAGGATATAGAGATAAGAAAAAGTCGCCTTTCGTAAAAGAAAAAGAGCACAGCGGATGGAAAAAATTAATGTGGCAGACCTTTGCGGCTCTTCTAATATTCTTTTTAATATGGGGGACCTTTCAATTACAAGGACCTTTCATGTCGTCCTGTCAGAGTACTATCAGGACATGGTTTACAACAGATTATGATATTGAGCCAGTCCTCAGATTTTTCTCGGATGTGGGGTTGTGGGGAGATACTTTAGACAGGGCAGTTTTTGATACTGTAAAGAGCCCCTCAGAATTAGGTCCGATTGCTGTTCCTGCCTCGGGGCAAGTTATAAAACCTTTTGGTTGGATTATAGGAGAAAATCAAGCACAAGTATTTCATGATGGTATCACAATAGCAACACCGGAGGGCACCCCTGTGAAAGCTGCGATGGACGGGGTAGTTTGTCTTATTGCTAACGAAGAAGAACAAGGAAGAATAGTGGAAATAAAAAGTGAGGAGGGATACATAACAAGATATGCCCATTGTAGTGAAATATTAGTAAATATTAATGATGAAGTGAAAATGGGGCAAGTAATAGCAAAAGTCGGTAAGACAGGAAATGCTAAGAATCCTCAGCTTTATTTTGGAATTTTTCATGAGGGAGAACCCCTGGATCCAGCTGGCTTATTCTTGCCGGATAGTAAGAGCACCTAAAGCTAATTTATATAAAAAATAAATATCCTGCTGCTGTTTCTCTTTAGAAATAGCGGTATTTTGTTTTATAATTATAAATAACAGTTCAATTTTCTATCATAGCTTTTTTGGACATGTTAAGGTTTTACATTGCTAAGTTAAGGAAAGAATTGTATATTATACATGTGTATGAATAACGCTAATGAGGATATGTGATAATTATTCTTGCAGAGGAGGCAATTATATATTGAATAGATTAAAGGATTTTGTTGAAGATGAGATATTATCCAATGTTACTAAACCCCTGCGTTATGTTGGTAACGAATATAATGTAGTTAAGAAGGAGTGGGAATCTGTAAAGCTTCGTACACTTTTTGCTTTCCCGGATTTATATGAGGTAGGGATGTCCCATTTAGGCATGCGGATTTTATACCATTTAGTAAATGAGCAAAAAGATTATTTAATGGAAAGGGTTTTTGCTCCTTGGACGGATATGGAACAAATCCTACGGGAAAGAAAAATCCCCTTATTTAGCTTAGAATCTTATCATCCCATTAAAGAGTTTGATTGTATAGGTTTTACCCTTCAATACGAAATGAGTTATACTAACATTTTAAATATGTTAGAGTTAGGGGGTATTCCTCTAGAAGCTGCTCAAAGAAGTAATGATGATCCTCTTATTATGGCGGGGGGGCCTTGTACGTGCAATCCCGAACCTTTAGCAGACTTCTTTGATTTTTTTGTTATAGGAGAAGGAGAAAATGTTATACTGGAAGTATTACAGACTATAACAGAACACCGTCAGAAGCGGGAGGGAAAACAGGAAAAAAACATCTTACTCCATGATTTAGCCCAGATTCCCGGTGTGTATGTGCCGGTCTTTTATGAGGATAAATATAATGAGGATGGTTCTTTTAGAGAAATAAAGGTTGAGGAACAAGGTATAGCGCCCCGAGTGGTGAAAAGAACTATAAAAGATCTAGATGAAAGTTATTTTCCTCTAAAGCCCATAGTACCTTATATAGAAATAGTCCATGATAGAATTATGCTAGAAGTATTAAGAGGATGTACTAGGGGATGCCGCTTTTGTCAAGCAGGTATGATTTACCGGCCTGTGCGGGAAAGAAGCAAGGAACTTTTGGTAAAGCAAGCTGAAGAGTTAGTAACTACTACCGGATATAACGAGATTTCTTTAACATCTCTCAGTACAAGTGATCATTCTACTGTTAAAGAGCTTGTTAATGACCTCACGGAAAAGTATAAGGAAGATAGGATCGGGGTTTCCCTGCCTTCCTTGCGTGTTGACTCTTTTTCTATGGATTTAGCAAAGGAAATTCAACAGGTTAGAAAGACTGGCTTGACTTTTGCTCCGGAAGCGGGAACACAACGTTTACGCGACGTAATTAATAAAGGAGTAACAGAAGAAAATCTCATGGAGGTTACGGACTCCGCCTTTAAGGCAGGGTGGTCTCATATCAAACTTTATTTTATGCTGGGCTTGCCTACTGAAACCTTTGAAGATCTTGATGGCATTGTGGATTTAGCCTATAAAGTTCTGCGTAAGGGCATTGACATCATGAAGGAACAGAAGAGGGGCAGACAGCCAAAAGTTACCATTAGTGTATCTTCCTTTGTGCCCAAACCCCATACCCCTTTTCAATGGGAACCTCAGGATACCCTGGAAGTGCTTCAAGAAAAACAGAGATATATAAAGGATAAAATTAGAGATAGACGAATAGTATACAACTATCATGATGCACCTTTAAGCTTTTTAGAGGCAGTATTTGCAAAAGGTGACAGAAGGCTGGGGCAAGTGTTGAAAAAGGCCTGGGAAGGGGGATGCAAATTTGACAGTTGGACGGAGCATTTCCAGTATAATGTATGGCAACAGGTATTTGAAGAATGTAAATATGACCCGCAAAAAATAGCATATAGAAGAGGGGAGTTTACAGATAATTTGCCTTGGGATCATCTAGATATGGGTGTTAGTAAGAAATTTTTATGGCGCGAAAGGGATAGGGCATATGAAGCCGCTGTTACAGGTGATTGCAGGTTTAACAATTGTTCTGTATGCGGTGTGTGTCAAAATTTAGATGTACAGTTGATGATAAGGAAGGATGAAAAAGGTCGATGATAGTGCGTTTAAAATATAGCAAAACTACTGAGGGGAGGTTCATGTCTCATTTAGATTTGTTGAGGACTATGGAAAGAGTCTTTCGCAGGGCTAAGTTACCGTTAGCTTTTTCCCAAGGTTTTAATCCACATCCCAAGATATCATTTGGATCTGCTTTGGCTGTGGGAGTGACCAGTGAAGGAGAATATGTGGACGTGGAACTTACCAGGGAACTCCCTTTGGAGCAGATTAAGGAAAGCTTAGATGTAGCTATGCCTTCTGCGGTAAAGATATTAGAAATCAAGAAGATTGATACCAGAAAACAAGGGTTAATGGCAGTTATAAATGTAGCTCGCTACCAAGTAGAAATTCCTATGCTAGGATCAATCTCTCAAGCTGAATTTGACGAAGCTTTAACGAAAGTTTGGCAAGTTCCCACTTATCAAGTAGAACGTCGTGGAAAAAGAGGTATACGCCAGGTCGATATTAAACAGGGGATATTTAGTTTAGTGGGGCAAGTTATAGATGATAAAATTAAGATAGAGATGGAATTACAGACAGGCAGTAAGGGTAATGTAAAGCCAGAGGAAGTAGTAAAAATGATTAAAGAACTGTGTGAAATTCCCTTAGGTGAGAATATGCGTATTCATAGAGAAGGGTTATATATTAAGGTAGATGGAAAGCTTATTACACCTATGGCGATATAGGACGGCACTGTAAGGGAGTGGGAAGGTGATGTTTAAAGAAATTCTAGTCCAAATTGATGATGAAGAGACGAAAGTAGCTGTATTAGAAGATGGACAGCTAGTTGAGATATATCTTGAAAGGGCCCCTAATTCGAGATTAGTAGGTAATATTTATAAGGGAATTGTACGTAATGTACTGCCGGGAATGCAGGCAGCATTTGTTGATATCGGACTGGAAAAAAACTCTTTTCTCTATGTGGAGGATGCTTTAGCTAATACTTTATTAGGATATGACAATTCGGAGAATAAAGAAGGAACTCGTCCTAATATCTGTGATGTTGTTAAGGTAGGACAGGAAATAATTGTACAGATTGAAAAGGAACCGGTGGGTACAAAGGGAGCCAGGGTAACAACCCAAATTACTTTACCGGGAAGAATGTTGGTATTAATGCCGACCGCCGATTATATTGGAATATCACGTAGAATTGAAGATGAAGAAGAACGGGAGCGTTTAAGAACTATTGCAGAAGAGATAAGACCTGATCATATGGGTGTCATTGTGAGGACAGTAGCGGAAGGGGTGCAAAAAGAAGAGCTCCAGCAGGATATTAATAGCCTGTTAAAAATATGGGAGCGGATACAACAGAGGGGAAACAGAAAGGCAGGAGCCACTTTAATTCATAGGGATCTGGAGTTAGTTCAGCGTACTTTACGAGATGTATTTAATGAAGACGTTAAGAAATTAAGTGTCAATTCACGTACTATCTTGGAACAGATTATTGAGTTTTTAGATGTTAGTGAACCAGAATTGAAAAGCAGAGTTGTACTTTCCGATACACAAAATCTTTTAGCAAGATACGCCGTAGATCAGGAATTAGAACGGGCTTTAAAAAGAAAGGTTTGGCTCAAAAGTGGAGGTTACATCATTATTGACCAGACAGAAGCCTTGACTGCTATTGATGTTAATACAGGAAAATTTGTGGGAAGCACAGATTTAGCCGATACAGTATTTAAGACTAACAGAGAGGCTGCTCGCGAAATAATACGCCAGTTAAGGTTAAGAAATATTGGTGGTATTATAATTATTGATTTTATAGATATGCATGTAGAAGAGCATAAAGAGCAAGTTCTTAAGGCTATGGAAGAGGAATTGAAAAAAGATAAAGTAAAAACCCATATCCTGGGCATCACTAGTTTGGGTCTTGTAGAAATGACTAGGAAAAAGGTGGGGCAGTCTCTTACCAGTACACTGGAAAGAACCTGTCCATATTGTGAAGGAAAAGGTCGTATACTATCTGAAGACACAATTTATTTGGCCTTGAGAAAAGAATTATTGGAAGCTGTCAAACTTAAAACAGCAAAGGTTTTTATGATAGAAGCTCATTCCCAAGTAATAGAATTTTTAGTGGGAGAAGAGGGCGAAAAGCGCCGGGAGTTAGAGGAAAATTTTAATATTAGACTTATTATTAAGGAAAGATCTGATTGGCATATAAATAAATATAATATAACGCCCTTATATACTTGAAATAAATACAAGATTGGCTAAGTACCTTGACAGAGGTAAGTGGTCATGATAAAATTTTTTACCGTAGGCGATGTGTGCCTGCCAAACCGCTCATTTAAGGTTATTAAATTACGATTATCTTCGTATACCGAATAATGGCGAGTCTAGGTCGGGAGGTGTTAAACGAAGATGTATGCTATTATTGAAACAGGTGGAAAACAGTATAAAGTCCAAGAAGGTGACATTCTTAACGTAGAAAAGTTAGATGTGACCGAAGGCGAAACTGTAGAGATCGATAAGGTTTTAGCTGTTGTAAACGATGAGAAAGCTGCCTGGGGAAAACCTTTTGTTTCCGGTGCTAAAGTAGTATTAAAGGCAATGGAACAAGGTAAGGGTAAGAAAATCATTGTATTCAAGTATAAGCCTAAGAAAAAATATCGCAAAAAAATGGGTCATCGCCAGCCTTATACAAAGGTAGTTGTTGAACAAATAGTAGCACAATGATTTACGCTGATATTTTTTATCAACAAGCTATGCCCTCAGTTTTAGATGAAACAACAGTTATCAAAGGTTTTGTCATTAAAGGGCATGCCGGTATGGCTGAAGCAGGCCAAGATATTGTTTGTGCTGCTGTATCGATTCTTTCCCAGACAGCGCTATTGGGATTGGACGCTTATTTAAGTGGAAAATTTACCTGGACGATAGAAGATGATGGATTCTTGGAGTGCTGGCTGGCGGAAGGATTAGATTCAATAGAACTGGAAAAATCTCAGATAATTATTCATACAATGGAGCTTGGACTTCGCAGTATGGAAGAATCATATGGACAGTATCTACAAGTCAGAAAGAGGAGGTGGACTGAATGCTGTTCAAACTAAACCTACAACTGTTTGCTCACAAAAAGGGTGTTGGTAGTTCTCGTAACGGACGTGATAGCCATGCAAAACGATTAGGAGTAAAGCGTTACGATGGTCAATTGGTTAATGCTGGAAATATCCTGGTTAGACAAAGAGGTACTAAGATTCATCCGGGAGAAAACGTAGGCATTGGTAAAGATGATACATTATTTGCTTTGATTAATGGTTATGTTAAATTCGAGAGAAAAGGCAAAGATAAAAAACAAGTTAGTATTTATTGCGAAGCAGCAAGATAAGCTGAAGTCCCGGTTTATGGACCGGGACTTTTTATTACTTTAATGATTATTTTACAACCCTAATTTAAAGGGGTGGTGAGAGATGGAAGATAAAGTAGTCGCTGGATTATTAGAAGCTCACAGTTTGCAGCGTCATGATTTTCTGAATGAACTGCAAATAATAAAGGGCTATTTACAATTAGGTAAACCTGAGAAAGCTCAGGAGTATATTGTGAAAGCTGTAAAGCCTCTGCAGGAATGTAGCAGGTTAGCAAAGCTAAAATTACCGTACTTACAAGGATTTTTATTGTCATCATATATTATTATTAATGCAGAAAAAGTTGATTTATTAAGTTTCTCCTTGGAAGAAAATCTTGATAGTTGGCAAGCTTATGATAAAGAAATAACAGGACTTTTGCTAGAGTTATTAGATTATCTAAAAATACATTTTATTAATAACATAATAAAATGCTGTATAAAAATAAAAAAAGACCAAGATGAAAACAAGGTAGAATTACATATAAAAGGAAATGTTAAGGAGATTATCTTTATAATAGAGGAATCAGTCAATAAGATAAATATGCAAGAGGGTAACTTCTTATTATCATTTAAAGAACAAGCTCAAGAAGAATGCAGTATTTGTATAGGTTTAAAGAAATAGAGTTATAATGGAAAGTGTATAAGATATTTTAAGTTTGATTAGGGTTTGGTGAGGATATGTTTTTTGATTATGCAAAAATATATATTAAAGCGGGCGACGGTGGTAATGGTATGGTCGCTTTTCGTCGGGAAAAGTATGTACCGGAAGGAGGACCTTCCGGGGGAGACGGAGGCAGAGGCGGCGATGTAATCCTAGAAGCGGAAGAAGGGTTACGCACATTAGTGGATTTTCGCTTTAAAAAGCATTTTAAAGCAGGTCCCGGAGAACATGGAAAGAGTAAAAATAAGCATGGGGCAGCAGGAAATGATCTGATCATCAAGGTTCCTATAGGCACAACGGTAAAGGATGTTGAAACCCATGAAGTTATTGCAGATTTGACGGCACACAAGCAGCAATTCGTTGTAGCTAAAGGAGGTCGAGGAGGAAGAGGTAATGCCAGATTTGCTTCTTCTGTTAATCGCGTGCCGGAGTATTCTGAAAATGGGGAGCCGGGCAAAGAGCAATGGCTAGAGTTAGAGCTGAAATTATTGGCAGATGTAGGGCTAATAGGTTTTCCCAATGTAGGGAAGTCAACGCTAATATCGCATGTATCAGCTGCCAAGCCTAAAGTTGCTAATTACCATTTCACAACAATAGACCCTACTCTGGGCGTGGTTAGTGTAGGTGATAGTAAAAGTTTTGTAATGGTAGATATTCCCGGCTTAATTGAAGGGGCAAGTGAAGGGGTTGGTCTGGGACATCGTTTTTTACGACATGTAGAGAGAACCAGATTGCTTCTCCATGTGCTAGATATCTCAGGGTCTGAAGATCGAGATCCTCTGCAAGATTTTGCTACTATAAATGAAGAATTAGTTAAATATAATGAAGTCTTGGGCAAAAGATTACAGGTTATAGTTGCTAATAAAATAGACCTGCCTGGTTCCCAAGAAAACTTAGCTAGCTTAAAGCAACAACTTGGTGATAAATTTGAAATATATCCCGTTTCAGCAGTTACGGGCCAGGGACTTAAAGAGTTAGTTAATAGAGCTGCTCAGCTTCTAGATGAAATTCCTCTCATCCCGGTGTTAACTGAGAAAGCAGAGGAAGAGGGACAAGAAATAAAAAAAGTGAAAGTAGTAAAAGAGGAGGAGCCCTTTTATATTGAATTTAAAGAGGATAAATGGATTGTTTTTGGTCCTCGTATAGAGCGCTTGGCGCAGAAGATAAATTTTGAAAATGAGGCCGCCCTCAAAAGGTTTTTATTAATACTGCGCAGGATGGGTGTTGAAAAGGCTCTGAGAAAAAAAGGAGCTAAAAATGGTGATACAGTAGTCATAAGTGAGTTAGAATTTGATTTTATGGATTAGTAACCTTTCTGCTAAGAAGTACCAACCTTTTTTTCCCTCCCAGGTGATATAATGGAAAAGTGACATTAATTTAAACGGGGATTAGAGGAGGGGAAGCCATGGATCCAATAACGCATGCTGCGGTAGGTCTAGTACTTGGTAGTTTAGGGGCCGAACCCCTTACTATAAACAATGGAATTGTGGTTGCAACAACATTAGGGGCTGTGGCCCCGGATTTTGATATAGTAACGAGATTATGGGGTGAATTTTCTTATTTAAAGCAGCACCGAGGTTTTTCCCATTCCTTACCTGGACTGGGTCTTATTGCCGTTACTTTAGGAGTAATATTAAGTATTATTTACCCTCAGTATGGTGTTGGCACTTTAGCTTTGTGGGCTTTTATAGGAACACTATCCCATAGTATGTTGGATTTATTGAATTCTTATGGGGTAAAAATTCTTTGGCCCTTCAGCCGAAAAAAGTGGGCAGCAAATCTGTTAATGCTATTTGATCCCGTATTGTTTAGTTTGTGTCTAACTATGTTAATGTTCAAACCTCATCCTCTCTATGGATGGATAATGCTGACAGTGTTTAGCACTTATTTATTTGTACGTTTCTTAATGCGTAACTGGGCTTATAGATTAGTAAGTGTACGACTGTTAAAAAGGTTTCCCGAGGCAAAAATTAACATTCTTCCCTCCAAATATAACTTTTTCCGCTGGGATTGTATAGTTTTAACAAAAAGAAAGAAAATAGTCGGAACAGTAGATTTATTAAGAAGAAAATTCAAAATTACGCGTCGTCTGCATAGCATGACGGGAGAGATTATTAAGGCTATTAATGCTACCTTGCTAGGTAGAGTATTTCATGATTTTACACCCTTTTACCACATAGAATATAAAAAGAAAAATGATAAAATTGTGGGACGCTTTGTTGATTTACGTTATAGAGTGAAAGATAGATTTCTGCATAGTGGTACTCTAATAATGGACGAGCAATTACAAGTTCAGGAAGCAATATTTCAACCTTTTAATCTTACTCACAAAATATATTTAGAAGAATAAGCACAAAAATGGCAGGGCATTAGCCTGCCATTTTTTTTGCTTCACCGTCAATAATTAGTTAAGGATAATGATATCAGCCTAATCTTTGCTGAATAAAAGAGGCAGTTTTGCCGAGCTATAATAAAAGATAGATACGGTCAATCCTTTTATTAGTAATTGGGAATGGCTGTATTTTTTTTTATAAAGGATTGAATTATTATGTTTAAAAAATTCAATTTAAATTACAAAAAGATCTTCTCTTTTCTTAGGGTATATGGTGAATTATTCGATATTTTTGAGGAGTAATCCCATAAGTGGATTTAAAAATACCAGCAAAGTGACCGGTGTTCTTATAGCCAATTTTATTAGCAATCGTTTGTATACTATAATCTGAATTTTGCAGGAGTATTAAAGCGTAGTTCATGCGTAATTTTTTTAGATACTGATAAGTTGTTGTTCCATAGACTTGTTTAAAGGCCATTTGAAATCTGGTTTTACTCATGCTTGCAACGAACGCCAAATCTTCCAGAGAGTGGTATGCTGATAGATCTTTTTTCATAAAGGTTGTTACCTTACTTAATAATCGTTTATCTTTTTTATCTAATTTAACAGAAAGTTTTGTTCTTTTTTGAGATTGGTTAAGATCATGTGTAACTAGCGAAAGAACTTCTAAAACTTTACTTTCCATATAAAGATGTTGTGAATTACCAAGTGCTTTACAGTCTCTAATTTGTTGAAATACAAAATTAAGTTCTGGAGAATTTGGATCGGGCGATACAAATTGCATAGCATCTTTAAAGTTATCATAATTATCTCCGTAACGCGCTTTGAGGAAAGAATCAAAATAATCTTTTGTAATAATTATTTTTGTAAATTTAGTGAGCTTTTCTGCTTCACAATATACTTGTACTACTTTATTAGTGTTTATATAACAACAAATGCCTTGTCCCACATTTTGTATTTTCTGTGCCCCTACTTTAAATGTACTGGTGTTTGTTTCAAATTGACTAATCTCTATATAGTCTTGCTGAATATTAGAAATTTTTACAAAGGATTGTTTGGGAATAAAACTGGCAATGAGTATCAGAAACATGCTATTTAAATCGAGAATACGAAAGTTACCCTCGCCATAGGTTGAAACCATTTTATAATATCTATCTTTAGCTTTAGAGAGTTCTGGTATAAACACAAAATGAAATTGTTCTGGAGCTTTGCGAAAGTATTCAATAATGGATTGAGTCATGGAATCACCTCTTTTTTGATACTGTCATCATTTTATTATAAAAAATAAATGGAATAGAGCAAATTATTATCACGATATTACAAAAAAACAAATTAATATGCTTCTGTAATGCTTGGTAGTACTAGGGATGTAGGGATTTCTAAAAACAAACAAACAAAATAGCAGTAGGGTAGATGTTTTTTAATATCAGAGTATAATGAAAAAATAATTGAAGGTTTCTTAATACGATTGAAGGAGAAAAATAAAATGCAAAAACAAAATGAAAAAATAACTTTGATGAGAGAAGAAAATGTAACAAAAGCATTATTTAAACTAGGAATACCCATGGTAGTTAGTATGTTGGTGATGGCTCTTTATAATGTAGTTGATACTTATTTTGTAGCAGGGTTAGGCACCCAGCAAGTAGCTGCAGTTTCAGTAGCTTTTCCCTTATCCTTATACTTTTCTGGAATTGGATTAACCTTTGGTATAGGGGGTGCATCCTATATTTCTAGACTGTTAGGAGCAAAAGAAAATAAAAAAGCAAATGAAGTAGCAGCTACATCTTTATACTCTAGTTTGATAATAGGGATACTCTTAGTCATTATTGTTTTAGTATTTCTTGTACCAATTTTAAAAAGTATGGGTGCTACGAATACTATTTTACCTTATGCTAAAACGTATGGCTTTATTTTTGTTATTAGTATGTTATTTAGCACAGGAAATGTTACTGCAGGAAATCTTGCTGTTGCACAAGGAGCAAGTAATATTACTTTAAAGGCCATGATAAGCGGTGCTGTATTGAACATGATATTAGATCCTATATTAATCTATTCTTTAAACAACGGAGTTAAGGGAGCTGCTATTGCTACGCTCATATCACAGATTATTACATCTTTAATATACATTCGGTTTTTCTATGGGAAAAATAGTTACATAAATTTTCGATTATTTAACTTTAAGCCCCGATTAGATACATATTCCCAAATAATTAAAATTGGTATCTCTATGATGTTATTGCAGTTCCTTACGGGATTTTCTATGAGCCTTATTTCGAAAACAGCTAGCTATTATGGCGACGAAGCAGTGGCAGCCATGGGAATTGTACTTAGAATTATTACGCTGGGGACAAATGTTGTATTTGGATTTATGAAAGGGTTTCAACCCCTTGCTGGCTTTAATTATGGAGCAAAAAATTATATCAGATTGAGAGAAGCAACTCGAGTTAGTATCAAATGGACAACCATTTACTGTGTACTTTGGACGTTAGTAGTTTTCTTATTTGCTCATCCAATAGTATCTATTTTAAGTAAAGATATAGCTGTTATTGTAATTGCGGAAAAAGCTTTAAAAGTTAATACTATTATGTTTTTTACCTTTGGCTTTCAGTTTGCCTATGCTACCTTGTATTTGTCAATAGGAAAAGCACTATGGGGAGGAGTACTAAATATCGGTCGTCAGGGCTTATTCTTAATCCCTGTAATATTGCTGCTTCCTATGTATTTTCAATTGGATGGAGTAATATATTCCCAACCAGTTGCAGATATAATTTCAACAATAGTTACCATTGTGTTGGCCATTAGAATAAAAAGAGAATTAATGCAGCTTAGCATATAGACAGTTGCTGAACATATAAAAAAGTGTCTACGTAGGAATCATAAGATATATGGGGAGACCTTGTTATTCCTGAGCTGTAAATTTTCTATGCTACTAGGAATAATATTTAGCTATGATATTCTACGCCGTAGCCCCCCGGGGGATAAGTCCAAATAATATTATTAAAGGGACATCCAAAAGGACACGCTCCACATTCAATACAGTGTTCATAAGTGATGTTTAAATGTTTGTCCCAATAAAATACCCCAGTGGGACAAAATAAAGTACAGGGCTTTTCTGCGCAATCTTTACATATATCAGGGTCTTTAAGGTAAATATGGCTATCAGTGGCTACTTTTATATCAACATGTTTTAAAACTCGGGCCAAATCTTCCATCAGAAAAACCCCCAATGTTGAACACCTTGGTATAAGTCTTCGCTAGTTTTTAAAACTGGTTGTATTGATAAAGCAATATTTTTCATTTTTTTCATTTTTTCTTTTTTGTTCTCTAAACCTACATGGAAAAATTCATATGCTAATTCATTTGCAGTCTTTGTGATTAAGAAATCAGCATCTTGATAGTTATGAAAATAATCAGAGGATTCTTTGCTAGCTTTAATATCTTTATAAAAAAAACTATCCTGTATTTTATTTAAATAAGCTTTCAATACTTTAGTACTATAATCCCCTTTGGCATGGGCTTGTGCTGCTGTCTCCCCCGCATACATTCCGGAGAGCATAGCAAGATCAGCTCCACGACGTCCGCTAATAAATCCTGCCGCATCTCCCACAACCATAATTCCATTAGAAAAAAGTTGCGGAAGAGTGTCATAACCTCCTTTAGGGATAGTATGGCTTCCATAAGATAATAGTTTACATCCTGCTAATAAGCTGTTGATTAGGGGATGTTTTTTTGTTTGTATTATTAATTGATAGGGATTGAGTTTTCCCGTTACTATTTGGTCTAAAAGTGCCCCTACTGTCAAAGCGATAGTATCTTTTTGGAGCCAAATTCCTACTTTGCCAATAGCTCCTGCGAAGGGATAACCAATAGCTCCTATCACTGCACCTTCATTAGGTCCTACGTTGAAGCGTTCTTCGATTTTTTTTGCGGGTAGTGAATATAGCTCCATAGTATGTAGACTCAAGTTTTTAGCAGTAATAGGTTTCCTTAACCCGGCTTCTTCTGTTAAAGCAGCATTAGCACCTTCTGCCAAAATTATTATATTAGCATAAACTTGTTCACCGTTGTCCAATTCAACACCTATAAATTTTTTTGCTTTTAAACCTGTTTGTTCAGTGACTAAATGGCGTACCACTGTATTATTAAGCAAGAAAGCACCTGCTCTAACTGCTTCATCTGCCAGCCACTTATCCCACTTATAGCGAATAACAGAAAACTTATTATAGGGTGGTTTAGCATAATTGAGGCCTGTGAAACCTATTTTCACTGCTGAAGTCTGATCCAACAACCATAATTCATCTGTTACAATGGCCCGTTCCACGGGAGCTCTTTCCCAAAAACCGGGAATGATTTCATCTACGGCACTTCTATGAATCAAACCTCCAAATAACTTTTTTGCCCCTGGGGAGGTGCCCCGTTCTATTAAAAGAACTGACATATTTTCCCGGGCAATAGTTAAGGCCGCTGTAGATCCAGCCGGTCCGGCACCTACTACTATACAGTCGAAATGCTTTTTGTTCAAAAAAAATCCCCCAGAAAACGAATTTACTTTAGTATTTCCTAAATAGATTTACTCATACTTGATTTTACTCTCTATTGGTTTGAGAAGAATAAATTTGGGAAAAATGTATAACAGGAGGGATATTAAATGCAAATGACAAAAAAGATTATCAAGATCTATAGTAAATGGAAGAAAAAACGTTTGACGAGAGCCTTTTTCTTACAGCAAAATAAAAAACCCACAGGGGAGAATTTTTTTCTATATATTCTTGTATTTTTAGGTTTGAATATTTATGCTTTTTGGAATGCCGTTACTTATGGGGATCTAGTAGTTAATATAAGTATAGCAAGCGTTATTTTTTTGAGCTTTATATGGATATATAATAAAAGAGAATATAAAAGTTTAGTGAAAGTATGTCGCAAGAATATTAGCGAAGCAGAGTTCAAGAAACGTTTAGAAACAGCTTCCCATAATGATGTGTTACAAGCCTTAAAACAGACAATCGAAATTAATTTTCCCGTTAAGAACCTTAAATTAACAAATGATTACCTGGAAGGGACCTATGGCAGAGATAAGATAATAATTTATTATTATTTTGTTGAAGATGGTGATGTTCTTGAAGTAAGGGATGTTTTAGCTTTAATGAAAAAATATAGTAATCTAGATATACAACAATTACGCATTTTTACAAATGGTGATTTCAATAGTAGAGTCCTAAATATTAAAGAACGTTATGGAATTAAAGTTAATTTATATGAAGGGGAAAAGTTAAAAAATTATTTAGCAACAAGTTCATTTTATCCTTCATTGAAAGAAGTAAATAACATTATTGAGAATGAAATAGAGAAACGACAAAAGCATTTAAGTATTATTAAAAAACAAGCTTTTCGAGGAAATAAGTTTATATCCTATTTTTCTTATAGTTTACTTTTATTAATTATGGCGCGTTATAAAATAGGATTTGTATATTGGAATATAATTTTCGGACTGCTTTTATTAAGCCTTTCTTTCATTAGTTTATGGTATAAGTTAAGGACTAAGGAAGAAAAAATTATTTTTTAATCCTAAAATTATGAAACCATCAGTAGACTTATCCTACTGATGGTTGGTTTAACTTTACTAATCTATTTATTGCTGTTGATTTTCGTTTTGCTGTTGTTGTTGAGCGTTATCTAAAACTTTGTATTGGGGTTCCTGCTGTTCAATGTAACTAATACGTGCGTTCATTCCTTGACAGATGGAATTTAACTGTTGAGCATATTGGCTAAACATCTGTTTGGCGGCTTGATCTTCAGTTTGTAAGGCAAATGTTTTCAAAGAAGCGGTGGCGGATTCAAGTCCTGCAAGGGTCTGATGCATTTGTGTGCCTACTGTCATGTTGTAGCCCTCCTTTGTTTCATTTACTAATATTTAAAATCTTAATTTATTATTAACATAACTTCTTTATTTTATGCTAAGAAAAAGTCCCACTCTTACCAGTAAAGCTGAATAAAAAATAGGGGAGAAAGTACTTTTGTATAAAAACTCCTAAATCAAATTTGTTAAATTTAGGAGCCTATAAATGATATAATAAAGGGAAGAAGGGAAGATATCTAATTTTAAAAAGCGACTAACTAAAATTGTTATTTTATGTTACAATACTTGAAGCCAGTTCTTCATATGGAGGTTTAAATGAACAACGATTTTAATTTACTAAGCAATCAAAATTTTAAATTATATACATTATGCAAATCGCCTACTCCAGAAGAACCTTATCTAACTATAACCAGGCATCGTAATATAATTGAGTATTTTGACAGAGGAGAGTATTCTTGTCATATGCTGAATTCTGAGGGATCAGTTGATTTATATTATTTTATTTCTTTGGAAGAAGAACTAGATGATTATCTGGAAGAAAAAGAGATTTTTAACCTCACCTTCCATAAAAATAAAAGTATTGATCTGGAATTAAGTTATGGAGAAGGTAATTGTGCAACATTTACTTTTAAGTTAGACGAGCCTACCGACTATTATAGCCTTCTTTATATGATAGAAAAGAAAAAGCTTAATATTTTTTATATAATATATCTGGAGGATGTCTACGTTTGCTCAGGGTTAAAGGCCATAAATTTACCTGTTACTCTTAGTTATGATATTTTGCGTTATTTAGAAGGAAAAGAACCCTTGTTGCTTCCTAAATTCAGTTCAAAAGTATTAAGCGATAAAATATTATCGGAAGAAATAATTCTGGGAAAAGCTTGGGGATTCTATCTAAATTACGAGCAGTTGATAAAAAGAGTTGGGAAAGTAGAAGATGCCGAAGAAATTGTTTCGCGTTATATTTTACATGCCCTAACTAAATTACAAAGAAGCAGAAGAAAAAATATTACAGAAGATCTTATATTTCTTTGGGTTAGTAGAAAAATAGGACTGGACGAGCAAAACAAACCTGTTGAATATTATGTAGCATTTCTAAATGGTGGAATGTTGACGGAACAGAAAGATAAGGATTTTGCTAGGAAAATTTTTGAAAAAACCATGTCTGAGTTACCGGAATTAGCAAAAATTGTTTGGACCTCTCCTCTAGCTGAAGAGGCAGTTCCCTTAGCAGCCACTCATAAGAATTCTGCCTACCGTATAGATGTAACAGAAGATTTTTATAATTTGAGCAGTACTCTTTTTCTAAAGTATTATCAGCCGCATAAAGAATATGTTAATTATTATGCGCAGATAGTTAATCTACAGAAAAAGAACCACATGGATACAAAAGTATACAGCTTATTTGAAAAGAGAAAGAAGCTGGAAAGTAAAGAAAAAATATCCTTATCGGCAGCAGAAATTCGAGAATTAATTCAGGAAGATAAATATGAATTCCCCAGTATATTCAAAGCGCTAGAGCATTTAAAACCGGAGGAACAAGAAGATATTATTATATCGTTATGCGAGAAATATAACAGTAAAATAGAACCGTATCTTCTGTCTTGCCTTTCCTCTAAATATTATAGTTTACAAGATGCTGCTATTATTGGATTAGGGGTTTTAGAAAGTGTCAAAGCTATTCCGCTGTTGATTGAGAAACTAAAAGGAACAAAAAAAGAAGCTGATTTAGTAAAATACTCTCTAGCGCTAATTGGTGATAGAGCGTGTCCGTATTTAGTTCCTCTTCTTCAAGCTTCCAAGGCTGAATTGAGAATTCGGGCTATCGAATCCTTAGCTTTGATCGGTACTACACAAGCTATAAATATAATAAAAAACCATAGAAAAGATAGAAGTACAAGGGTGGAAGATGCTAGGAAACGAGCTTTAAGCCAGCCCAAATATAATAATTAATGCGGAGAGGTTGTATGGTAAGCAATATACTGGTAAGTGCAGCAATTATTAGGAACAATAGTAAAATTTTAATTGCCCAGCGCTTCGAAAAAAAGGTGTTGCCTGGACTCTGGGAATTTCCTGGAGGTAAAATTGAAAATGGAGAAACACCTGAAATTGCTCTCCAGAGAGAAATAAAAGAAGAACTTAGCTTAAATATTCAGGTTATGAAAATAGCTGATGTGATTACTCATAGGGAGCAGGATAAAAATATAATTATCCTGTTCTATTATTGTATAATAAAAAAGGGGATACCTTTAGTGCTGGAATGTTGCGATTATCAATGGATTGATATTTGGGACTTTTTTAAGTATCCTTTAGCTCCCGCTGATTTTAAGATGGCACAAAAAATAATGAAAGGCTTCTAAGAATGAACTAGAAGCCTTTCATATTATTGAAAAACCTAGTAAATTATTCTTCTCCTGGCAGGAAAACAAAAGTAAATAAAGAATAATTTCCAAAAGGAGGGGTTAACACTTGAAGAAGTACTTACAGATAAACCATTATGTTAGCATAATAGCCTTGTTAGCCCTGATTCCAATATTAATCATGGGTTTGACACTAACTGCAAATTATCTGCAAAAAGGGGAAGATTTAAAAAGCCAACACCTGGCCTTAGCCCAGGAAGTAGCTAGAGATATAGAGAGTTTTTTGGAATTACAACTACTAGCATTAGACACACTAGCTAAACAAACAGCCCAAATGGACATATCACCTGCCGAATTAAGAGGAGTTTTGAATGAAGTAGTAAATCATTATAAAGGTTTTTCTGAAATATATTTAGCTACCCCTAATTATCAATTAAGTTCTAAAAACATTAAAATCAAGCCGGAGTATAGCCAAAAAAAAGAGGATTTATTATTTTCCAATATAACTTATCCATATTTTATTACCAGGGGAAAACCCTATATTAGTCCAGTTATCCGAGATATTGATGGAAAAGAAACGGTATTTATAGCAGTTCCGTTACGCAAAGATGGCACAGGTTTTTATGGCTTTGTAATGGGAACCTTAGATTTAAATTATTTACACGGAATATTAATTAAAAATAAAATTTATTCCTCTGGATATACAGTATTAATAGATGATAAGCAACAAATTATAGATCACCCTGATAAGAATAACGAAGATCTTGGTACTATTACACTCCCTGTTATTAAAGCTATACAGGAAAAAGGTAGTGGTTCCCTAAAATACTATTCACCCATCTATAAGCGGCAAGAATTTGCCAGCTTTCTAACTATCTATGATATCGGATGGGGCCTGTGGGTAGCAGCTACACAGCATGAGGTTATGATGCCCTTATATGGAGCAGCCTTCTTTTCTTTTTGTTTAGTATTTTTTGGATTTTTAATAATAGCTGTTATAAGATATTTATTAGTTGTAAACATTTCCAACCCGCTAACTAATTTGGATAATGCCAGCTACGAACTTTCTAAGGGGAATTTAGCTCATCGAGTTAAATTTACTAATAAAAGGCTTCCTTTGGAAATAGAAACACTAGGTCAGAGCTTTAATTACATGGCCGCTAATCTGGAAAAAACCAATGATTTGTTAAAAAAACACGGCGATGAATTAGAAAATAGAGTAAAAGAGAGAACAAGAGCTCTTATTATGAAAAATAAAGAGTTGGCAGCTCTCTACGCCGTTGCCTCAGCCGGGAGTAAGACAGATCAGTTAAATGATGTCTTGGCAGGAGTTTTAAGGGAGATCATGGATTTATTCGGTGTGGAAGTAGCCTCGATTTATTTGATAAAGGAAGATAGTGATACAGTAGGGCATACCTTGTGGGGCGGTGAGTGTCCGGAAGTAGAAAAGGAAACTTACAGTAAATATACTTTGAAATTTAGCAAAGAGGTTGTAGAAAAAAACAGTGATTTGGTTGTACCGAATCTTGATGATATATATGATGAGTATGGGATGCAAGGTAACAATAAAATTAAGTCTTTCATTTGTGTACCTATTTTGCACAGAGATGCAGTTATTGGAGTTATCTCTTTAGCCAGCCGTCACTATAATCGGTTTTATAATCAGGAGTTGGTTATACTTAAGGCCATTAGCAAACAATTGGGTGTAGTAATTAGTGATGTCTCCTTGTTTAATGTTATAAATGAAGAGCATCATACCTTACAGGCTGTAATGAACAGCATGCACGAAGGGCTAATTTTATTTGATGCCAAAGGTAAAATACTCTATGTAAATCCTGTTTTTATGCAGATGTTTTTATTAAAGAATTTTTCTTGGCAAGGTCGTACTTTCCAGGATTTACAAAACTACAAACATACAAAACAAAAAGTGGATATTCCCTACGATGCTATGTGGGAAGATTTTATGAACCAGCGGGTCCTTGAACACCGGGATGGATCAGTAGAACGAAAAGACAAAACATATCATTATTTGATTTTAGGATTTCCTGTTATTTCCCACGATAACTTTATTGGTTATGGCTTTATAGTTCGGGATTATACGCGAGAAAAAGAAGTCGAAGCTTTAAAAAATTCTATCCTTTCTACTGTTTCCCATGAGCTTCGTACACCTTTAACCACAATTCGTGGTAGTGCAGAATCCCTCTTGCGAGAAGACGTGGAGTGGCCGGAAGAAGAAAAAAAGGAATTTATTCAGGCTATTGTTGAGGAGAGTAAACGATTACGTGAATTGATTGACAATATCATGGATATGTCTAAAATAGAATCAGGAGCTTTAAATTTAGATTTATTTTCATATGATATAAAAAAGGTTATTAAAAGAGTAGTTGAGCGTTTTAAACTAAGATTTCCAAAGGTTGAATATATTATAGATAACCCGGGGTATTTACCCTATACATTGATTGATAAAAATAGGATTGAGCAGGTTCTTAGCAACCTGATGGAAAATGGCATAAAGTATTCTTCAGCAGACTCGAGTATAACTATTAAAACTGAATACGATGCGGAAAATAATATGGTTAAAGTAGGTGTTATGGATCAAGGAATAGGTATAGATCCTCGCTATTACGCAGAAATATTCCAGAGATTCTACAGAATTAACGGTGCCCATTCCAAAAGAACCAGTGGTAGTGGAGTTGGTCTTGCTATTACTAAAGGTATAATTGAAGCACATGGCGGAAAAATATGGGTAGAAAGTCAGCTGGAAGAAGGCAGCCAGTTCTATTTTACGATACCTTGTGAATAATAGAGGAGGAGTTTGTATGAAAAAACCTGTAGCTCTGGTTGTTGATGATGAGTCCAACATTTTACGTTTTATTAGGGCAAACTTGCGAGCAAGTGGTTATGAAGTTTATTCGGCAACCACAGGAACGGAAGCTTTGGAGCAGTTTAAATTAGCAAATCCTAATGTAATAGTATTAGATATTATGCTTCCGGAAATGGATGGTTTTGAAGTTTGTCGGAGAATACGTAATGTATCAGACGTACCCATCATAATGATTACAGCAAGGGATGACATTCAAGATGCAGTGGAAGGTTTAAATGCAGGGGCTGATGATTATATTACCAAGCCCTTTGCTGTGGAAGAGTTATTGGCTCGTTTAAATGCTGTTATGCGCAGAGTAAAAAGTAATATTGCCCAGACCCCTTCTGACAAGATTAAAATCGGAAATTTACTAATAGATCTGGCCCAACGTCAGGTAATAATTAACGGGCAAACAGCTCATTTGACACCTACAGAATTTAAACTTTTGACATATCTGGCCAATAATGTTGATAAAGTTGTTCCTCACGAGGAATTGCTTGTATCTATTTGGGGCAAGGAATACAAAGATTGTACTCATTACTTAAGGGTGAGTATTGGTAGATTGCGACAAAAGATAGAAACAGATCCGGGGAATCCGGAATATATTGTAACTTGTAGTGGTGTAGGTTATATGATCCGTAATGTTAAGCAAGTCTGAAGGTGATTTTATGCAATCCGATAGCATTAATGTTTTGGCAAAGTGGTGGCTAGATTCTTCATACAGAGTAGTTTTAACGGGAGCTGGAATGAGTACGGAATCAGGACTTTTGGATTTCCGTTCTCCTCAGGGTTTGTGGAAAGGATATGATCCGAAAAAAATAGCTTCTATACAAGCTTTATATGCAAATACTAAGGAGTTTTATGAGTTTTATCGCAAAAGATTATCCTGCCTCTCTAAGGCCCAACCCAACAAGGGGCACTTAGTTTTAGCTGAACTCCAAAAAAAGCGGCTGTTAAACGCTATTATTACGCAAAATATAGATAGTCTCCATCAAAAAGCCGGAGCCGGCAGAGTAATTGAATTGCATGGTAACTTACGAGAAGCTAAGTGTTTATCATGTGGTCAAAAATATCCCATAGAAATATTAGAAGAAAAAGATATACCTTTATGTAAAGAGTGTAATGGTTACTTAAAACCTGAGGTAATACTTTTCGGAGAAAGTCTACCTCATGAGGCCTTGAGACATGCAGAAATGGAAACAAAAAGGTCCCATCTTTTTGTAGTCATCGGGTCCTCTTTAGAAGTATCACCGGCTAATTATTTTCCTTTATTAGCTCGTGATGTGGGGGCGAAACTTGTCATTATCAACATGGAGCCTACGTTAATGGATAATCAAGCCGATCTTGTTATTCATGCTAAAGCAGGGAAAGTATTACGAAAATTACAAGAAATCATTGATCAAGGAAATAGCAGGAATTAAGAGAAGAATATAGAATAGAGATATAATTAGTAAAAAGTTAAGGAACGCCGTAGCAGGGGGAATAGAAATGAGCGAGTTACAATTTGTTGTATTTAGGTTAGGTACTGAAGAATATGGCATCGATATCAGTAATGTCCGGGAAATTGTGCATGTTCAGGAAATTACAAAATTACCTAATACCAATGGTTTAATCGAAGGAATTTTAAATTTACGAGGCAACATTATCCCCATAGTTGATTTGAACAAACGTTACTATGGAACTAAAACAGAAACAGATGAAAATAGTAGAATAATTGTAGTAAATGGTGGTAATCAGGTGTTGGGAATAATCACCAATGAAGTAGCAGAAGTGCTTAATATCAGCAGTGAGATGATCGAACCTGCCCCAGCTTTGATTAGTAGGGTAACAAAAAGGGCTGGTATTAAGGGAGTGGGAAAATTAGAGCAGAGACTTGTGATTATCATTGACTTAAAAGAAGCCTTTTCCTTAGAGGAATTTGATCAAATGCAAGAAGCGGTAAGCTAGGTGTTGGCAGATATTGTCGACACCTTTTTCTTTAAAGTATATTTGATATAATTTAGATAAAGCAGGAGTTTGCTGAAAAAACAAGAACAATCAAATAATATGAAATTTTATGATGGTGAATATGTGAGGGGAAAATATGGATACAAATAATGTGAATGAGCCTATGAAAATGCAATTTGATATAGCCCATGATGATTTTATTCGGGCCGGAGAGGCTAGTTCCAAGATAAAAAAGATGTTATTACAACTTGGGTTTTCCGGTCGTGTAATTAGAAAGGTTGCTATTGCAACATACGAGGTAGAGATGAATATTGTTATTCATTCGTGGGGCGGTACATTAGATGTGGAAATTGACCCTGGAAGCATCACAATAATTGCTCGAGATAGAGGGCCGGGTATACCCAATATAGATGAAGCTATGCAAGAGGGGTTTTCTACAGCCCCAGAAAAAATCCGGGAAATGGGTTTCGGTGCAGGAATGGGACTTCCTAATATGAAAAGTTGTGCTGATGAATTTTTTATTGACTCCGTTGTGAATAAAGGAACAACTATTAAAATGATTATTAACAGTTAAAGGAGTGAGAAAAGATGAAGCCTTATTTTCACTCAGTAACCTTAGATAAAGAGAAATGCTTGGGCTGTACTAATTGTATAAAACGATGCCCTACAGAAGCCATCAGGGTGCGAGATGGGAAAGCAAGAATCATGGATGAACGTTGTATTGATTGTGGAGAATGTATCCGTATTTGCCCTCAACATGCTAAATTAGCCATTACTGATTCCTTTGAAAGAATAAAAGAGTATCGTTATCCTGTGGCCATACCTGCTCCTACTTTATATGGTCAGTTTCCCAGTCATGTATCCATTGATAAAATAATGAATGGACTCTTACAGTTAGGGTTTGCGCGAGTGTGGGAAGTAGCAAGAGGCGCTGAGATTATATCCCAGGTAACTCGCTTATTTCTGGAGAAAAACGATATTCCTAAACCTATTCTCTCCTCGGCTTGTCCAGCTGTGGTTAGATTAATTAGAGTACGTTATCCGGAATTAGTAGACAATATACTCCCCCTGGATTCACCTATGGAAGCAGCAGCATATTTAGTTAAGAAAGAGATGAAAAAAGAGGGATATCCCATTAGTGATGTTGGAGTATTCTTTATCTCGCCTTGTGCTGCAAAAGTTACCAGCGTAAAAACCCCCTTGGGCAAGGAAGATTCCAATGTGGATGGAGTTATATCTATAGCTGATATATACGGACCCCTCTTAAGTGCTATCAAGAAATTGGAGGAAGTTCCTACTTTGCAAAAAGCCAGTGGATCTGGGATTTCTTGGGCTGTATCAGGAGGGGAAGCCCACCTTGTTGATAAAGAACACTACTTAGCTGTAGACGGAATAGCAAATGTTGCCCGGGTTTTAGAAGATATAGTAATGGGTAAATTAAAGAATATCGAATTTATCGAAGGGTTAGCATGCGTAGGGGGATGTGTAGGGGGACCTTTAACAGTGGAAAATCCTTTTATGGCTAAAGCCCGGATAGATGCCCGTGCGCAAAAATATCCGGGATCGTTACCTGAATTATCCCCAGACATAGAGTGGGAAGACTTTATCTGGACAAAGCGCGTTAAACCTACAAGTATTTTAAAGTTGGATGAGGATATGAATTTGGCTATTCAAAAAATGGAATCTATTGATATAATTCATAAGTCTCTACCCGGGTTAGATTGTGGGGCTTGTGGAGCTCCTCGATGTCGTGTCTTGGCAGAGGATATTGTCCAGGGGCAAGCTGATCAAATTGATTGCATCTTTAAGTTAAGGGAAAAAATAACGGAGTTAGCTGAGGATATGGTAGAGCTATCTAGTAAATTACCACCTTCTTTTAGTGAAAGAGAGAAAAAATAGATTCTAAGTTGAGGTGTTGGCTTGATGAGAATAGCTTTAGTGCAAATGAATATAACTCATGGTCAGCCAAAAGAAAATTATGAACGAGTTGAAAAGTTGATTGAAAAGGCACTAAAAAAGGACCCTGATACTATTATTCTACCGGAAATGTGGAATACAAGTTATGCCTTAAAAGACTTGGCTCAGATAGCTGATCGCGAAGGAAAGCCTCATGTTGGTAAAATTAAAGAGTTAGCTAAGAAATATGAAGTTAATATCATTGCCGGCTCCATTGCAGATAAAAGAAATGATAAGATCTATAATACCAGCTATATCTTGGACCGAAAGGGTCAAGAAATTGCACAGTATAATAAGATTCACCTTTTTGGGTTAATGAATGAAAATAGATATCTGTCTGCGGGTAATAAAAGAATTACTTTTGAATTAGATGGGATCAAGTGTGGTTTGATAATCTGTTATGATGTACGTTTCCCTGAATTGGCAAGGTCCTTAGCCTTGGAGAGAGTTAAAATTTTATTTATACCGGCCCAGTGGCCCCATCCCAGACTTCATCCCTGGCGGACTCTGATACAGGCCCGAGCTATTGAAAATCAGTTTTTCGTTGTAGCTGTTAATCGTGTGGGACAGGAAGGAAAGGCCAAATTTTTTGGACACTCTATGGTTGTAGATCCTCAAGGAAAGATTTTACAGGAAGGATCAGAAGAGGAAGAAATAATATTTACAGATATTGATTTAGGGGAAGTGGATAAAGTGAGAGCATACATGACCTGTTTTCAGGACCGTATGCCCGAAGCTTATCTTAAATATTAGTGATGGTAATTTAGGGTTTAATAAGGATATAGCAAAAAATGGTTATATATTATTTACAGTATTACGCTGAGGTTAAAGGGAAATGCTACAAATGATTTCCTTTAGAAGGGTGAGAGACGGGGATGCCTTTCCAACCAAAGCGTGTTTTTTTTGAACAGGATGCTTTAGAGTATCCTTTAGGCGATAAACTATGGCGGCATTTTAAAAAAGAGGGTGTGGAGCTCAAGGTTATTGGTAGTCATAATCGGGTCACCGGTATTCCGGGTAAAACACCGCAAGAAGCGTATATGGAAGCCAAAAGAACTTTTGTGGTAGGTGTACGCAGGACCCTAAAATTTGAAACTTGTAAACCCTCGGCCCACTACCAGTTACCCCTTTGTACTAGTTGCATAGGTAAATGTGAGTATTGTTACCTCAATACTACTTTGGGCAAAAAGCCCTATTTGCGTGTATATGTTAATATTGAAGAAATCTTGCAACGCACCAAAGATTATATTGAAGAAAGAAAGCCGGAAATAACTTATTTTGAAGGTGCAGCTACGTCAGATCCTTTACCTTTTGAAGCTTATACCGGTTCTTTAGCTAAAACCATAGAGTTCTTTAGCAAGGAAGAAAAAGGACGATTCCGCTTCGTAACGAAATTTACAGAAGTAGATTCCTTACTCGCCCTGGTGCATAATAAACATACACGTATCCGCTTCAGCCTTAATACACAAAGGATTATAGGAGATTATGAGCACAATACTCCTTCTTTACAAGAAAGGATAGAGGCTGCCGGTAAGGTTGCTGCAGCAGGATATCCTGTAGGATTTTTAATTGCTCCCGTATTTGTGTATCCCAATTGGCAGGAGGAGTACAGTTTTTTATTGGAACAGTTAGAGCAAGTATTATCTCCCCAATCCCAACAGGATTTGTCCTTTGAAATTATATCTCATCGTTTTACAGCCAGGGCTAAAGCAAATATCATGCAGATTTTTCCCTTTACTACTTTACCTATGTTAGAGGAAGAACGGAAATTTAAATATGGTCAATTCGGTTATGGAAAGTATGTTTATCCTAAGGATGAGATGACAGAAATAAAGGAATTTTTTACTGACAGAGTAGAAAAAATATTTCCCCAAGCAACGTTAAATTATATTGTATAAGGTGAATGATTATGAGAAACATCTGGAAAGGAGTAATCTCCTTTGGATTAGTTAGTATTCCTATAAAATTATATACAGCTACTCAATCCAAAGATATTAAGTTTAATTTTTTACACAAAGAATGTATGACTCCTATAAAATATGAGAAGGTTTGTCCTGTCTGTAAAACAGAACTTCAGCAGCAAGATTTAGTCAGAGGATATGAATATGAAAAAGGAAGATATGTAGTTATCCAAGAGGAGGATTTAGAAAAAATACCTCTAAGTACCTTGAAGACTATTGAAATTTTAGATTTTGTTAGTTTAAAAGAAATAGATCCCGTATATTTTGTTAAATCATATTATGTTGCTCCAGGAGATTTAGGAGCTAAGCCCTATCAACTACTTTTAGAGGCCATGAAAAAGACCGGTCGTATTGCTATAGCGCGGGTAGTTTTGCGACAAAAAGAATCCTTAGCCGTACTCAGAACATATGATAAATGTCTTGTCATGGAAACTATTTATTATCCTGATGAAATTCGTTCTACTCAATATATACCTGAGCTTGATTACCAGGTTGATATTCACGATAATGAAATGAAAATGGCTGTTAGCTTAATAGAGAACTTAACGACCACCTTTGAACCGGAAAAATACAAAAACACATATAGGGAAGCATTAATGGAATTAATTCACGCTAAAATAAGCGGGGATGAGATCGCTGTTCCTGCACAACCGGAAGCGCCTAAAGTTGTAGATTTAATGGAAGCCTTGCGGGCCAGTATTGAAGCATCTCAGAAACAGAAAGCACCTAGTAAAGAAAAGAAAAATAAACGTAAAAAAACCAAAGGTGCCTAGGCATAAAAAAGTTACCTCCCAGCATAAATATATGTGGTAAGTAATTTAGCGGGAGGTAGCAGTGAAACTGAGAAATAAAAGAACAAAAAGGTGGCTTGGGGCCGCCTTCTTATTTTGTTTATCCCTCACTTTGACAAGATATTGGTGGTTGCAAGAAGGGCAATGGGATATCCCTGTACTGGCCAGTATGGGAACCTTGAAGGATAAAATTATCTGTATTGATCCCGGTCATGGCGGAAGAGATCCGGGAGCAGTGTGGAGAAAAACTTATGAAAAAGATATAAATTTACATATTGCTAAATATCTGACCACAATCTTAAAGAAACAAGGGGCTCGGGTGATTTTAACGAGGATCAAGGATGAACATTGTGCTAGTAAACCTCTCCAGGGTAGTTTTCAATTGGCGGAGTTGAATAGACGTCTAGAAATTGCACAAAGAAGCGGGGCTCAGATTTTAATAAGTATTCATTGTAATAGTGAAAAAAAGTGTATTTATTGGGGGCCACAAACTTTTTATGGAACAAGAAAACAGAAGAGCAGGGAATTAGCTCGGGAAATTCAACATCAATTAGTTAATGTGCGTCATACAAAGAGAAGAGCGGTAGAGGGTGATTATTACCTTTTAAGAAATTCTAATGTTCCCGCAGTTATAGTTGAGGTTGGTTACTTGTCTCATGAAAGAGATAGGGCGTTATTAAAAAGTAATAACTTTCGTTGGAAAATTGCTTATGCTATAGCCCAAGGAATAGTAAACTATTATAACTGACCTGGGAGTATGTATTAAACTGAAATTTATGCTATATTATATATTAAGAAGGAATATGGATAAAAATGGGTGATGTAAAGATGGATAAGCATTTGGATATAGAGTGTAATGTGCAGGAATGCTTAAAGATGTTTCAAGAATTAAATATTCATCACATGATTAGCTTTGATTGGTTTGGAATTGTCACAATTATTAAAAAAAACATGCAGGTCAGGATTAATGGCGCTATTAGAAATTCCTTAACCGAAGACAGTATTGTATTAGAGGGTTTAGAGAGTTTAAAAGGAGAATTATTAAAGCTTGATAAGCCTAAGATTTTTAATTGTCGAATTAAAAATAATAAATTTCAGAGCTTATTGGCTGTGAGTGTAAAAGACTTCGCAAAATACAGAGTATTCATAATTTCAACAAATTTCAGTGAAATATATACAATCCGTGATGCTGCTGTGTTGTGTTTTGTGACTAAATTTACCTATGAGAACATTGTTTTAAATGAGAAAGTGATAAGAGAAAAGAATTATCTTCATAATGTATTAGAAAGTGCCGAGGTATCCATAATTACTCTAGATCTACAGGGGATAATTATAACAGCAAATCAATTTTCTACTTGTGCTTTTGATTTTCTGGAAAATGTTCAGGGGAAAAGTCTTTATGAGTGTGTAGTAGAAAAAGAGCGGGAAAGGTTGCAAAGAACGGTTAATCATGTGATACAGCGTAATAAAACTTTTACGGTGCGCAGTGAGTTCTTTTATACCTCCCAGGGTACTAAAATTATTAACTCTACTTTTTCACCTTTAAATGATGGACAAGGGCAGGTTATAGGGGTAGTAATTATCACTACGGACATTACGAGAGAAAAAATATTAGAACGGGAATTAGAGCAAATCAAACAATTTGCTATTTTGGGAGAATTAGCTACAGGTATAGCCCACGATATAAAAAATCCTTTAATGAGTATAAGAGGGTGTGCACGCCTATTAGAAGAAGATGTTACTTTGCAACAACAAGAATTTGTAGAGCCAATTATTAAAGAAGTAGATAAGATTAATGAAGTAATTGAACAAATGTTAAATTTTGCCCGCATATCAGAAAGAAATATTTATCGTGATGTAAATATTAATGAAATTTTACATAAATGTTTAAATTTTATCCGTTTTCGTCGTTCTGCTAAACATATTAAGTTTGAAACTAATTTTGAAAGCAGCATTTCCAATATTAAAGGTAATGCCATCCAATTGCAACAGGCTTTTATAAATATTCTTTTAAATTCTGTTCAGGCTATTCCAGACTGCGGAAAAATAGGGGTAAGCACTGATTTATCTGAAGATAAAAAAATGATAAAGATTACTATAAGTGATACGGGTATAGGTATACCGGCTGAGATAATAAACAAAATATTTATCCCTTTTTATTCTACTAAAGAGGAAGGGACAGGATTAGGTTTAGCAATAGTAGAAAGTGTGGTGAAAAAGCATCATGGAAAAATAAATTTTACTTCTCGTGAAAAAGCCGGGACAACATGTAAAGTATATCTACCTTATGAAGGGGTGAATGATATATGATGGTCAGAGTTCTTTTAGCCGATGATGAGATTAATATCATTAAAGTTTTACAAGAAACCTTAAAAAGAGCAGGTTTTTTAGTAGATATCGCTGTGGATGGAGATGAAGCCATATCCAAAGTACAAAACTCATTATATGACGTGGCGCTAATAGACCTTCGTATGCCCGGAAAAAATGGAATTCAGGTTCTCCAAACAATAAAGGAACGCAGAAGTGATACTATAGTTATACTGATGACTGCCTATGGAACAATAGGTAATGCTGTGGAAGCTATGAAATTAGGTGCTTATGATTATTTAACTAAACCTTTTGAAAATGAGGAAGTTGTTAAGTCAATTAATCAAGCTCTCAAAGCCAAAGCTGTTGCTGAATCAGGAGGTTTTAAGGAAGGAAACAATAGTACTTTTATCATTGGAAACAGTATGGCTATGCAGAGGGTTATGAACGTATTAGACAGAATAAAAAATTTTGATTCTACTGTATTGATTACGGGAGAAAGTGGCACGGGTAAAAGTTTAATAGCTAAGGCTCTTCATGCTATGGGAAAAAGAAAAAATTTGCCTTTTGTGCATATAAATTGTGCCAGTTTACCTGTTAATTTGATTGAGAGCGAGCTCTTTGGTTATGAAAAAGGAGCCTTTACCGGAGCAGTTAATGCAAAACCAGGTAAGTTTGAGATTGCAGGTAAGGGTACCATATTTTTAGATGAAATAAGTACCTTAGCGCTGGATTTGCAAGCAAAACTTCTAACAGTTTTGGAGGAGCGAAAAGTTGAGCGGATAGGAAGTACAAGGAGTAAAAAAATGTCTGCCCGCATTGTAGCCGCCACAAATACTAATTTGGAAGAGGCTGTTAAGAATCGTCAATTCCGTGATGATTTATATTATAGGCTCAATGTAATAACCCTTCATGTACCTCCCTTGCGGGAACGAAAAGAAGATATAGGTTTGTTAATAGAATATTTTCTAAAAATATATCAAGAGAAGTTTAATAAAAACAAAATTACTTTTCAACCTGATGTATATGATGCTTTAAGATATTATAATTGGCCGGGTAATATCAGGGAACTAGAGAATGCCATTGAAAGTGTAGTTGCTTTAGCGGTAGAGGATACTGTTACTTTAGAAGATTTACCTGTACGAATTAAGAGAAATTATTCTCTTACTGGTGATGTAAGTATAAAACAAGGTAATTACCTTAATGCTAAAGATCAAGAAGGAATCATAATTATTGAGGCCTTACGGAGAAATTTTGGCCATAGAGAAAAAACTGCTAAAGAGTTAGGGATTTCCCGCAGAACTTTGCAATACAAACTAAAGAAGTTGAAAATCACCTAGGAAAGATGGAGGCTTTTAGCCTCTTTTTTTTTGCCCAAATTGTGCAAAAAGCACATGTCCAAATTGTGCAACTTTGTGCAAAAAAAGCAATGATTTATCTATAAAAAATAGTATCCCTTGTCTAAGAGGGCTGAAACAAGCATTTTTCTAGGTGCTTAATAAATCTCATTACTAAGGGAATTCTGGGCATGTTCCTTGCAATTAATAATAAGCAATTCGATAAAAAGGAGGATGATATATGAATGAAAAAATGAGAAGTCGCTGGTTAATCCTAGGAGCTGCTATGTTATGCAATTTATGTATTGGAGCAGCTTACGCCTGGAGTGTTTTTCAAATGCCTCTTATTACAATGTTTGGTTGGTCGCCAAGTGAAACCTCTCTGACTTTTACCTTGACTCTTGCTATGATGCCTATTTCTATGATTATCGCCGGTAGAATTCAGGACAAAAGGGGACCTACTGTTGTGATGATGATAGGCGGAATCTTATTTGGTATAGGAATTATACTATCTGGTTTTACTTCCTCTTTAGGTTTCTTGTATTTAGCCCACGGTATTATAGGGGGGTTAGGCGTTGGTACAGTCTACTCCTGTGCTGTAGCTAATTCCGTAAAGTGGTTCCCTGATAAGAAAGGGTTAGCTTCCGGTCTTATCGCTGCCGGCTTAGGTTTGGGAGCCGTAGTTTTTGCACCTATAGCTAACAGTTTAATTAAAACTTATGATGTATTAGCTACCTTTAAAATCCTGGGAGTTGTATATCTGCTTGCCATCTTGTCTGCAACAACCCTAATAAAAATGCCACCTCCCAATTATAAGCCCCAAGGATGGACTCCCCCTCCTGCTGCTGTAGGAGTCAGTGGCTTGGATATGGGGTGGAGGCAAATGCTTGCTGATCCCATGTTCTATATATTATGGCTTATGTATACCTTAGGAGCCGTATCAGGACTTATGATTATCGGTCATGCTTCTCCTATCGGGCAAGAGGTTGTGGGTCTTTCAGTAGACAAGGCAACCCTAGCTGTTAGTATTTTAGCTTTAGCTAATACGGGTGGACGAATATTTTGGGGATATGTTTCTGATAGACTAGGTCGCTATTATGCCTTAGCCAGCATCTATCTCGTTTCCGCCGTGGCTATGTTTTTGTTAACTAGAGTAGGTTCTTTTGTTCCTTTTGTCTTGACTATTGCGGGAGTAGGGCTATGTTTTGGCGGGTTATTAGGTATCTATCCTACTGTAACGGCAGATATGTTTGGTTTAAAAAATTTAGGCCAGAATTATGGAATTATGTTTTCTGCTTTCGCTGCTGCCGCTATTATTGGGCCTAGATTAGCAGCCAGAGTTAAGGAAACCAGCGGAGGAGAGTACTCCTTAGCCTTTATTATTACAGTGGTTATGGGGATTATTGGTTTTGTCTTAACTTTATTTGTACAACATCAATTGAAAAAAAGAAAGACCCAAGTAGAAACTACAGGGTAAATTAATTTTCCCTGGTTATGTCTTAGAGGGGGTGATTTGGATACATAACGGTTAGATAACATAAGCTGTCGCAAAAAAAATACGGAGGGATACTGATGGGAGAAAAAACTGTTTTGTTGGAAAAAAATGATGCCATCGCGACTATTACTTTGAACAGGCCTAAAGCTATGAATTCTCTGAATAAGGAGTTGGTTGATGATTTATTAGAAGCATTGGAGAAGGCAGGGAATGATGAAGAAGTACGGGTGATAGTCTTGACGGGCAGTGGCAAAGCTTTTTGTGCCGGAGGAGATTTGTTTTATTTAGTATCAATTGATAATACGGTAGAAGCTCGGAATTTCATAGCCAAAGCGGGGAAAATTGTCTCGTTAATCATGAATATAGAAAAGCCCTTTATTGCTATGGTCAATGGAGTGGCGGCAGGGGCTGGTTTTAATTTAGCTCTAGCATGTGACATTGTATATTGTGCCAAATCTGCTCGCTTTGCTCAAAGTTTTGCTAAGGTTGGTTTAGTTCCTGATGCGGGTGGTATGTATTTACTTCCTAAAGCTGTTGGGACTCATAAAGCCAAAGAGTTAATGTTTACTGCTGATTTGATAAATTCGGAAACTGCCTTAAACCTGGGGGTAGTAAATCAGGTATGGGCTGAAGAGGAATTAAAAGAGGAAACTTACAAGCTAGCTGCCAGGTTAGCTAAAGGAGCCCCGGTAGCTTTAGGTGCTATGAAGCGGATCATTAACAGGAGCTGTGAATTAGACTTAGATAGTGTTTGTCTATTAGAAACGGATTTACAAGCTCTTTGTATGCAAACAGAGGATCATAAGGAAGGGGTCCAGGCTTTCCAAGAAAAAAGAGAACCGGAATTTAAGGGGATTTAAGGAAAATGAAAAACTGAAAATGCAGAAAATTAAATTAACAATGGGAGGGGATTTTATGAGTTGGAAGGATACTTATCAACACAAACTTGTTTCTGTGGAAGATGCAGCAGCTGTAATTAAATCTAATGATCGGGTATGGTACCCGCCATGTGCCAGTGCACCATTTGATTTAATTAACGCTATTTCTAAGAGGTATAAAGAGCTGGAAAATGTAGAAATGATATCAGGTTTGCTTTTATATCCCTTTGACTATCTAAAAGCAGAGTATAAAGGCCATCTACACCATCATACTGTGTTCATGGGACCATATGAAAGAAAAATGTATTCCCAAGGTAATGTGGAGGTTACTTCTTATCAGTTTTCTCACACTGACTGGTTAACGGAGAATATAATTAAGCCCAATGTAGTTATTACCGAAGTTTCTCCCCCCGATGAAAAGGGCAACATGAGTTATGGTCCTTTAGGGACATTTAATAATAATATTGCTGTAAAATATGCAGACACAGTCATAGTTCAAATTAATAATGAAACACCTTATGTGTATGGGGAAAAAGAGGCCTTTATTAATGTAGAGGATGTGGATTACATTTGTGAAGCAGATCATAAATTGGCAGAATTGCCCCAGCCTCCTGTCACTGAGATAGAGAAGACAATAGCATCTTATATGGTAGAGTACATTGAAAATGGTTCTACAGTTCAAATTGGGTTGGGTGGGGTAGCTAACGCCGTTGGATTTTTCCTGGAGAATCATAAAGATTTAGGTGTTCATACAGAAATGTTTGTAGACTCTATGGTGACTTTAGCAGAAAAAGGAGTAATAACTGGCAGCCAAAAGACGTTAAATCCGGGAGAAATAACCTGTAGTTTTGGTATAGGTTCAAAGAAAATGTATGATTTTATGAATCGTAATAAAAATTTAAAATGCTATCCTATTTCCTACATAGCTGATGTTAACAATATAGCTAAAAATAATAAGTTTATCTCCATTAATAATGCTTTAATGTGTGACCTTACCGGTCAGGCCTGTTCTGAATCATTAGGTTTTAATCAGTTTAGTGGTACCGGAGGTCAGTTAGATTTTGTTAGAGGTGCCATGATGTCCCCCGGAGGTAAATCTTTTTTGGCCTTTAGATCAGTAGCAGAAAAGAAAGATGGCAGTTTAGTGTCCAGAATAACGGCGGAGCTACCCCCTGGTGCTGTTATTACTACACCCCGTACGGATACCCAATATGTGGTAACAGAGTTTGGTATTGCTGAACTTAGGGGTAAGAGCATCGAACAAAGAGTCAAAGCCTTGATTAGCATAGCTCATCCTGATTTTAGAGAAAAACTGCTCTTCGATGCTAAAAAGTATGGCTTAGTGAGTTAGCATGATAAAGGGCCTCTCACCCTTAGGGGGAGGGGACCCTCTCTAAATATTGCATATGAAATTTAATAACAGGGGGGATTACTATGTACGATATAAAAAAAGTTGCAGTACTAGGGTCTGGAGTTATGGGTGCTGCTATTGCAGCCCACTTAGCTAATGCTGGATTAAAAGTAACTCTTCTCGATATTGTCCCCGATAAACTTACGGAAGAGGAGAAGGAAAAAAACTATACCTTACAAGATAAAGCAGTAAAAAATAGGATTGTCTTAAAAGCTCAAGAGAGAATGAAGAATAAAAAATCTCTGCTTTTATATGTACCGGAAAATATAGATTTAATTACCTTCGGTAATTTTACTGATGATTTGGAGTTATTAAAAGAAGCGGATTGGGTTGTGGAAGCAGTGGTAGAAAATATTGATATTAAAAAGTCTCTGTATCAAAAAGTAGTACCATATCTTAAAGCTAAGGTACTGTTGAGTTCTAATACTTCCGGTATCTCTGTGAATGCTATGAGTGAAGTCTTACCGAAAGAGCTTAGGGAAAGCTTCTTTGTTACCCATTTCTTTAATCCGCCACGTTTTATGAAATTATTAGAGCTGGTACCTTGTCAAGATACTAGTCTGGAAGTTATAGAGTATATGCAGGAGTTTTGTGAGGAGAAGCTGGGGAAAGGGATTGTGGTAGCTAAGGATACACCGGGATTTATAGCTAATAGGGTGGGGGTCTTTGCTCTTACGGCTGTAATCAATAAAATGGAGAAATATGGTTTGAGTTTTGAAGAAGTGGATGCTCTAACGGGTAGTGAAATCGGGCGTCCCCGGACAGGTACTTTCCGGCTAATTGATATGATTGGCATCGATACAACTGTTAATGTAGCTAATTATTTGCGTGACAATACAAGCAATACAACAGAAAAAGAGATGTTAAGAATACCTCAATATCTGCACATCATGTTACAAAATGGTATTTTGGGTGATAAATCTAAACACGGTTTTTATAAGAAGGAAGGAAAAGAAACTTTCGTAATTGTCCCGGAAACCTTAGAGTATAGAGGGAAAAAAGGTATTGAATTTGAGTCTCTTACCAAGGCTAAAGAATCAAAAGTATTGCAGGATAAGGTAAAAGCCTTAATTTCCGGGGAAGATAGGGCAGGCCAATTTGTGTGGGATGTTCTAAGAGATACCCTGTTATTTTGTGCTGGTTTAATTTCTGAGGTGGCAGATGATACTAAAGCTATCGATGATTCCATGAAGTGGGGATACAATTGGGTGGTAGGACCCTTTGAACTGTGGGATATGATAGGTGTTAGACAATCAGTAGAGAGAATGGAAAAGGAAAAAGTTAATATACCGGATTTTGTCAAGGATATGTTAGCTATGGGTAAAGAAAATTTCTATGCTGATCCGGAATTAAGCCTAAATAAAAAGAAAATAAATCCTGTACAACTGAAAAAACAAGGCCAGATAATAATGAAGAATGAACATGCATCTTTAATTGATATGGGAGATAATGTGGCTTGTTTTGTTCTTCATTCCCCTAATAGCAGCATAACTGATGAGGTAGTCCAGTTTACCCACAAAGCTCTGGCTGAGGTTGAAAAAGATTTTAAAGGAATGGTTATAGCCAGCACAGGTAAACATTTTTGTGTAGGCGCAAATTTACCATATATTTTACAGAATGCCCAGGATAAGAAATGGCAGGCCATAGAAGATCTTGTTACTGATTTTCAAGGCATGAATATGGCTCTTAAATATTGTAGTAAACCTATTGTGGCTGCTCCCTATTCTATGACTCTGGGAGGTGGGGCGGAAATCGTCTTACATTCTACTAAAGTGCGAGCTTTTGCAGAAACCTACCTGGGCCTTGTGGAAGTTGGCGTGGGCTTGTTGCCGGCGGGAGCAGGCACAAAAGAAATGCTTTTGCGAGCAACGGAACATATTAATGATGATTCTAAAATAGATATGGCACCTTATGTAATGAAAGCTTTTGATATTATTACTAAAGCTAAGGTCTCAGCTAATGAACAGGATGCTAAAAAGATAGGATATTTAAGAAATTCAGACTCTATTGCTATGAATAAAGATTTACAAATGTATTTGGCTAAAAAAGATGTTTTGCAACAGTCAGAAAATATGGTTCAGCCCCAGGAAAATAAAAAATATCGTGTTGGTGGCGAAAGTTTGTATGCCTTATTAGCGTACAATTTATATCAAATGAAAAGGGGCGAATTTATTTCTGAATATGATGAATATATTGGACAAAAAATAGCTTATGTTTTGTGCGGTGGCAAAATTGCCAGCAATGCCCTAGTTAGTGAACAGTATCTGTTAGATTTAGAGAAAGAGACTTTTATCAGTTTATGTGGTGAGCTTAAAACTCAGGCGAGGATAGAGCATATGCTGAAAAAGGGAAAAGCTCTGAGAAATTGAGGGAGGTGAGAATATGAAAAATGCTGTTATTGTATCGGCTGTTAGAACAGCTATGGGAAGGGCTAAACGCGGGAGCTTTAAGGATACCCGACCTGATGAAATATGTGCCGCAGTTATTGAAGGGTGCCTAGCAAGAATACCTGAATTAGATAAAAATGAGATAGACGATGTTATTATGGGATGTGCTTTCCCCGAATTGGAACAGGGGTTTAATGTGGCCAGGACGGCTGCTATTAGAGCCGGACTACCCGTTGAAGTACCGGCCATCACCATAAATCGCTTTTGTTCTTCAGGACTCCAGGCTATAGCTTTGGCCTTTAGTACAATTAAGTCGGGTTGGGGAGATGTGGTTATAGCCGGAGGAATAGAAAGCATGAGTTGTGTACCCCTGGGGGGAATGAAAGCGTGTCCCAATCCTGAGCTAGTGGAAAATTATCCTGAATATTATTTAGCCATGGGTTTAACGGCGGAAGTAGTAGCGGAACGTTTTAATATATCGCGGGAAATGCAGGATGAATTTGCTTTTAAGAGTTTTCGCAAAGCTGAGCAAGCTGTGAAATCAGGTCGTTTTAAAGATGAGATAGTGCCGGTGCAAATATTTAGTAAAAATATAAGTGTAGATACCGATGATTTGAAGGATAATATGACTGCAGAAAGGATAGCTGCTTCTAAGCCTGCTTTTAAGAAAAATGGTACTGTTACAGCCAGCAATGCCTCCCAAACTACCGACGGTGCAAGTGCCTTTGTTATCATGTCTGAAGAGAAAGCAGCTGCCTTAAATCTTAAACCCCTTGCCACCTTGAAAGCCTTTGCTGTTGCAGGATGTGACCCTGAGATTATGGGAGTAGGTCCTGTATATGCCATACCTAAAGTCTTGAAAAGAGCTAAGATGAGTTTGGCTGAAATAGAATTGATTGAACTTAATGAAGCCTTTGCTTCCCAGTCCCTTTATTGTATGAATGAGCTGGGGCTTAATCCGGAAATTGTCAATGTTAACGGGGGAGCTATAGCCTTAGGACACCCTCTAGGTTGTACCGGTGCCAAAATAACTACTACACTATTATATGAAATGGAAAAGAGAAACTTAAAATATGGTTTAGTTAGCATGTGTATTGGTGGAGGTATGGGTGCTGCTGGGATATTTGAAAAATTGTAAGTAAATAGTTGTACAAATCACAAAGCCAATTCTATTTACCCTTAGTAGGTAAAAGAATTGGCTTTACTTTTTTTATAAAACAAGTTTTAGCTATTGCACATATTAGTTAATTTCTTGAGATTTAAATAATAAGGAGCCTAATACTAAAGTTAATAAGCTTACTAAAAGGCCAATATATAAGGGATCTATTGTATTCCAGCCCCAAATAGACCAGAAGATTGTGGCACAGGGAGCTAAGGCAACGAAAATTTTACCAAAAATCAAGAATAAGAGAGGTAAGCAAATGGCAGAACCTCTCAATCCCATGGAGAGAAAAGTCCATTGTAAAATTAAGGAGTTTAAGTTATTAGTAACAAAGAATAAAGTGAAGGCTGATACACATAGTGCCCACAAAGCCGGTACCCCAAACCCCTCCAAAAATAACATAAGAAATTACTAATAATACAGAAATAAAAGCAGCCCCCAGTGGTGTTATATCAATAAGATTTTAGATAAGGATATTATTTCGCTCCCCTTATTTGAAAAAGTAACTACCACATGGAGTATCTAAGAGGATGGAATTTACTTTTTCAAATAAGGATTATCACAGAATGGTTAATTGAAAAGGTAAATTCCAGTTTGTAAAAGTAAATTCCACAGAGTTGGATTAGTTTAAAAAAGCTGTGTTTGCAAGCTTTTATACAGGTTTATCTTAGGAAAAATTAAGGCAATTAAACTAGTGAAAGTATAAAAT
>JAHDSB010000093.1 GCA_018433015.1 Clostridia bacterium | reverse complement strand
TGGAGGAACTATTTTTCTTGATGAAATTGGAGATATGCCTTTGTACATGCAAGCTAAACTTTTACACATCTTACAGAATAAAGAGGTTGAGCGTATTGGAGGAACTAAAAAAATACCTCTGGATTTCCGAGTTATAACTGCTACTAATAAAGATTTAAGTAAGTTAATTAAAGAGGGCAAATTTCGTGAGGATTTATATTATCGAATTAAAGTTTTAGAAATACCTATAGAGCCATTAAAAGAGAGAAAAGAGGATATTCCTCTTTTGGTCAAAGGACTTATAAGTAAGATTAATAAGCGAATTGGCACCAATTCGAAAGGGATCGAGCAAGAATCCTTGGAAAATTTAATAGAATATGATTGGCCAGGGAATGTGCGCGAATTAGAAAATGTTCTGGAGCAGGCCATGAATTGGTGCGAAGATGAGATTATTAGGGTATCAATTCCTACAAAGGATAATGCATTAAAGGGCAAAATAACAAAGTGCACTAATAAAGATTATTATGATCAAATTTATAATAAAGAGAGAAATCTTATTATGGATGCCTTAATGACAGCAAATGGTAATAAATCTCATGCAGCAAGATTATTAAACATCCAGCGCTCGGTATTATATAAAAAGATTAAAAAATTAAATATCGATATTTCAGAACTTGGTTAAAATTATTATATTTGACGCTAACCAGTTAGACTTTATTGCTAATAGTTAGCGTTATTTTTTTGTTCAAAAGTAAGGAGATGTCAGTGAAACTAGATAAGAAAAAGTACTGGCAGGTATGGGAAAGAGTGTCCCTGATTTGTACAACTGTCTTTTTAAATTGTTCTCAATGTATACATTTAATATTTTCTTATCATATACAGCAAAAAGAAAAAAGTCTCGCTTTCCCTGTAATATCAGAACAAAATAAGCCCCTCAGAGGCTTGCTGAGCGGTGATAAGTAGGTATTTGTTCTTGGCATATTTATTGCAACAGTAATTAAGTAACTGATGGCCATCAAAATGGAAAGTCAGAGGAGGCGTTTCTATACAGCAATATTATAAATTTTATCGGTTTTTATAATAATGGTTTAATTTTAAATTAATAAAATTGAAAAAACATAAAGGGGGCATAATTAAGAGATGAATAGTAAGTTTATGGATGAATATAAGAGTAAACTTGTAACGGCTGACGAAGCTGCAAAATTAGTTAAATCCGGGGACTGGGTAGAATACGGTGGTACTATTAATTGCGCAGCTGATTTTGACGAAGCATTATCAAAACGCAAGGATGAGCTAAGGGATGTTAAAATTCGTTCCGCTATAGGTCCTTATCGTCACTATACAATTGATGTTGATCCTAGCGCCGAACATTTTGTTTGGAGTTCATGGCATTATGCCGGTCAAGATAGAAAATACAGTCACACTAACAACCTCTATTTCTGTCCTATGAACCTTAGTGAATTGCCTCAGATGACTCGTAAAGATACTATCCCTTCTGACATTTTTGTTATACAGACTACCCCTATGGATAAGCACGGATATTTTAACTTTGGGGCAAGTGCCATACATGCTTTGGCAGTAATGGAAACTGCTAAGATCGTTATTTTTGAAATTAACGAAAAAATGCCCCGCTGCTTAGGAGGAAATCAAGAATGTGCTCATATTTCACAGGTTGATTATATATTTGAAAGCAAGAGTAATTCCCTTGCTGCCTTACCGGAAATTACCCCTAATGAAGTGGATGAAAAAATAGCCTCCTATATTTTAGAACGTTTATATGACGGATGTTGTATTCAGCTGGGGATAGGCGGTGTTCCTAATGCGGTAGGTAAAATGGTAGCACAATCTGATTTAAAAGATTTGGGTGTCCATACCGAGATGTATGCCGATGCTTATGTAGACATGTGCAAAGCTGGAAAAATAACGGGGTCCCGTAAAAACATTGATAGATATAAGCAGGTTTATTCTTTTGCCATGGGAACTCCTGAAATGTATGAATTTATTGATGATAACCCCGGCTTGGCCGCTTGTTCCATAGATTATACTAATGATCCGAAAGTGATAGAACAGATTGATAATTTTGTTTCCATTAACGCTGCTGTGGAGATAGATCTGTATGGGCAGATTTGTTCTGAGAGTGTTGGAATCAAACAAGTTAGCGGTACAGGAGGGCAGTTGGATTTTGTAATAGGAGCCTATCATTCCAAGGGTGGGCAGAGTTTTGTTTGTCTACCGTCAACTATTAATATCAAAGGTAAAGTATCTTCCAGGATTAAGCCGTTACTCACCCCGGGAGCAATAGTCAGTGATCCCAGGACATATTCCCATATGGTAGTAACAGAGTTTGGTATAGCCTACTTAAAAGGGCAGAATACCTGGCAGCGGGCTGAAAACCTTATAAATATTGCTCATCCTGATTTTCGTGAAGAAATGATAAAAGAAGCTGAGAAAATGAAGATCTGGAGAAGAACCAGTAAAATAAGTTAAAGTATGTTTTTTGAAAATTTCTATTATTAAATAAAAGGAGGAAGAAAAGTATGGATGAAAAAGATTTTGTTCTGGTAGAGAAGAATAAAGGTATTGCTACAATTACTATGAATAGACCTAAAAGCATGAATTCCTTGCATCCCTTGCTAATGGAAGGCTTAGTAAAGGGATTCCTTGATGCTGAGGAAGATCCGGAGATAAAAGTAATTGTATTAACCGGTGCCGGGAAAGCATTCTCGGCAGGAGGAGATTTACCGTATATTGAGACTATTACAGATCCCTTTGAAGGTCGCAAGTATATTGTTAAGGGAGGAAGCATCACATCTACTATCATGAGCGTCAAGAAACCGGTTATTGCTATGGTGAATGGTGTGGCTGCCGGAGCCGGCTTTAATCTAATGTTGGCTTGTGACATTGTATTCTCTGCAAAATCTGCTCGATTTGCTCAGAGCTTTGCAAAAGTAGGACTTATACCTGATTGTGGCGGAACATATTTACTTCCCAGAGTAGTAGGTCTCCATAAAGCTAAAGAGTTAATGTATACAGGTAAGTTAATAAAATCAGATGAAGCCTTTAGACTTGGTTTAGTGAACCAAGTGGTTGAAGATGAGGAATTAAAGGATGCAACATATAAATTTGCGGAAGAGTTGGTTAACTCAGCTCCCCTATCCTTAGGATTTATCAAGGAAATATTAAACCAAAGCGGAAATATGACCCTTGAGAATGTTTTGGAATTAGAAGCTGATTTACAGAGCTTATGCTTACTAACGGAAGATAATAAAGAAGGGGTTAAAGCTTTTAAAGAAAAAAGAGCACCTGAATTCAAAGGTAAATAGTGAAGAACAAACTTGGTTATAACAAGCTAAACATGTAATAAATGATAATAACAATTATGAAGTACTTCATATTAATTGGGTTGGATGAGCTTTATGTAGAGCTGCGACACTTGCGTGACATCTACTTAAATAAGCTATTCAGCCCAATTTTTGTTGGGGATCAAAAAAGTGTCTTCTATTTGTACAGCTGTCCTCTCCTGTATTGTTCCTTATTTATGCATTAAAGGCATTCGTAGTAATTAGAAATATTGCTCGTAGGAATAAATAAAAATTGATAAACCGTTGGGGCACTTGAAATAAGAACCCTTTTACTATGAATCAAGGAGATAATATAAAATTACTATTTTTCGGCATATATTTTGCAATATATAATTACACGAACTGATGGCCATCAGTTAAGACAATTATCAAAGAAGGGTGTTGCGACAAGAGTTTAAATCAGGTATGACCCATTATCTACAATAAATAAAGAGAGGTAACGATATGAGTGAATACCTTATCAAGAGAAGATTTAAAAATCCGCTAGTTAGTGGTTTAGCATCTTTTATGTTCCTTGTTATTTTCGCATCAATTGCCTGGCCCATCTGGTCAATTATATTCCAAAAACTAATTATGATGATTGCTGGAAAAGGCTTAGTTGGAATGGATCATCACCTCGTGAGTCATTATGTTAAGGACGCTGTGGAAGGTTCATTTTTTTGGATAGCAATTAATTCTTGGATTTGGTTCACTTTGATCTTCGGGAATTACGGGAAGTACAGTAAGACTACGAAACAACCCCAAGCGGGTTTGCGTTATTTGTTATTAGCTTTTGTTTGTGGATTGCTTGGTTTTGTAGTTTTTACAGGTTTCTTAGGTACATGGTGGAAACCGTTTAGTTGGGCAATTTTGTTTACTCCCCAAACTCCTGAAGAAGTACAATTAGCTATCCAAGGCTGGGGATGTACAAATTTCTATGCATTAACAGTTATTATTACACAAATACCCTTTGTAAGCTGTATGCATAAGTTCCCCTTTGCAGGAAAAATTAAGGAACCTTGGGTGGGTTTTGGTACCATGGCCGTGGGAACGGTTGTTGCACTATTAGTTTGGTTTGGACTATTTGTACCCAGCTATTTGAAATTTGAATTAAACGGGGTCTTAATGGTAGAACAACCCTTTGGAACTTACACAGCATTTGTGGCATGGTGTCAGTTTTTTATCTTCTTGTTCTTGTTTCCCGCCGAAGGTGGAGAGAATTTCCCTATGAAGCTATGTGCTAAAAAGCAACCTTATATGGGATTTGTCGGCGTAATCATTGCCTATGTGGGTGCATTCCTCCTTCTTGCAGCATTTCGCGTTATTTTGCTTCCCTTAGCTGAATCATTAGGAATGGATATTAATTCAGTGGTTGCATCTTTCGGACTGACCCTTGTAATAACATTATTGACCTGGCACCATCTTTTCTTTGATTATCCCGGGGAAGACCTGATAGCAAGTTCAGGGAAAAGAGTTTTAATTCGTGTAGCTCTTTGTCTTGTGCTGGGTTCAATAATGGGAGTTGTCTGGTTAAAAACTTATACCTTATTACCCTTTGGTGGTAATAATTTCGGTATGGGTTATCCAATGTTAGGGTTACTAGGCGGTCAGTTTGTTTATCTTACGCCAATGTTGATTAACAATACCTTCTTTGATAAATGGCCTGTGTGTTATACAGAAAGATATAACAAAGAGGTTCAAGGGTAAGGGGTATAAAGGATGATAATTAAAAGGGGGTAGGTATCTACTGCCCCCCATCCCACCCCTTAGTTTAAAACCACATTAGAAAAGGGTGAAATAGTATGAATTTTGAAAATATTATTTATAAAAAAGAAGCTAATATAGGGATAGTAAGTATAAATAATACCAAAGCCTTAAATGCCTTGAATTCTAAGGTGTTAGCAGAACTCAGTATTGCCATTGATATGGTTGAAAAAGATGATGAAATATATGTTCTTATTCTAACGGGCGAAGGCAAAGCCTTTGTTGCGGGTGCTGATATAGCTGAAATGAAAGATAAAAGTACAGAAGAAGCTAGAACATTTAGTGGATTTGGTTTGGATCTATTCAGAAAAATAGAAATCATGGAAAAACCGGTAATAGCAGCTATAAATGGCTTTGCTTTAGGCGGCGGATGTGAATTGGCCATGAGCTGCGATATCAGAATAGCTGGAGAGAAAGCTAAAATGGGTCAGCCGGAAGTGGGTTTAGGTATTATTCCTGGATTTGGGGGTACCCAAAGACTGGCACGTATAGTAGGTACTGCAAAGGCCAAAGAGTTGATATACACGGGAAAGACCATTTCAGCAGATGAAGCAGAAAAAATTGGTCTGGTAAATAAAGTTGTCCCTCAGGATGAATTGAGGGATGAGGTACTAAAATTAGCTCAGAAGATAGTTTCATCGGCCCAGATGGCAGTTAGATATTCTAAAACTGCAATAAATAGAGGCATAGAAACTGATATTGAAACAGGTTTAGCCATAGAGAAAGACTTATTTGGTTTATGTTTTGCAACACAAGATCAAAAAGAAGGCATGACAGCGTTTATTGAAAAGAAAAAACCTGAGTTTAAGAACAAATAAGGCTAATTTTAAGGATGAGAGGGAGTGTTTCAGTGAATATAAAAGAAGTTGTGATGGTAAGTGCATGTCGAACGGCTATCGGTAAATTTTTAGGTGGATTATCTTCCGTACAGGCTCGTGATCTAGCTATTACAGCCGGTTCGGAAGCTGTCAAAAGAGCAGGGATTACGCCGGATATCGTTGATGAGATTGTAATGGGGCAATTGTACACCGGGATGCAAGGCTCACTGCCGGCTCGTCAGGTTGGCATGAGAATCGGTTTACCTAACAGAAGTGGCGCAGTATCTGTTAACCAAAACTGTGCTTCCGGAATGAGGGCTCTGGAAATTGCCTGTCATAATATTATGTTTGGCAAAACTGATATAGGTCTGGTAGTAGGGGTTGAGAGCATGACAAATGCACCATACTTACTGCCCAAGGGGAGAATGGGGCATAGAATGGGGCCCGGAAAAGTAGAAGATTCCATGTTACACGATGGTTTAGTTGATGAACTGGTACCCGGACATATGGGAATGACGGCAGAAAATATAGCGGAAAGATACGGGATTACTCGTCAAGAGTGTGATGAATTAGCAATAGTTAGCCACAGTAGAGCTTGTAAAGCAATTGAGGAAGGGATTTTTAAGAAGGAAATTGTCCCGGTAGAGATTAAAAGCAAGAAGGGTACGAAAATCTTTGAGATTGATGAGCATCCAATTAAAGGGGCAACCATGGAATCAGTAAGTAAACTGTCTCCCGCCTTTAAAAAAGACGGGGTAGTAACAGCAGCTAATGCTTCCGGTATCAACGATGGCGCGGCAGCAGCAGTTGTAATGTCAAAAGAAAAAGCTCAGGAATTGGGCTTAAAGCCTTTGATGAAACTTATTGGTATCTGTACTGAAGGAGTAGATGCCAAAGTTATGGGTTTGGGCCCGGCAGTAGCTATCCCTAAGTGTCTGAAGCAGGCTGGGATGAAATTTGAAGATATTGAATACTGGGAAATTAACGAGGCCTTTGCTGCTCAATGGCTAGGTGTAGGAAAAATGTTGCAGCAGGATTATGGTATTACTCTTGAGCTAGATAAGGTAAATCACAACGGGTCAGGTATTGCATTAGGCCACCCGGTAGGCTGTACCGGCTTGAGGATTATTGTCACCATGTACTATGAAATGGAAAGAATGGGGTACACCCTCGGTGGGGCATCTCTCTGTGTCGGTGGTGGGCCGGGCATGGCTTCCCTCTGGACAAGAGAAATTTAAATAGAAGAACTGATACTATTACCACGAAAAAAATTATAAAGGAGATAAAAATCATGAAAAAAGTAATGATTTTAGGTGCAGGGACAATGGGAGCTGGTATTGCTCAGGTTTTTGCTGCCTCAGGTTTTGAAGTGGTATTAAGGGATGTGGAAACTAGCTTTGTAGAAAAAGGTATAGCTCGTATAGCTAAAAATTTAAATAAAATGGTTGATAAAGGAAAGATTACTAATGAAGAAAAAGATGATATTTTAAAACGTATAACAGGTACTACTGATTTAGAAGTAGGAAAAGATGCTGACATTGTAATAGAAGCCATAATTGAAAATCTTGAAGTAAAAAAGCAAGTTTTCCAAGAATTAGACAAGATTGTAAAACCAGAAGCAATTCTGGCATCAAATACATCGAGTTTAAGTATTACTGCTATAGGCGCGGCTACAAAAAGACCTGACCAAGTAATTGGAATGCATTTTTTTAATCCCGTGCCGGTAATGAAACTTGTGGAAGTAATTAAGGGAGCGGCAACTTCTAATGAGACTTTTGAAATTGCCTTTAAATTGGCACAAGAAGTTGGAAAGTCCCCTGTTAAAGTAGAAGAGGCACCAGGCTTTGCTGTGAACAGAATACTGGTTCCCATGATTAATGAAGCCGCCTATCTATTAATGGAGGGCGTGGCGTCTGCAGAAGATATTGATAAAGCAATGAAGATGGGTGCCAATCATCCTATTGGACCTTTAGCGTTGGCTGACATGATTGGTAACGATGTCTGTTTAGCAGTAATGGAGATACTATATAGTGAATTTAGCGATAGTAAATATCGTCCTTGTCCCTTGTTACGTAAAATGGTAAGAGCCGGTTTCTTGGGTTGTAAGACTGGAAAAGGCTTTTATCAGTATTAATATTAAACTTTTAAATGAGCCTTTACTTGTGATTTTTTAGATATTTTAAGAGTAATAACCCTGTATCTAGGCTCTTGCTGTGATAGAGGACGTATTAATAGCAAGTGTAATGGAGAAAAAGATTACTTACGGCCCCATGGTGCTAGTGCATGATTATGCATTAGCACCATGGGGTTTTCCTATACATAAGGGATTAATTTATGATAAGTTTATTTTAGTAAAATAATAAGTAAAATTGTTATGATGGATAAGATCAACCATATTGAAAAATAAAAGTTTTAGGTGGGTGAATATTGTGAGAAGAAAAGATAGAGAAATGGATAGGAAATTCGGACTAAAAGTTATTGATAATTCCAGTTATGGGGTCCTTTCAATGGTGGACGAGGGTAATGAACCTTACGGCATTCCTCTTTCAATTGTACGAGATGGTAATACACTATATTTTCATTCAGCTATGGAAGGAAGAAAGGTAAGAGTTCTCGAGAAAAATCCCCAGGTTAGTGTAGCTTTTGTGGGAGAAACAAAAGTTCCGGAAAACTATTCCAATGAAGAACTAGAAGCAATGATGAAAGATGGAGCAAAAGCAGGGGTACTTATTAGTAAAGTTTTTACCACAGAATTTGAATCTGCTATAGTAGTAGGTAAAGTAAAATTAATAGAAAATGATGATGAAAAGATTAAAGCTTTGAGATTAATATGTGAGAAATATACTCCCACAAAGATGGAGTTTTTTCCTCTGGCAATTAAAGGGGGATTAAAAAGGACTAATATATATTCCCTAGCAATTGAAGAGATTAAAGCCAAAAGAAAAAAATATGATAATAATGGAGAAGAGCTAAAGTGGGGTAGAAATGAATAAAGAGTTTAACAACAAGCCAGGGATTGTTCCCTGGCTTATTTATGTAGTGGAAAAATCATATAAAACTTGGGTGGTATTATAAGAAAGTGTGAAAAACAGAGAAAAAAATCAAATTAATTAGGTAATTGCCGATAATAGTCAAAAATGGGCTATTATTACCTGCGAAAAATCAAAAAATGTCGATTTGTAAAGGTTTTGTTTTGTATAATACAAAACAGCAAGAATCCCGCAGACAAAATCTTTAAGATTATTTTAATTTAGATTGTGACATTTAATGATAAAATTCTACAAAGAAATGATAATTTTAATGTAAAAGACTAAAATTCAACTTTGTTCATTTAAGATGGGTAGTATTTTAAAAACAAAATTTAAAAAATTAGTATTCTTGTTAGTATTTCTGCTTGCCCTATTTCAAACTATTCCTGTATTAGCTGAAAATGTCACTACTAATTTTGCTGGCAAACTGGTGGCTGAAATGAAAAAATGTATCGCCCCTTACTCGGTGGTGATATAGAGCATACAGCAAGCTCATTTGGAGAAACATGGAAAAGAGGAGATGTTCTATCAGATGGTACGGAACTTTGGGTTTCAGAACGTGATGATAATTGGTTAAAGGATCAGGAATACTCTTACTTTGTACGAAATTTAATCCAAAGTGAAAGTGGTGAGTATTTAATTAAGGTTGATAGTGATGGTACATATGTTGATGATACTTTTTTGCTTCTCTATGAGAATTCCTTTGATCCAGATCATTCAATTGATAATTTAATCTATGGGAAATGATGATGGTAGTAGTACTGCTTTATCACATATGAGAAATGTTCCTTTGACTGCCAATAAGACCTATATTATGGTGATGACTAGCTTTCATCCTGATGATGTAGGTGATGTTTCTTTTTTCATACTTGGACCGGGTAGAGTTGATGTTAGATCCAATAGCAATTCATCAGACGTATCTAGCAACTTAACCGGATTGAACTTAAGCGGAAATCCCCAGAATTACACATTTGCTGAGGATACTTATCTATATAATGATGTGACTGTAGACCATGATGTAGAAGCAGTAACTCTTAGTCCCACAGGAGTTGGGATTATCACAATAAATGGTGAAGAAGTAGCCAGCGGAGGAACTTCCAGTGTTATTCCTCTAGCTATTGGTGAAGAAAAAACTATTACTGTAGAACATGCTGAGGGAGGTAATGAACCTAAACAATACATTATTAATATTACCAGAATTAATAATGCGCCTTCCCTTTCTCTTACTAATCCTACAGACAATTTAACTTACGGTAATGGTGATGATATTAGTATATCAGGTACCGTATCTGATTTGGATGGGGATGATGTTACAGTTTCGGCTACTATTGCCGGGAAACAGGTTACGGATACAGTAGCCGGCGGAAATGGAGCTTGGACATTAACTTGGGATATAGACGTTTTAGGCATACAAGATGGAACATATACTGATATAACTTTTACGGCTGACGATGGGGAAACTAATACATTAGATTATACAGGGAATATAGTAGTTGATAAGACAGCCCCCACAGTTATTAACAAATCAGTAGAAAATATTGCTGATAAAACAGCAGATATTAAACTTACAGTTGATGAAGAGGGAACGGCATATTATGTAGTTCTAGGTGCAGAAGAAACAGTTCCCACTAAAGAGCAGGTAAAAGCCGGTCAGGACAGCACGGGAAGTTCTGTTGCTATAAAAGGCAATAGTCCAGTAATATCCGATACAGAGCAGACTTTCACGATCACAGGTTTAACGGGAGGGACCGGCTACAAAGTATATTGGGTAGTCGAAGATAGTGTTGGCAATATCTCAGATGCAACCAGCGAAAGCTTTGTCACAGATCTTCCTAAACTGGTTATCAATAATGCCACAGAAACGGAAGGAAATTCAGGTACAACAACAATTACCTTTACGGTATCATTATCCGATCCCACCAGTGAAACAGTAACAGTAGATTATGCTACATCTGATGATACAGCGAAGGCCGGAAATGATTATATAGCAGCAAGTGGAACTCTCGTTTTTGCTCCCCAGGAAACAAGCAAAAATATAGATATAACAATAAACGGTGATGTAATAGATGAAGGAGATGAAACCTTCCAAATCAATCTGTCCAATCCTTCTCATGCAGAGATAGAAGGTGTTCAAGGTGTGGGGACAATAACAAATGATGATACTGCAGGTATAACAATTACAGAAACCGAGGGAACAACTAAAGTAGCAGAGACAGGCACAACAGATATCTTCACCATAGCACTCAATACCCAACCGGAATCAGATGTGGTGCTAAAAATAACTAGTGAAGACACAGGAGAAGTGACACTAGATAAAACAACACTAACCTTTACTCCGACAAATTGGAATAATCCTCAGATCATAACAGTAACAGGAATAGATGATACATTAGAAGATGGAGAACAAACAGCCAACATTACTATAAGCGTAAAAGATGAAAGCAGTGACGACATTTACAGTGCCCTAGTAAACCGTACGGTAGCAGTAACCATTCAGGATAATGAATGCCCGGAAATAAATATTACAGGCAATAACCAAGACATAACAAAGGGAGATACAACGCCGGAGACAACAGATAATACCGATTTTGGGATTGTAGATATAGCAGGGGATCCAGTAATAAAAACCTTTACCGTAGAAAATCTCGGACTAGCAGGTTTAACCCTAACAGGGACCCCTCTTATAAGCATCACAGGAGCAAATGATAATGACTTTATAGTAGAACAACAACCAATAGCATCAATATCGACGGGAGCAACAACAACATTTCAAATAAAATTTGCTCCTCGGGCAACAGGAAAGAAAATAGCAGAAATAAGAATAGCCAATAACGATGAAGACGAAAACCCTTATACCTTCACCATAAAAGGGACAGGAACAAGTGATACCCAAGGTCCCACAGTAGAAACCTTCATTCCTGCTGATGAGGCTACAAACGTAGCTATCACTAGTAACCTGGAAATACTCTTCAGTGAAGAAATCATGGCCCGGAACATGAATTTATTAACCTTAGAAAAAGAAGGATTCATAACAGAGTATGTCTATGGCATCGATGACAATGTCTTAATTTTGGACCCGCTGGAATATCTGGATTATGGTAGCACCTATACAGTAGATATGGGGGAAGGTACAGTAACCGATGCCGTGTACAATCCTCAAAGTGCTCACCAAATAACCTTCACTACCATAAACAATGAAGCAGGATTAAGAAAATTAACCCTCAGCAAGGGAACTCTGAGTCCTGACTTTACTGAAGAGATAACAAAATATACGACTAAAGTAGAGTATGATATCAGCGAACTAACTATAGTACCTACGACAGTAGATCCTAAGGCTATAATAAGAGTAAATGGAAAAACAGAAACCAGTGGAGAAGAAACCGGAGCACTAGACCTGGATGTAGGAGATAACATCATAACTATAGAAGTTACAGCAGAAGATGGAACATCAAAGATCTATACCATAAAAGTAACCAGAGCAAGGAAAGAAAGTAATAGTGGAAGCAGCGATGACAGCAGCCATAAGAGTTCCGGCAGCAGTGACAAGAAAAAGGATATAGATGTAGAAGTAAACGGGAAGAAACAAGAGTCCTTAGGCCAAGCCGAAACTAAATACCAAAGAGGACAAAAAGTAACCATGGTAAAGATAAATGAAGAGAGACTAGCGGAAAAATTAGCCCAAGAAGGTAAGAAATCCCTTGTAACTATTCCTCTAGAAAACGAAAAGGGAACAGTAAAAGGGGAGTTAAACGGCCAGATGGTTAAAAACATGGAACAGCAAGAGGCCGTACTGGAAATCAAAACAGCACAAGCAGGCTACACACTACCGGCTAAACAAATCAAAATAGATGAAGTATCCCGGAAAATAGGCCAAGAAGTAGAATTAAAAGATATCAAAGTAACAGTAGAGATTGGGGAAACACCACAAGAAATGGTGCAAGTAGTAGAGAACACCGCTAAGAAAGATGAATACACCTTGGTAGTGCCGCCCGTAGACTTCACTGTAAACTGCAGCTATGGTGATAGAACAGTAGAAGCTAAAAAATTCAGCAACTATGTGGAAAGAACCATCGCCATCCCTGAGGGAATAGACCCCAGTAAAATAACCACCGGCTTAATAGCCTATCCCGATGGAACCACTTGTCATGTACCTACCAAATTAATAAAATTAGATGGTAAATACTATGCCAAAATCAACAGCTT
>JAHDSB010000077.1 GCA_018433015.1 Clostridia bacterium | reverse complement strand
GAAATAACCGGTTTACCTGCTAGTGCAATAGTAGACTACACCACGGGAAAAATAACAATTCCAGCAAGTGAACCAGATATTGCTGCTGGGTCTATAAAATATACAAATGCCGATTATCAACGTACTATGGTAGTTCATGATTCTTTAGGTAACACCCATGAGATGATAGTTCAATACTTGAAGACGGCCGATAATGAATGGCAGATTCAAACTATCTGCGATTTTGATGCAAGCGATGGGAAAACTCCTGCTGCCACAGGTAAAGGTACATTAACTTTTAATAGCGATGGAACATTTGAAAACTCTACAGTGAATGCTTTAGCCTTATCTCCGACGGGGGCTGACCCTATGAACATAACACTGGATTTCAGCAAACTGACTCAATATGCGGAAGAGTACACAGTAGTTCCCTTTAGCGAAAATGGTTATGCCGCAGGAAGTTTGGATGAATTAAGTGTTGATACAAGTGGCGTAATAACTGGATCTTATTCCAACGGAGAGAAAATGAAACTAGCCCAAGTGGCTACGGCTACTTTTGCTAACCCTGCCGGATTAGTTAAAATGGGCAGCAATTTGTTCCAAGAATCTAATAACTCCGGAATCGCTGATGTAGGTAAACCTGCCGAAGGTGGTCGCGGTTCTATCAAACCGGAAAGTTTGGAAATGTCTAATGTGGACTTATCTCAGGAGTTCGTAGACATGATTGTTACACAACGTGGATTCCAGGCCAACTCCAGAATTATTACAACATCAGATCAGATGCTGGAAGAGCTTGTTAACCTGAAAAGATAAATAAGTTTTAAACCTGGCCCCTTATAAATGAGGGGCCAGGAAAAACTAAAGAAAGTAGATAATATATGATCACCTTAACAAGACTAAACGAAAAAGCAATTGTAGTTAATGTACATAATATTGAAACGGTAGAAGAAACTCCCGATACAGTAGTTACTTTTATGTCGGGGAAAAAATTGATGGTTAAAGAATCTGTAGAAGAAGTTATATCTAAAGCTACTCAATATTACTCAACAATTTCTCAAAAGGTAGTAAAAAAAGGTTGAGGTTTAGGAATTTAAATTAGCGTATTTTATTATTCTAAGAAAAGGAAGAATGATTATGGATTTAGCGTCTATTGTAGGTACTCTGCTTGGTGTTTCATTAATATTAATTGCGATTATAACCCAAGGCAGCATCATGGCATTCATTAGCTTTTCTTCAGCTCTGATAGTTGTAGGTGGGGTTATAGCTGCTACACTGATTAATTATCCTTTATCTAGGGTAATTAGTGTAATGAAGGTTGTGAAAGTTGCTTATAAGGGCGACTCACTGCAACCCCTTGAAGTTATTAGAGATTTGGTTCGTATGGCGGAAAAAGCTAGAAAAGAAGGGCTATTAGCCCTGGAAAATGAAATAGATGAAATGTCTGATGAGTTTATGAAAAAAGGCATTCAACTTATAGTAGATGGGACGGACCCGGAATTAGCCCGTAACATTTTGGAAACAGAAATTTCTATGATGGAAGAAAGACACCGCATTGGTGCTGAAATCTTTGATTCTATGGGAACCAGTGCTCCTGCCTTTGGGATGATAGGGACTTTGATTGGTTTGATCTTTATGTTGAAGAACTTGAATGACCCCGGTTCTTTAGGACCAGGGATGGCACTAGCTCTTATAACTACATTCTATGGTACTTTATTGGCAAACTTATTATTTATACCTATAGCAGGAAAGCTTAAATTGCGGAGTAGTGAAGAAATATTAAATCGTGAAATTGTTATTGAAGGTATCCTCTCGATTCAAGCAGGAGAAAACCCCCGCATTGTAGGAGAAAAAATGAAAGCGTATTTGCATCCTTTAGAAAAAACATATATTGATGATGAAAGGAAATTGGGAAACAGTGATGAGGCGTAGAAACAAGTCGAATAACAAAAGCAGCGGCCTCCCTGGGTGGTACGCTACATATAGCGACATGGTTACTCTCCTTTTGACGTTTTTTGTGCTATTGTTTTCCTTTTCTACTATAGATGCTGCAAAATGGAAAGCAGTAGTTACTTCGGTACAAGGAGCGCTAGGTATGCTGGATGGAGGGACTAGTCTTATTGAGGTGCCGCTGTCTAATAGCTTGGACGAAGGTGTATCCGAAGGAGAACGTGATAAATTAAATGAAGTTGAGAAAATTGACGAATTTTTAAAGTATCAGGAAGAAACGAAAAAATTGGAAGATGTACAAGGGAAATTAAAAGATTACTTAGCGAGTAAGGGTCTTGATTCCGTAGTTTTTACAAGTATAGAGGAAAGAGGATTGGTATTACGTTTTACAGATTCAGTGCTGTTTGAAAAAGGAAGGGCCGAATTACTGAAAGGGTCAAACGAAATTTTGAAAGGTGTGGCTGAAATAATAAAGCAGCTTGATAATCCACTGCGTATAGAAGGTCACACAGATAATTTAGCAATACATACAGTTAAATTTCCCTCGAACTGGGAGTTATCGACAACCCGAGCCACAACGGTTTTGCAATATTTTATTAAAATGAACATAGATCCTAAGAGACTGTCGGCTGTGGGTTATGGTGAGTTTCATCCGATAGCTGAAAATGACAGTGAAGAAAACAGGCGAAAAAATCGCCGAGTTGATATAGTAATTATTAGGCAAAGCCAGCAATATAAGGAGTTACAATAGGAAAAGGAGCGCTGTTCATGGAAAAAGATAAGTCTAGGAAATTATTGACTATACTTTTAGTGTCTATATTGGTACTCTTGTTATTGATATCAGCATTTTGGATTTATAATTTCATAATGTTTGGCAATGGGAATGAACAAGCTGCTAAACAAGGACCAATCTATGAAACTGAAGAGTATACGGTTAATACCTTAGAATCGACTCGTCATTATGTTAAAGCGCAATTTGCTTTAGAAACAACTGATGACAAGACTAAGAAAGAGTTAGAGAAAAAGAAATATATTTTAGAAGATACTGTAATCATGGTTCTTTCAAGCAAACCTTTAGAGGTCATGAGCACAGTGGAAGGAAAAAAAGAATTAAAACAGTCTTTAATTAAAGAAATAAATAAGTGTTTGGATAAGGGAGAGGTTATAAAAGTTTATTTTAAAAGCTTAATCTTTAATTGATTTGATAATGACAGGCGGGGAGGTGAGTAAGTGAGCGATATTCTTTCGCAAGCAGAAATAGATTCATTACTTTCTGCACTTCAATCGGGTGAAGTTGATGCTGAAGCTATGCGTGAAGAAGAAGAAAGTAGAAAAATACGAAACTATGATTTTCGCAGGCCTGATAAGTTTTCCAAAGATCAACTCAACACAATCGAAGTTATTTATGAAAATTATTGTCGGTTATTCGCTACAGTATTATCAGGGACTTTACGGAATCGCGTTATAGCCCAGGTTGCTTCTGTTGACCAGGTTACTTATGAAGAGTTTGTTCGTTCCATTCCAAATCCAACAATTCTAAACATTTTCAGTCTCCCTCCTCTTGAAGGAAAGGGGATTTTAGAAATCAACCCCATTATTGGTTTAAGCGTTATTGATAGATTATTTGGGGGGCCGGGACTTAGTACAGCAAAGGGGAGACCATTAACAGAAATAGAGAAATCTGTGATGGAAAGAATATCAGATAAAATTCTTTATCTCTTTAAAGAAGCATGGTCTAGTTTGCTTGATCTAGAAGCGATACTGGAGACTATTGAAATAAATCCTCAGTTTAGTCAGATTATATCTCCCCAAGAAATGGTTGTGATAATTACTATAAATACACAAGTAGGAGAAATAGAAGGTTTCGTAAATATTTGTATCCCATGTTTAATGTTGGAACCTATCTCTTCAAAATTGAATACAAAATTCTGGTTTACGAGTTCTGAACGTTCACTTCCTGATGAGAAAGTAAAAAGCTTAAAAAATGTAGTTGAAACTACTGTAGTTCCCGTTTCTGCTTATGTGGGGAAAAGTGATGCGACCATCAGAGAGATAATGGGGTTACAGGTTGGCGATGTAATTACTCTTGACACCAATAAGTATAAGGATTATGAAATATATGTAGGGTCCCGTCTTAAATTTTATGGCCAACCAGGAATGCTAGGAAACAAACTAGCTGTTAAGATAACCAAGCTGCATCTAGAAGGGAGTGAAGCAAATGAGTAATGTTCTATCACAAGAAGAGATTGATGCCCTACTAAATGGTAAAGTTGAGGAAGAAAAAAAGGAAGAGCAAGTAGCAGAAGATGCCTTAACAGACATGGAAAAAGATGCCTTAGGAGAAATGGCTAATATTTCTATGGGTGCAGCTGCAACAGCGTTGTCTTCTTTATTGAATCATAAAGTCGAAATAACAACACCGTCAGTAGAAATGACCAACATTAAGAAATTGAAAGATAATTATCCTAAACCTTATGTTATAGTTGATGTCAATTATAATGCGGGTTTACAAGGCTCAAATATTTTGATCATTCACACGTACGATGCGGGAGTTATTGTTGATCTAATGATGGGAGGAGATGGAAGCAATCCTCCTATGGAATTGAATGATTTGCATATGAGTGCGGTAAGTGAAGCTATGAATCAAATGATGGGTTCCTCTTGTACTTCATTATCTCAGTTATTAGATAAAATGATTGATATATCTCCGCCTGGTTTGGACTTGTTTGAATTGAGCGAACATGAATTATTTGGTAATGATGAGCAAATAATCGTAAAAATTTCCTTTAGAATGGTAATTCAAGGTCTGATTGATAGTGAAGTGATGCAACTCCTGCCCATACCCTTTGCCAAGAGTATGGTGAACGATATCATGAATTCTCATGATTCGTCTAAATATGAGCCCCAACCGAAGCAAAAACAAGCTGGCTCCCAACCGTTGCAACAAAATCCGCTCAGTACAAATACGACTCCTGCTGCAACGACGAAGACAGCTTCAGCAACTGTTGCTCAAAGTGTAAGTCAAATAAATGTGCCTAATAATTCAGGAAAGGAGCACAACGTGGAGGCGTTTACTATGGAAAAAGAAACAGCAGGTAAAGTAACAAAGGATCAGCAGGTTGCTGTCACGCCTGTTCAATTTACTTCTTTTCAGCAAGAAGAACCTCACGTTAGCATGCCGACAAATATTGATCTTTTGATGGATGTGGGTTTACAGATCTCAGTTGAATTAGGAAGAACAGTTAAAAAAATAAAAGATATTTTAGATTTTTCTGTAGGAACAGTGATAGAACTTGATAAACTAGCTGGAGAGCCCGTTGATATCCTTGTTAATGGCAAAATGTTGGCAAAAGGTGAGGTTGTTGTAATAGATGAAAACTTTGGGGTGAGAATTACAGAAATTGTCTCACCTGCTGAAAGAGTTAAAAATCTTAATAATTAAGGGATTTGAGGAGGATTAAAAATGGCTAAAGTGCTGATAGTTGATGATGCTGCATTTATGAGAATGATGTTGAAAGATATACTATCAAAAAACGGCTATGAAATTGTAGGAGAAGCAGAAAATGGTAAGATAGCTGTGGACAAGTTTAAAGAACTTAAACCGGATTTAGTTACAATGGACATAACCATGCCTGAGCTTGATGGTATCAGTGCTGTTAAGGCTATCAAAAGCGAGGATGCAAGTGCTCGCATTGTGATGTGTAGTGCTATGGGACAACAGGCTATGGTTATTGATGCTATTCAAGCTGGAGCTAAAGATTTTATAGTTAAACCATTTCAACCAGATCGTGTACTAGAAGCGGTGCAAAAAGCATTATCTTAGGTGGATAAGATGGTAGATAAATATAAAATTGGTTCAATGATAGCTACCATAAATATTGTTCTAAGTAAGACCGTTTATGCTGCTAGTGAAGAAGTTGTTACAGAATTAAAGGAACCAAGTATGGCGGGATATTTTTTTCGCATAGTATTTAGTTTAGCCGCAGTTCTTATCCTGACATATTTAGTTTTAAAATTCCTTAAAAAACAAAATAAACTGCGGCAAAATCAAAAATCATGGATAAAAGTTCTTGATTATCATGGCTTAGGGCTAAACAAAGGAATTTACTTAATTGAATTATTTTCCGCTATATATGTAGTGGGAATGAGTGAAAATGGGTTTAACATTATTAAAGAGATAGAACGGGAAAGCGAAGAATGGGAGCAGGTTCAAGCAGAACTAGCTAATGGTACTATAAATTCTTTAGGTATAACTAAAATATTGCAGCGAGATACTGGGTCTTCCAAGTTCGGAATACAATTAAAAGAACAATTGAGTCGTACACAGGATCTTTATCGTCAGATTACAAGAGGAGATCGTAATGAGAAATAAAAAAATACACATTATCTTAGTAGTTGTACTTTTATTAATAATATTTACTACGGCTGTAGATGCTGCTCCTCTTGCAATACCTAAAATAGGATTGGATATTGGTTCTTCAGAAAATCCCCAGGATGTAGCCTTATCTCTACAAATAATTGCCCTTTTGACAATTTTAAGTTTAGCCCCTGCTATTCTTATTTTAATGACTTCATTTACTCGCATAGTAGTAGTGCTCTCTTTTTTACGTAATGCCTTAGCTACCCAGCAAATGCCGCCTAATCAGGTTATAATAGGTCTGGCCCTTTTCTTGACATTTTTCACCATGGCACCGGTATGGAGTGATGTTAATGAAAATGCCTTGCAACCATATCTACAGGGGGAAATAGCTCAGGAGGAAGCTCTTAGCAAAGCTGTTCAACCTATGCGAGAATTTATGATTAAACAAACGAGAGAAAAGGATTTGGCCTTATTTGTAAACTTATCAAAAATGCCTCAACCCAATACAGTAGAGGATGTTCCTACTTATGCTTTAATACCGGCCTTTGCTATTAGTGAACTTAAAACTGCTTTTCAGATGGGGTTCATAATCTACATACCGTTTATCGTAATTGATATGGTTATAGCTAGTACCCTCATGTCTATGGGAATGATGATGCTACCGCCGATGATGATATCGTTACCGTTTAAAATATTGCTATTTATCTTAGTTGATGGATGGCATCTAGTTGTGGAAACCCTTGTTATGAGTTTTCGCTAAAAAATATTAGGTGGTTTTTGGAATGACACAAAATTATATTATATATATCGGAAAAGAAGCAGTTTACACCATATTGCTTATCTCAGGCCCACTTTTGGCTTGTAGTTTAATAGTGGGTCTGTTAATAAGTGTTTTTCAGGCTACTACACAGATACAAGAGCAAACTTTAACTTTTGTACCTAAAATTGTAATGGTCTTGATTACGCTGATTATTTTTGGTCCCTGGATGCTCAATATTTTAATAAGTTTTACTACTAATCTTATCCATTCAATTCCTAATCTAATGCGCTAGGAAAAAGATACAATGGATATTTTATTAAACTTACTACAGGAAACTGATAAATTTCTAATAATTCTTGCTCGCATGTCAGGGTTAGCTTTAGCACCTGTATTTAATACAAAAAACTTTCCTCGACCTTGGAAAGTTGCGCTAGTACTAATGTTTACCTATTTTATATGGCAGTTGGGAATTTTAGATACTTATACAGTTCCTACTAACACTTTGCAATATATTTTAGTGATAATAGTAGAACTTATGATTGGGATGATCTTATCATTAATAGCATTGTTCTTTTTTGCAGCAGTTCAGTTGGCAGGCCAGCTAATCGATACACAGATGGGTTTTGGTATTATGAACGTTTTAGATCCTATGAGCGGAACGCAAGCGCCAATCTTGGGGAGTTTTAAATTTATTTTAGCCATGCTTGTATACTTACAAATAAATGGTCATCATCTTTTTTTACAAGCTTTATTTGATAGCTATAATTTTATTCCTATTGGCCATGTTAATTTCCATGGTGATTTTTATAATTTTGTTGTATTTTTCTTCGGTAATATCTTTCTTATCGGTTTGAAGCTATCTATCCCTATAGTGGGTTCTTTAATAATAGTAGATATAGTTATGGGGATAATGGCTAAATCTATACCGCAAATGAATGTATTTATGGTGGGAATGCCTGCAAAAATCATCTTAGGTTTTCTAATTTTACTTGTCACAATACCACTATATGTTTATTTACTTAATTCATTAATTGAAAATATGATTAATGGTATTTACATGATTATTAGGTCACTGGCATGAAAAAAAATTTATTTAAACTCAATATTCAGTTGTTTGCAGGCGAAAAGACAGAAAAGGCTACTCCACAACGAAAAAGGGAAGCACGTAAAAAGGGGCAAGTTGGCAAAAGTCATGAAATAACTTCTATGTTAGTTCTCATTTTGTCAATGCTTGTCATTAAATTGTGGGTGCCTTATATGCTGGCAGAATACCATAAGTTTACTAATCATATTTTTACTTTTGTGGAAGCTGATTTTAATATAGAAAGAGCCAGCTTGTTGATTATGGAAACAGTGCTGGTAGTTACTAAAATGGTGGCCCCCATACTAGTAGTTGCTATGTTAGCCGGGTTTGTGGGCAATGTGATGCAAATTGGCTTTTTGTTCACTACGGAAACACTTAAATTTGATCCTAACCGTATTAATCCAGTTAGTGGTCTGAAGCGAATGTTTTCTAAAAAAGTTTTAGTTGAATTAACTAAATCCCTTCTTAAAACAGCTTTAGTAGGATATGTGGCTTTCAATTACTTATGGGATAAACTCCCGATATTAACGGTTTTGATGGATAATAATTTAGAAAACACCTTAAAAATAATTGGAGATATTGCTTATTCCGTAACATGGCGCGTTCTTCTAGTATTATTTATCATTGCCATCTTCGATTATGCTTATCAGCTTTATGAGTATGAACATTCCATCAAGATGAGTAAGCAAGAAATTAAGGAAGAATATAAAAATATCGAGGGTGATCCCCAACTTAAAGCTAAAATTAAGGAGAAACAGCGGCAATTAGCCACGAGTCGTATGATGCAAGAAGTTCCCGATGCTACGGTAGTGATCACAAACCCTACCCATCTTGCTGTTGCTTTAAAATATGAAGATGAGATGGGAGCTCCCGTTGTTATAGCTAAAGGGCAGGATCTAATTGCTAAAAAAATAAAAGAAATCGCTGCAGAACATGGAGTAGCCATAGTAGAAAATAAACCCTTAGCAAGAACTTTGTATAAACAAGTGGAAATAGGAATGGATATACCTGTAGATTTGTATCAAGCTGTTGCTGAAGTAATAGCCTATGTATATAAGCTGAAGAAACGCTATTAGGAGAGTTATGTATGTCAATAAGCACTTTTATAAATAAATTGCTAAAAAATGCAGATATACTTGTTACCTTGGCTATTATAGCCGTAGTAATATTGATGATAGTACCTCTTCATCCTGGGATCCTAGACATATTTATTGTTGTTAATATTACTTGTTCCCTGGTTGTTCTACTAGTTTCTATGTATAATAAAGAACCCTTGGAATTTTCAGTATTTCCTTCTTTATTGCTAATTATGACCCTATATCGACTATCATTGAATATATCTTCTACTCGTTTAATATTGCTTCATGGTCAAGCCGGTGAAGTAATTCAACAGTTCGGGCAGTTCGTGGTTGGCGGTAATGCGTTTGTTGGCTTTGTCATATTTTTGATTCTAGTTATTATTCAATTTATTGTTATAACTAAAGGTGCAGAACGTGTAGCTGAAGTAGCTGCTCGTTTTACCTTAGACGCTATGCCTGGTAAACAAATGAGCATTGATGCCGATCTAAATGCCGGTTTAATTTCTGAGGAAGAAGCCCGTGATAGGAGACATAAAATTCAGAGGGAAGCTGATTTTTATGGGGCCATGGATGGTGCCAGTAAATTTGTTAAAGGAGATGCTATTGCCAGCATTATTATTACCATCATAAATATATTGGGCGGTATGGCAGTAGGAATATTGCAAAAAGAGATGGTAGGCATAGGACAAGTTGCCCAAACTTACACGTTGTTAACAGTAGGTGATGGCTTGGTAAGCCAGATACCGGCCCTCCTGTTATCTACTGCTACAGGTATTATCGTAACAAGGGCAGCCTCTGATTATAGTTTAGGGGAAGACTTAACAAGACAGATGTTTTCCCAACCTAAAATATTAGCTATTGCCGCCGGTATTTTAATATTTTTAGGTCTTGTACCCGGTTTACCTACAGCTCCCTTTTTTGTTCTTGGTTTCGGATTGGCTATTTTAGCTTATTCCCTCTTTAAATCACAAAAAGCGGCTGTTCCTGATGAAGAACAGGAAGCTGCTCAGGCAGAAGTAGAAGAAATAAAAAAACCGGAAAATGTCTTTTCCTTATTACATATCGATCCTATCGAGTTGGAAATAGGTTATGGATTGATATCACTTGTAGATGAAAAACAGGGTGGAGATCTTTTGGAGCGTGTTGTGATGATCAGGCGCCAATGTGCTTTGGAACTGGGACTTGTTATTCCGCCTATTAGAATACGTGACAATATGCAACTGCCACCAAATAATTATGTCCTTAAATTAAAAGGAGTACCCTTAGCCCATGGTGATATTATGATTAATCATTACCTAGCCATGGGAGGAGATGGAAGCTTGCAAGGTATTCCCACAAGAGAACCAGCTTTTGGTTTGCCTGCTTTATGGATTAGTGATAATCTAAGAGAACAAGCGGAATTAGCGGGGTACACCGTTGTTGATCCTCCGTCGGTATTAGCTACTCATATCACGGAGTTCCTGAAGAAAAATGCCGCTGAAGTATTGAGCAGACAAGATGTTAAAGGTCTCTTAGAAAACTTAAAGAAAGAGTATCCGGCAGTTGTAGAGGAAGTTGTACCAAATCTGTTGTCTTTAGCAGAAGTACATAAGATATTAGGTAATTTATTAAGTGAGGGAATACCTATCCGTGATTTAGCTTCTATCATTGAAGCTTTGGGTGATTGGGCAGGTATTACCAAAGATCCAGATTTATTAACAAATTACGTTAGAGAGAAAATTGCGCTGCATATAGGACAACTCTATAGTGATGCTGAGGGTAAAATAACATGTATAACTTTGGATCCTCAAGTTGAAGAAACCATTAGAACTAGTATACAAACTAGCGAACAAGGTACCTACTTAGCTATGGACCCTGCAACGGCTCAAGGTATAATTAATAATTTAACTAGTATTATTGAAAAGACTGGATATCTAGGCAAACAAATAGTTGTCTTAGTATCTCCTGTAATAAGAATACCTTTAAGGAGATTAATTGAAAGGTTTGCGCCTACTCTTCCAGTATTATCTTATAATGAAATACCTCCTCATTTAGAAGTTGAATCAGTAGGGGCGGTGAAAATCTAATGAAAGTAAAGCGTTATGTTGCAAAAAATATGCAAGAAGCAATAGCCAAAGTAAAAAGTGATATGGGAGGAAATGCAGTAATACTTCATACTCGCAATTTTAAAGAAGGTGGTATTTTCGGCTTCTTTCAGAAAAGCTATGTTGAAGTTACAGCTGCGGCGGAAACGAGAAAAGATAATATTTCCGATAGATCGGGACTGCGGGATATTTCGTCAATGGTTAATAAGTTTAAATTAAATGATAGGGAAAATAGTAAAACAGTACCGCAAAATAAAAAAGCTGAAGCCGTGGATCAAGGATTATCAAATGAATTAAACGAGATGAAGCATATGATGGTGGAAATGTCAAGTAAACTTGAGAATGCCACAACTTCTGCCCAATTTCCCAAACTTGGACAACCTTTATATACGTGTTTAATTAATCAAGGTGTGGAGGATGTTTTAGCAAAAAAGATAGTGCGATCCACACTACAAGAAGCTAATATTCAACCTCAGGTTAGTGAAACACAGCTTAAAAATATCTTTATGTCTAATATTCTTAAACCGTTAAAAAATTGTAAGCCTATATCTTTTAGTAAAAGACCCAGAAAACCGCGAATCTTTGTTTTTGTTGGCCCTACAGGTGTAGGAAAAACTACTACAATCTCTAAATTAGCAGGTATGTACGCTATTATGAAGAAAAAAAGAGTAGCTTTTGTCACTATTGATACTTATCGTATAGCGGCGGTTGAGCAATTAAAGACAATAGGAGATATTATGAATGTTCCTGTAGGTGTAGTATATTCTTATGACCAATTGGAAGGGTGCCTTAAGGAATATGCTGATTGTGATTTGATTTTTATTGACACAGCGGGGAGAAGTCATAAAAACTCTGAACAAATTGATGAATTAAAGGATTTATTTAATTATACGAAACCGGACGAAACCTTTTTAGTATTGTCATCTACCCATAATTATCGAGATTTACTGGATATTATTGATACATACAAAGATATTAAAGTAACACGTTTGATTTTTACTAAATTAGATGAAACATCTTTTTATGGACCTATATATAATGTAGCTTGTCACAGTAAAATACCTTTGTCATATTTTACAAATGGTCAAAACATTCCTGATGATCTGGAAATAGCAGACTCGGTTAGACTAGCTCAATTGCTGATGAAGGAGTAACCAAAATGAAGGACCAGGCCGCAAAATTAAGGTTATTAGCAAAAAAAATGAATATTAATCCGGAAGAACCTAGGGTGATGCAGGCAAAAAAACGGATACGTGTTATTACTATAGCCAGTGGCAAAGGAGGAGTAGGCAAAAGTAATATAGCGGTTAACTTAGCTATTGGTCTCACAAGGTTAAAAAAAAATGTGGTACTTTTAGATGCTGATTTAGGATTAGCCAATATAGATATTATATTGGGAATTATGCCCCAATATAATTTGTCCCATGTTATATCCGGAGAAAAGACAGTTAAAGAAATTGTATGTAATGGACCCCAAGGGCTTAACGTTATTGCCGGAGGGTCAGGCATGCATAAATTAGCTAATCTAAGTGATAGTGAATTGGATAGTTTGGTAAAGGAATTAAATTCCCTTGAAGAATATGGAGATTATCTTTTGGTCGATACAGGTGCAGGTTTATCTCAAATAGTCTTAAGTTTTATCTTAGCAGCAGAGGAAGTTATCCTGGTTTGCACAGATGAGCCTACATCTATAACGGATACATATGGAACGATTAAGACAATAAGACAGCACGGGTATGAGGATAAAATAAACATCATTGTAAATCGTGTCAAAAATAATGAGGAAGCCCGTGATGTTTATAATAAATTGCAGTATGCTTCAAAAAAATTCTTAAATTGTTGTTCCCTAGAATATTTGGGAGCAGTTAGAGAAGACAATCAGGTGGGCCAAGCCGTTAGAAATCAAAAACCACTGATAATAGGGGCGCCGCATTCTAAAGCGGGTCAAGATATTTATAGAATCGCAATGGATTTGAGTAATAGCAGAGGTCCATCTAACTTAAGTAAAGCTAGAAGGTTTTTTAATAAATTTGCTGATTATTTTAGACAGGTGTGATCTTATGTTTAATAAAGTAAAACTTAGAAATGATCAAAATGTACAAATAGAATTCTATAATTATATGGATGAAATAGTTAGGTGTACAACAACGGTAGATGATGTACAGGAAGATAGAATAGTGTTACTCTGCCCTATCGTAGATAGATTACCTGTCTTTATCCCTGTAGGTACCAACATAAATGTATATTTTTGGGATGCCTGTGCATTTTACAAATTTACCACCTGTGTTTTAGAAGTTGTTAAAGGCCACGTTCCTCTGATAATTATTAGTAAATATACTGAGCTGGAGCGCATTCAAAATAGACAACACGTTCGTGTAAACACTTGCTTGGAAGTAAAATTAAGCTATGAAGATGATAAAAAAGAGATACAGACAATTATTTGTCAAAGCCGTAATATCAGCGGTGGCGGAATAATGTTAGTTTTAGATAAACCCCATCCCCTCAAGAAGAAGGATGATATTAACTTAGATTTTACACTTAATGATGAACAGATTAAAGCAACGGGAGTTATAATACGGACCGATACTGAAAGGGATGATCATGGTGATAAAAAATATATCTTAGCAGTTAAATTTAAAAGTATATCCGAAAAGGACACTCAGGCTTTGGTCCAGTATGTTTTCCAAAAGCAAATAGAACTAAGGAGAAAGGGGTTACTTTAATTGATAACTAGTCATGGCATAATTAAGGTTTTGGTAGCAGATGATTCGGCACTGATGCGTAAAATCCTTAGTGATATTATCAACAGTGATGAAACAATGGAAGTAGTAGCTACGGCTAGAAATGGTCAAGATGCCTACGAAAAGATATTGAAATATAGTCCTGATGTAGTTACTTTAGATGTGGAAATGCCAGTTATGGATGGTCTGGCTACGCTGGAAAAAATCATGAAAGAACACCCGTTGCCTGTCGTGATGCTTTCTGCCCTTACTCAAAATGGAGCTTCAGCAACAATTAAGGCCCTGGAAAAAGGCGCTGTAGATTTTATTTCTAAACCAGGGGGAAGTATCTCAGTAGATATCGGACAATTAAAACCGGAAATAATAAATAAAATAAAATGTGCTGCCGGTATTTCCCTAAATAAATGCATGGGTAGATCAACACTGCGCACAGTTCCCAAACCACGAATCTGTGAGGAAAGAAAACAACCTACTGAAGAAAAAGTTATATTAAATCGTGGTGATAAAGGTCTAAAGCTTGTAGCCATAGGTACATCTACTGGGGGACCTAAAGCTCTACATGAGGTGATGAGCCATTTTAAAACCGGCTTCAATGCAGCTGTCTTAATTGTTCAACATATGCCGCCGGGGTTTACCAAATCTTTGGCTCAGCGACTTGATTCCATATCAGAATACAGTGTTAAAGAGGCAGAAGATGGGGATGAAATCAAAGGTGAAGCTGCGTACCTGGCACCGGGCAGCAGCCATATGGAAGTTGTAGAACAACGTGGTAAATATGTGATTAAGCTTAATCAAAATCCACCTGTTAATGGGCATAGACCAGCGGCCGATGTAATGATGGAAAAAGTTGCAAAGATTCCTTTACCGAAGATCGGGGTTATCATGACGGGTATGGGCTCTGATGGGGCTAAAGGAATGAAAAGTTTAAAAGAAGCTGGTGCTGTAACTATTGGAGAAAGTGCAGAAACTTGTGTTGTATATGGCATGCCAAAAAGTGCCTACAAATTAGGAGTAATAGATCACGAAGTACCTCTGTATAAGATTGCGGATACAATTATGCAAGCTTTAAATAGATAGGAGGCGTTGTTTATGGATATGAATCAGTATTTAGATTTGTTTTTGGAAGAATCAGCAGAACATTTGCAAAGTTTTAATGAAAAACTATTAGAACTAGAAGCTAATCCAGATCGACTCGATTTATTAGATGAAATATTTAGGGCAGCCCACACACTAAAAGGTATGTCTGCTACCATGGGTTATGAATCTATTGCTCAAGTAACACATAAAATGGAAAATTTGTTAGATAAATTACGTAGTAGAAAGATAGATCTTAACGCCAATATATTTAACTGTCTCTTTAGATCAGTCGATGCTTTAGAGAGCATGACAGAAATGATTAAAGAAGGACAGAATCCTCAGTTGGAGGATGAGGAACTTATTAATGAACTATTAGCCTTGGAAAAAGGGGAAAATTATGTTTCGCCCAAGGCCAAATCGGAAGAAAAGATAGAAAATGATAAAATAGAAGAAAAAGAAGAGGACTATAGCTTAAATATACAATTCAATGAATATGAAGAAAGATTGCTTAAAACAGCCCAGGAAAAAGGTATGCAGATTTGGGCCATAAAAGTTTCCATAGCTGATAGCTGTCTTATGAAGGGTGTTAGAGCCTTCATGGTCTTCCGCAATATGGAAAGTATTGGTGAAATTATTAAGTCTGATCCTTCAGTTCAAGATATCGAAGATGAAAAGTTTGATAAAAGTTTCGGATTAGTTATCGTATCTTCTCATCACGAAAACGTGATTAAAAGTAAACTGGACTCCATTTCTGAAGTCACACTAGAAGCCTTAGAAAATATCAAAGAACTAACTGTAGAAAAGACAGAGGACGAAGAACCCTCTAAAGCTGAAGAAATAAAGCAGGATAAAGCTAATGGGGCAGGGCAGAAAAAGCAAGATACTATGACTAATGGCAAGAAGCATCAGGTCCACCAAACAGTCCGGGTTGATATTGGTCGCTTAGATAAGTTGATGAGTCTGGTAGGGGAACTGGTAATAAACAAAACGCGATTGGAACAAATAAATGCTTCTCAAGAAATGACGGGTTTAAATGAAACTATAGAGCAAATAAACCGAATCACTACTGATTTACAGAGTGTTGTACAGAATGTACGAATGGTCGGTATTGAACAGGTATTTAATCGGTTTCCCCGGATGGTTAGAGACCTGGCAAAAGATCTAGGTAAGAAAGTTAATTTGATTTTGGAAGGTAAAGAAACAGAATTAGATCGTACTGTTATTGATGAAATCGGAGATCCTTTACTTCACCTGATTAGAAATGCTATTGATCATGGATTGGAATCACCCGATGAACGTTTAGCATTACAAAAAAATGTAGAAGGGGTGCTAAAGCTATCTGCTAAGCATGAAGGTAACCATGTAATAATTGAGGTAGAAGATGACGGTAAAGGAATCAATGTGGAAAAAATAAAACAAAAAGCAATTGATAAAGGTTTCCTTACTGTGGCTCAGGCCGAGAATTGTGACAGGCAGACGATCTTGAATCTTATTTTTGAGCCGGGTTTTTCTACAGCTAAAAAAGTTACAGATGTTTCTGGACGTGGTGTAGGATTAGATGTAGTTAAAAGCAAGATTCAGACGTTGAATGGACAAATACATCTCGAAACTCAAGAGGGTGAAGGAACTAGATTTGTTGTGAAACTACCTTTGACCTTGGCTATTATTCAAGCTTTATTGGTTAAAACCCAAGCAGAGATTTATGCCATACCTTTAGGTAATATTGATGAAACTACGAGTCTTGAACATCAACAGATAAAAAATGTTCAAGGGCAACAAGTTATGGTTCTACGAGGAAAGGTATTACCTTTAGTCTTTATTAAAGATATCTTAGCCGTACCCGGGGACAAGGAACAGAAAGAAATGTATGTGGTTGTGGTGAGAAAGGGCGAACAACAAATTGGCTTAGTAGTAGACGAGTTAGTAGGTCAGCAGGAAATCGTCATCAACTCCTTGGGCAAGTTGCTCACTGGGTTACCTGGTATCGCAGGAGCATCAGTTTTAGGTGATGGTAGAGTTTCCCTAATATTAGATATTGGCACATTATTCTAAGGAGGGATTAGTTTGGCTGAAGTAAAACAAACAAATGATAACAAAGAAATATATAAAACTGGTCAAGGTGAACAGAATATGGGCAGTACCGATGAAAAACAATATGTTGCCTTTGAATTAGCCCATGAGGAATATGCCGTTGATATCTTGAGTGTGCGCGAGATAATTCGTAGGACAGATATAACGCGAGTACCTAAAGCACCTCCCTTTGTCAAAGGTGTCATAAATTTAAGGGGAACCATCATACCTGTAATAGACTCCCACTTAAGATTTAAACTTCATCCAGAGGAAATAACGGATAATTCAAGAATAGTTGTTTTTAATATGGACGATATAACTATTGGAATGACTGTAGATTATGTAACAGAAGTTTTACGTCTCAGTGAAGACCAAATTGAAAAGCAACATTCTGTGAATAGTATTGATAATTTATTTATTAAAGGCATCGGGAAAGTGGAAGATCGCTTATTAATAATTCTAAATCTGGAAAAAGTATTAGACTTAGGTACTCAACAAGCTAAGGAATAGTGAGGATGGTATAATGAAAGACTATTCAGAACTGACACAATTACAATTAGATGCTGTTAAAGAGATCAGTAATATTGGTGCAGGAAATGCAGCTACAGCATTATCGCAAATGATAGGCAGAAAAATTGATATGACTGTACCCCAAGCCAGCATCGCTCCTTTTCCTCAGATCGTTGATATTGTGGGAGGGGCAGATAAAGGTGTAGCCGGGGGTTATATGCGAGTAAATAGTGATATGCCCTTAGGAATACTTTTTTTGATACCTGAGGAACAAGCCTTCTTCTTTTTAGATTTTATTTTAGGCAGCCCTAGTGGTACTAATGATAGTTGGGGAGATTTGCAAAAATCGGCCTTTATGGAGGTTGTAAATATTTTAGCAGGCTCATATCTGAATGCTCTAGCCTGCTTTACAAATCATACATATAACCCGTCAGTTCCGGCAATGGCCGTAGATATGGCCGGTGCTATATTAGGAGAAGTGTTACAGCAAATAGGGGAAGTAAGTGACTATGCTCTGGTGGTAGAAAACATTTTTATTGAAGAAGAAAAAGAGATAAAAGGATATTTCTTTTTATTACCTGAACCGCAAACATTAGAAAATCTCTTACAGGCATTAGGTGTGGCGTGATGGCAGATGAGACAGTTAAAGTTGGAATGGCTGAAGTAAAAACAGCATTAGCCCCTCAGAGTCTTATTACTATCGGTTTAGGTTCCTGCATAGGAATTTGTCTCTGGGATCCGGTAAAAAAAGTGGGAGGGCTAGCTCACATAATGCTTCCCGATAGTACACAGAGCAGAAAATCAATTAATAAAGCTAAGTTTGCTGACACGGGTATAAGAGTTCTTGTAGACGAAATGGTATCTTTAGGTGCAAACAAAACACGCCTCGTAGCTAAAATCGCCGGGGGAGCCCAGATGTTTAATTTTCCAGGATCCAGTAATGTGATGAGAATTGGCGATAGGAATGCAGAGGCCGTGAAAAAATCTTTAAAAGAGCTAAGTATCAGGCTAAAAGCAGAAGATACAGGAGGTAATTTCGGTCGCACAATCGAGTTCTTTACCGAAAATGGGGATCTGCTTGTCAAGACCATAAATAAGGGCCAAAAGATTATCTAAGCTTAGAAAGCAAAGTTTTCTTTACAAGGGAGGGCTGTACTCATGATAGAGGAGTCCTGTGAACTGTGGGACAAGTATAAAACACATAAGAGCCCTGACCTAAAAGAACAAATAATAATAAAATATGTAGTGCTTGTAAAAAAAATAGCTAATAAGATATCTTCCTATCTTCCTTTACATATCCAGAAAGATGATTTATATAGTTATGGAATATTTGGATTGATCGAAGCCATTGATCGTTATGATCCTGAATTGGGAATACCTTTTCCTGCTTATGCCACACGAAGAATTAAAGGTGCTGTGATTGATGGCATTCGTAAAGAGGATTGGATACCTGTTTCAGTAAGAAAAAAAGCGAAACTTATCGAAGAAGCCTATCAAAAGATTGAGGCTAAAACAGGGCAAAATGCTACGGATCATGAAATAGCAGCGGAATTAAACATAACAACTACTGAGTTGTCGAAATGGTTTAATAGCATTAGTTTTATAACTATGATTTCATTAGATGAATCATTGGATAATAATGATGGGAATGCCATTAAAGATCTTATCCCTGATCAATGTAGCCCCAATCCTGCTAAAATTTCTGAAGATAACGAGACTAAAAGGTTTCTGGCTAAGGCGGTAAACGAACTTCCTGAAAAAGAAAGGCTTGTTATCAGTCTCTTTTATTATCATGACTTAGCCAATAAAGAGATTGCGCAGGTAATGGAACTCTCTGAATCACGTATTTCTCAGCTGCATGCCAAAGCCATCTTTCGGCTGCGGGGGAAATTAGCTAAAGTCAAGAAGAATCTATAAAAAGGGGTGCTGGTGATGGGGTTAGTAGGTAATAAATATTTGTTACATAAAGAAGATGAAGGTGTTTATATTAGTGTGGAATATGATGCTGACATAAAGTATCCTGCTGATTTTGAACAAATATGTGCGGATTTGGCTTTCAGGAATATTACTTTTGATCCCGATTTGGTTGAGGAGACCATAAATAGTAACACTGGAGAAAAGGTACTATTATGTTCCAATAATGAGGAAATTGTTTACAAGCCATTAGTAAAAGTAAAAGTTAGCAGTGATATGTTACAAGCTTATTTAATCGTGATACCTTTTACCGGCGGAGAAAAATTGAATACTAAAGACTTACAAAAGGCTTTGGAGAATGAAGGAATTAAACATGGTATCAAAGAAGAGATCTTACCTGAAATTTTAAATAATCAAGGAAAATACGGGGAATGGCTAATTGCTGAAGGTTTACCATTAATTAAAGCTAAGGATGCCACAATCATCTATCATTTTAATCCTAAAGGAATTGAAGTGAAACCTAATGAGTTAGAAGATGGGAAAATAGACTTTTATAACTTGAATTTAATACAATTAGTATCTTCTGGTACCGTTATAGCGGAAAAAATCCCTGCTGAGCAGGGGCAGGACGGTATAAATGTATATGGTGAAAGGTCCAAGGTCAAGCCTGCAAAAGATGTTCGGTTGCCTATCGGTCAAAATACGCAAGCCATTGATAACAATACAAAATTAATAGCTACTAAAGAAGGACATGTTATCTTAAATAATAATAAAGTTAGTGTTTTATTAACTTATCAGGTTAATGGAGATGTAGATTTTAATACGGGGAATATTAAATATCCCGGTAATGTGGTTATCAGCGGTAGTGTACGTAATGGTTTTACGGTAGAAGCTACGGGTGATATAGAAGTAGGTGGACTCATAGAGGGTAACGTTATAGGGGGCAGTAATATTCAGGTCAAGAAGGGCATAGTGCAAGGTAGGGTTGTAGCTGAAGGCAATATCTATGCTAAAGTTATAGAAAATGGGTATGCAGAATGCAAAGGTGAGATTGTGGTAACGGAAGCTATAATGCATAGTACTACTAAGGCTGTGAAAAGTGTCAATGTAGGGGGTAAAAAAGGACTTTTAGTAGGTGGAGAATGCAGTGCCGGCGAAGAGATATATGCCAAGAATATAGGGGCTTCTCTGGGTACTGCTACAAAAATAGCAGTGGGAATATTACCAGAATTACGAGATGAATATAAGAAGATTTCTAAGCGTATTATAGAACTTACAAAAATGATGGATAGTAATAATAAAATCCTGAAAAAGTTGCATGAGATAAAAGGCAAGTTTGGTATGATTCCCCCTGATAAGAATGAACTATTTATTAAATCTCGCCGAATCCAGTATCAAGGGCATCAAGAAATGGAAGAATGTAAGGAAAGAAAGATGGAGTTGGAAATAATGTTCCAACAGATGGAGGATGCCAGAATATCTGTGGAAAGAAGAATATATTCCGGTGTTGAAATTAGTATTGGAAAATCAGTATTCCATGTAAAAGATCAACTGGATCATGTAACATTTAAGTTGGATGGACTTGATATAAAATCGGTTCCTTTTGTTAAAAAGAAGGTGGCTAAATGACCATTAATCCTGTTGATATGCAAGTGCTATTACCCAAGTTGGATCAAGCACAAAAAACTCAAAGAGGTCTGGTTAACCAGCAGCAAACAGAACAGCAAGTGATGAGCCAACTTATAGAAAAAGAAATGGATCGCAAAAAACAGGTAATTAATCAACTTAAACAGACCCAACAAAATGTAATCGATAAAGAAAACAAAAAAGAGAAGAAGAGAAAGTCCTCATCTCAAAAAGAGGGCGAGAAAAGAGCTAAGCCAAAAAATAATGAAGAGACAGGGGAAGTACCATCTTATAACAAAGATGTAGGTTCTACTTTGGATATTAAAGTGTAATTTTGAGGTGTTTGAAATTGCCAAGCATTAATAAAATAATCCTTTTTATAAATTTATGTATTTTGTTAGCAGTAACTATGCAAATTTTAAAACAAAAGAAACTTGTGCAGGAAAATAGGCAAATAAAAGAGGATATAGAAGAACTAGTGCAAGAAAATTCGCGAATTGTAGAAGTGATTTTAGAAGAATTGGAATATAAAATAAACGTAATTAAAGACCATGAAGCAAAGCATGGGGAAACGGTATTTAATCATCAGCAACGAGAACATTATGACTTTAATAAAGTATTAAAGGATAATATAACAGAAAATGCTAAAGTTGAAGAAATAAAATTTAATATCGAACAAGAAACCAAGGAAGAAGATGATTCGCAAGATATTGGGGATATTTTTTCTTTGAAAGAACAAGGATATTCTCTCCCGGAAATAGCGGAGAAATTAAACATGTCTCAAGGAGAAGTTGCATTAAACATAAGGTTACAGGAAAGATTGCAAGCTATAGCATTAGCAGATACAAAATAAAAAAATGTGTAATAAAGTGTTTGTGTTTTTGAGATTTTATGGTATACTTTCTAGTGGTGTAAAAACACACGCTTTTTGATTTGCTTCAGGGTGCCCGTTAGGGTCTGGAGCGAAAATGAGGAAAGCGGAGGATAAACCGAAGGGAGGAGGTGTAGTAATGTCTGTAGTTTCAATGAAGCAATTGTTAGAAGCAGGCGTACATTTTGGACACCAAACAAGGCGTTGGAATCCTAAAATGGCACCATATATTTTCACGGAGCGCAATGGTATTTACATTATTGATCTCCAAAAAACAGTGAAAAAAGTAGAAGATGCATATGATTTCATACGCAGCGTAGTTTCTGAAGGCAAACATGTATTGTTTGTTGGAACAAAGAAGCAAGCCCAGGAAACTGTTAAAGAAGAAGCAACTCGCTGTGGTATGTACTATGTTCATGAGCGTTGGCTCGGTGGTATGCTGACAAATTATAATACCATCCAAAAACGTATTGAAAGATTAAAAGCGTTAGAAGCTATGGAAGAAGACGGTACATTTGAGGTTCTAACCAAGAAAGAAGTTGCAAAACTCAAAGGAGAAGCTGAAAAGCTGGAAAGATTCTTGGGCGGAATTAAAAATATGCCTGGCTTACCTGGAGCATTATTTGTTATTGATCCACGTAAGGAGCATATTGCCATAGCTGAAGCACGTCGCTTAAATATTCCTATCGTTGCTATTGTTGACACAAATTGTGATCCAGACGAAGTGGATTATGTAATACCGGGCAACGATGATGCTATTCGTGCTGTTAAGTTGTTAACATCAAAAATGGCGGAAGCTGTATTAGAAGCTAATGCAGGTCAAGTTGGTGATGAAACAGCTGAGGAAGTTGAAGCAGAATAATAAAAGGATTATCAAAAAGATAACCCCAGTGCAAGATACAATATGAATTAAAGGGGTGACCAAGGGGAATGGTATCCCTTGGCACCTCTTTTCTTTATCTGTACATAGTTATTTATCTTTGTAAGTGGAATAATAATTTATGTTAATATAGCTAGGAGGTTAAATTTATGGTTACAGCAGCTATGGTTAAAGAATTGCGTGAGCGTACAAATGCTGGTATGATGGATTGTAAAAAAGCTTTACAAGAAACTAATGGTGATATGGACAAAGCTATTGAGCTTTTAAGAGAAAAAGGCTTAGCTGCAGCAGCAAAAAAAGCCGGTCGTTTGGCAGCCGAGGGTTTGGTAGAATCTTATATACATGGTAATGGGCGAATTGGTGTTTTAGTTGAAGTAAACAGTGAAACTGATTTCGTAGCAAAGACACCTGCTTTTAAAGAACTTGTTAAAGACATTGCTATGCAGATTGCTGCTTCTCGTCCCGAATATGTTAACAAAGAAGAAGTACCTGAAGATATTCTGGAAAGAGAAAAACATATTTTAAAGGTACAAGCTCAAAATGAAGGAAAGCCAGAAAAGATTATTGATAAGATGGTTGTGGGCAGATTAGAGAAATTTTATAAAGAAGTTTGTTTATTAGAACAACCCTTTATCAAAGATCCGGACATTTCTGTGGGCGAGTTAATCACCAACAGCATTGCCAAGATCGGAGAAAATATCCAGGTTCGCCGCTTTGCTCGTTTTGAACTGGGTGAAGGTATTGAAAAGAAAGAAGAAAACTTTGCAGATGAAGTAATGTCACAAATCAACAAATAACGATATGGGAGAACACTTAGTACGATCGAAAACTTAGTGTTCTCTTTTTAAAGATGGTGTAAAACTTACAATTCCCTAGACAAAAGGGCTGATATTTTTTCAGTTAAAAAAGGGTTTTTAGCATTAGTGTAGAAAATGACAGATTGGAGGAATTCTTCCATATGGTGAAATCTAAATATAAAAGAGTTGTTATAAAATTAAGCGGAGAAGCTCTGGCGGGGGAATTGGGCTATGGGTATGAAAGCAAAATTCTTGAATCTATTGCCAGGCAAGTAAAGGAAATTGCGGAAATTGGCGTGGAAATTGCAGTAGTTGTTGGTGGCGGCAATATCTGGCGCGGTGTATCAGGTAGCTCTAGAGGAATGGATAGAGCCACCGCGGATTATATGGGTATGCTGGCAACAGTTATGAATGCTCTGGCCTTGCAAGATGCCATGGAAAGAGAAGGAATTGCCACAAGAGTTCTTACAGCAATTGAAATGCGCCAAGTTGCTGAACCTTATATCCGGCGCAGGGCTATTCGCCATTTAGAAAAAGGGAGAGTTGTTATTTTCGCTGCAGGAACAGGCAACCCTTATTTCTCGACAGATACTACTGCCGCTTTAAGGGCTGCAGAAATTGAGGCCGAACTTATTCTGATGGCTAAGAAAGTGGATGGAGTTTATGATAGTGATCCTAAGAAGAATTCTCAGGCTAAAAGATTTACGGAGCTGACTTATATCGATGTTCTTAATAAGGGTCTGGGAGTTATGGATTCTACAGCAACATCCCTGTGCATGGATAACCATATTCCCCTCATTATATTTAGTATCTTAGAAGAAGGAAATATTAAAAAGGTAATTTTAGGTGAAAAAATTGGTACAATTGTAGGGAGGGAAAACAATGAAAGAAGTTGTACGTGATTGTGAAGAAAGAATGAAAAAAACTCTGGAAGTTTTACGTAAGGAATATTCGACTTTGCGCGCCGGAAGGGCTAATCCGTCTATTTTAGAGAAAGTACAGGTAGATTATTATGGAACCCCCACTCCTCTAAACCAATTAGCTAACATTTCTGTACCGGAATCCAGATTGCTAGCTGTACAACCTTGGGATAAAAGTATTGTACCTGCTGTGGAAAAGGCAATTTTAAAATCTGATTTAGGAGTAAATCCTAGCAGTGACGGAACTGTTATTAGGATTATGATTCCTCAGTTAACCCAAGAAAGAAGGCTAGAGCTTGCCAAGGTAATTAAAAAGAAAGCTGAAGAGGCAAGAGTTAGTATCAGAAATATTCGCAGAGAAGGCAATGATCGCGTAAAAGGTATGGAAAAAGCAAAAACTATCTCGGAAGATGATTGTAAAAAAGGTCAAGAAGATATTCAAAAAATAACAGATAAATATATAAAAGAAGTAGATCGTGTTTTAGAGAACAAAGAAAAGGAAATAATGGAAGTATAAATTCTTTTTGTGATTATATTAAGGGATTTGAGTGAATATGAATTATTATAAGTTGCTTGGTAAAAAAGAAGAAGAAGCCGTTAAATATTTTACTCTTAATAATTGTAAATATAACGTTTATTATACAAAGAATCCTCAAGATAAAAGGGAAAGTACAGAGAAGAGAATCATTCGTATTAAAGAAAACCACCAGGAGTTAGAAGTTCTTGTCGGTTATTTTAAGTTGCCCGAGTTTAATCATTGAGAATAACCCCCTATAAAAGGGGGTTTTACTGCATAAGGAGGCAAATGTTACAGTGTATCGATATGTAAAGAGTTTTTTTGGAGATAAAAATAAGGAAAATACAGAAATAAGCAAAGAAGCTCTACTAGAAAGGCCGCTTCCGACTCATGTAGCAATTATTATGGATGGAAATGGACGCTGGGCGACAAAAAGAGGATTACCTAGAAGTGCCGGGCATCGAGCTGGGATGGAAACTTTGAAAAAGATAGTTGAAACTTCCCTAGATCTTGGTCTGAAGCATTTGACGGTATATGCTTTTTCTACAGAAAACTGGAAACGGCCTAGGGAAGAAATAAATTCCTTAATGCATTTATTAGTAGAGTATATAGATAAAGAATTAAACAAGTTAAAGGACAATGGAGTATGTATTAGAACTTTAGGACATATAGAAGAATTACCAGAAAAGGCGGTTATAAGTGTAAAGAAAGCTATTAAAGATACCCAGGAAAACTCTAAATTATATCTGCAAATTGCGTTAAACTATGGGAGCAGAAGGGAAATAATAGATGCTGTTAAAGTGATAGCTATAGAGACGGCAGCGGGAAAAATAAAGAGTGAAGATATTGAAGAAAACATTATTGAAAAGTATTTATATACTGCGGGATTGCCGGATCCCGACTTAATGATTAGAACATCTGGAGAAATGCGCTTAAGTAATTTCCTCTTATGGCAGTCCGCATATACAGAATTTTGGTCTACTCCTGTCTTATGGCCCGACTTCACTCAAAATCTTTTATATGAAGCTATATACGAGTATCAACATAGGAAGCGACGTTTAGGAGGTATATAAAAGTAGTGAAAAAGTTGGTGACAGTTATATGTTAGTAAAGCGGGTAGCAAGCGCACTTGTAGGAATTCCGGTACTGATATTCTGTGTATATAAGGGTGGTTTATATTTTTATATGCCTGTAATTTTATTAGTCTTGTTGGGTTTGAGGGAATTTAACAATATTAGCAATAAAGCGGGATGCAAAAGTATACTATCCTTAATACTCTTAGGAGGAACTGTAATACCTTTAGCTGTAGCGTGGGAAGTTTCCCAATTGGAATTTATAATTGCAGCATATGTATTACTATTCTTTGTTTCTTTTCTTTTTCGTTATCCTCATTATTCACCTTTAGATTTAGCATTTTCTTTATTAGGAGTCTTTTATGTGACTATAGGGTTTTCTCACCTTTTGTTATTACGGACTATGAATAATGGGTTCTGGTTGATTCTTTATGTTTTTATTGTAGTATGGAGCACGGATACAGGTGCTTATTTTACAGGTATGTTTTTAGGTAAAAGGAAGCTTGCTCCTCAGATCAGTCCCAATAAAACGTGGGAAGGGTTTGTAGGAGGCGTGCTTTTTAGTATATTATGTGTATATATCATGGTAATTTACGTGCAATCCTTACAGGAAATTCCATTACTAGTAATAACTCCCCTGATTTCTGTTGCGGGTCAACTAGGAGACCTCTTTGAAAGTACCTTGAAACGTTTTGCCGGATGTAAGGATTCTGGAAACATTATTCCCGGGCATGGAGGTATTTTAGATCGCTTTGATAGTATGCTGTGGGCTGCTCCCTTAGTATATTATTTAATTTTGTTTTAGTGAGGTTTAGTTTATGAGCAAAAATGTAGATGCGTATAAGTCATATGTGGTAAAATTATCTCTAATATTGTTAGTTATGGTATCTTTGTACTTTTTCACTAGATATTTTTTACCTCTTTTTTTCTCTGTTTCAGGTGAAGTTGCTGTTGTACTTCTTCCTTTCATACTTGCAGGGGCCATGGCGATATTAATAGACCCTATTGTGGATTGGTTAGTAGAGAAAAAAAAGCTTAATAGAGGATTTGCAGTTGCAATAACTTTAAGTATTGTGTTGCTAGTAGTACTTTTAGTTATTATTTATTTAACAACACATCTTGTGATAGAATTATCTTCCCTATATAAACAGCTGATAGCTTATGCTAATAATATTTTAGGCCAGGATCAAACTATTTTTGATCGCCTAAGATATTTGTTAACAAACAATAGTTTGCCTGTAGAAGTAAAGGATACTATTAGGGATAATTTGCAAGTAGGTATTAAAGGATTAGCAGATGTGGTTTCCGTCACAACCAATGTTTTATTTGGCATCTTGACAAGTTTGCCTAGTTTTGTCACTATAATTATTGTGTCAGGCTTGGCCACATTCTTTATTAGTCGAGATAAAAAATTAATATCTAACTTTATTTTTAAAGTATTACCTCACAGATGTGTAGGGCCGGCAAGACATGTGATTAATGAATTAAGTAATGCCTTGATAGGATTTTTTAGAGCCCAGGCAATTTTAATAAGTATCACTGGGGTTCAGACCATTGCAGGATTGTATATTTTAGGTGCAAAATATGCGCTGACCTTGGGAGTCGTTGTAGGCATTTTTGATCTCCTACCGGTTTTAGGCCCGGGAACAATACTGATACCTTGGTCCATTTTTCACTTTATTTCCGGTAATATAAAATTTGGAGTTGGCTTATTAATCATTTATGCTGTAATAGCAGGAGTAAGGCAACTTATTGAACCGAAAATCCTTTCCGAAAATATTGGCATTCATCCTTTGGCTACTATTGCCTCCATGTATATTGGTGTTAAAGTCATGGGTGGTTGGGGGATAGTATTAGGTCCGGTACTTTTTATAATCGGAAAGTCTGTAATTAAAGCAATGTGGCAGCAGTGTATGTAAAAAAAGGAGGACCTTATATTGGTTAAGAATCTAGTCATTATGGGCTCAACTGGTTCTGTAGGCAGACAGGCGCTGCAAGTTGTAGATGAGTTTCCGCAAAGCTATAATGTTGTAGGGCTGGCAGCAGGATCAAATGTTGATCTTTTGCTACATCAAATAAAGCAATATCAGCCACAATATGTATCAGTGGCATCTTTAGAAGCAGCAGATCGGTTAAAATCTCAAATGGGTAATAATATAAAAGTATGTTATGGTAAGGATGGTTTAGCCCAATTAACCCAAATACAGGATACTGATTTAATTTTAATTGCAGTAAGTGGCATAAATGGTTTAGAACCAACTTTACTGGCTTTAGATAATAAAATCCCTGTGGCCTTAGCAAATAAAGAAACGCTAGTTGCAGGGGGACAGTTAGTAATGAAAAAAGCTAAAGAAACGGGAACACCTATCATTCCTGTAGATAGTGAACATTCTGCTATATTTCAGTGTATAGAAGAATCCAATCGCACTGCCATAGATAAGATCCTTCTTACTGCTTCGGGAGGCCCATTTTTAAATCATAGCCTGGATGAGCTGGCTAAAGTTACGCCTGAACAGGCTTTAAAACATCCTAAGTGGAATATGGGGAAAAAAATAACAATAGATTCAGCGGGCTTAATAAATAAGGGCTTAGAAGTTATTGAAGCCCATTGGCTTTTTGATGTACCGTATGAAAAAATACAAGTAGTTGTTCATCCCCAAAGTATTATTCACTCCATGGTTGAATATGGGGATGGAGTAATATTGGCCCAATTGGGTATGCCCGACATGAGGGTGCCTATCCAGTATGCTTATACGTATCCTTTGAGAGAAAGCAATACTTTCCCTAAGATGAATATTTTTGCTTTAGAAAATTTAACTTTTTTGCAACCTGACATGGAGAAATTCCCCGGACTTAAATTAGCTTTTGAGGCAGGAAAAATTGGTGGTACTATGCCCATAGTATATAATGCAGTAAATGAAAAAGCTGTGGAACTATTTTTGCATAAGCAGATTAATTTCACAAATATTCCTGTTCTAATTGAAAAAGTAATGAGTATGCATGCTTCAGTAGAAAATTTTTGTTTAGAGGATATTAGAGAAATAGATCAGTGGGCTCGAGTCATAGCTAAACAAACAGCTATTTAAATCCTCATTAAGGAGTGTTAACGTGAAAACATTTATTTTAGCCCTTATTGTTTTCGGCTTGATAATCTTTGTCCATGAATTTGGCCATTATTTCTTGGCAAAATTATCAGGTGTACGCGTGGAAGAATTTAGTTTAGGTATGGGGCCCAAATTAATAAGTAAACAATGGGGGGAAACGTTATATTCTTTAAGAGTTTTTCCCTTAGGCGGTTTTTGTAAGATGTCGGGAGAGACTCCTGGGGAAGATGAGTTCCCCGGAGAAATAAAAGATCCCAAACGCTTCGATCAAAAATCAGTATGGGCCCGTATTTCAGTAATAATAGCGGGGCCTATTATGAATTTTGTCTTGGCAGCATTTATCTTTGTGATGATTTTTACTTTCTTGGGAGTTCCCAAGGATTACACTACTAGTATAGGAAACGTTGTAGCCGATGGACCGGCAGCAGTTGCCGGTTTACAGGTGGATGATGAAATTGTCCAAATAAATGGGAAGCCTGTTGAAACATGGAGTGAAATGGTAAAAGTTATTCATGATAATCCCGGTAAAACTCTTGATTTAACGATTAAGAGGGGGGATAGTGCTATTGATGTTCAGGTTACGCCCTATTTAGATCAACAAAACAACGTGGGAATGATCGGCATTATGCCGAAAACCCCCGTGTGGGAAAAAATCGGACTTATTGAAGGGATTAAGGAGGGAGTATACCATACCTACGAGTTTACAGTCCTGACAATAAATGGTTTGTTGCAATTGATAACAGGTAAATTGTCTACTAATGAAATTGCCGGCCCCGTAGGTATTGTTAAAATGATTGATGAATCGGCTCGCTATGGAATAGTATATTTAGCTAATTTAACAGCCTTAATTTCCATTAGTATTGGGCTTTTCAACTTAATACCTATACCTGCCCTTGATGGCAGCCGCCTCTTGTTTCTTTTAGTGGAAGCAGTAAGAGGAAAACCTGTTAATCCCGCTAAAGAAAATTTCGTACATCTAGTTGGATTCTTTTTATTAATGTTGTTGATGGTTCTTGTCACATATAAAGATGTTATTAAATTGTTAAGTTAAGGAGCCTGTAAAATGCAAGATATCAAGCGACGTGTCACCAAGAATTTTCTGGTGGGAGATGTGGGGGTAGGCCATTTACATCCTATTTCTATTCAGTCTATGACTAATACGGATACTTGTGATGTAGAGGCTACTTTAACCCAAATTAAACAGTTAGCTGCTGATGGATGTGAAATTATACGTGTGGCCATACCCGATAATGAGGCCGCAGAAGCAGTAGCTAAGGTTGTACAAGGATCCCCAATACCAGTAATTGCTGATATACATTTTGATTATAAACTGGCCATAAAAGCCCTGGATAATGGGGTACATGGTCTAAGATTAAACCCAGGAAATATAGGGGCAGCTTGGAAAGTACGGGAAGTTGTAAAAAAAGCTCAGGATAAGGCGGTTCCGATTCGTATTGGTGTAAATAGCGGGTCATTAGATAAAACGCTGTTGGAAAAGTATCGGGGTGTAACAGCCCCTGCTATGGTGGAAAGTGCTTTGCAGCATATCAGTATTTTAGAAGATCTAAATTTTGATCTTATCAAGATATCTCTTAAAGCTTCCCATGTGCCCCTTATGATTGAAGCTTATCGGATTATGGCGGAGAAAGTTTCTTACCCTTTCCATTTAGGAGTAACGGAAGCCGGATTGGGAGAAAACGGTAGCATAAAATCAGCTGTAGGTATTGGCACCTTATTAGCCGAAGGAATAGGTGATACTATTAGGGTTTCATTAACAGGGGATCCTCTTCCTGAGGTAAAGGCCGCGAAAGTTATTCTAAGAACATTGGGATTACGAAAAAAAGGTGTAGATGTTATATCTTGTCCCACTTGTGGACGAACCCAGATAGATTTATACCCTATTGCTAAAGCCGTTGAAGAAAAAGTGGCTGATTTAAATGTCCCCCTAACTGTGGCCGTTATGGGATGTGCTGTAAATGGGCCGGGAGAAGCCCGAGAAGCAGATCTGGGGATTGCCGGTGGTAAAGGGGAAGGATTGGTTTTTGTTAAAGGGAAAGTTATTAAAAAGGTACCGGAAGATGCCTTGGTAGAGGCATTATGGGAAGAAATACAAAAATATATTGCAGAAGGAGTATGAACTTATGTATTTTAGTAAATTGTATGCACCTACTTTACGGGAAACACCTGCTGAGGCAGAAGTAGTGAGCCATAAATTGCTGCTGAGAGGAGGGTTTATTCGTAAATCCTCCTCCGGTGTTTATACATATTTAACCTTGGCGCAGAGAGTACTGCAGAAGATATCTGCTATAGTGCGGGAAGAAATGAATAAGGCCGGAGGACAGGAGATAATGCTGCCTGTTATTCAACCTGCTGAGCTGTGGTTGGAATCGGGACGCTGGCATGTTTACGGCAAAGAGTTATTTCGCTTAAAAGATCGTCATGATCGGGACTTTTGTTTAGGACCTACCCATGAAGAAATAATTACTGATTTAGTAAGAGGAGATGTTTATTCATATCGCCAACTGCCATTACTCCTTTATCAAATGCAGAATAAATATAGGGATGAACGGAGACCACGTTTTGGTTTGATGCGCGGCCGGGAGTTTATTATGAAGGATTTGTACTCTTTTGATAAAGACGAAGCGGGATTGGATGTTAGTTATCAAAAAATGTATGATGCATATACTGCTATATTCACTCGCTGCGGTTTGAAATTCCGTCCTGTGGAGGCTGATTCTGGGGCTATCGGAGGTAGTGATACCCACGAGTTCATGGTTATTGCCGATTCAGGAGAAGCGGAGATTGTTTACTGTCCGGAATGTGATTATGCTGCTAACGTAGAAATTGCTCTTTGTGTTCCTAGTGACAATGGGGAGGAACCTGCTAAAAACATGGAAAAAATAAGCACACCTGGTCAAACTACTATTGAGCAAGTTTCTCAGTTTTTGCAGGTACCTGCCCAAAAACTTATTAAAACTTTGTTTTATCAGGCTGATGACGAAATAATTGCCGTCTTGGTACGGGGAGATAGAACGATAAATGAAATAAAACTGCAACGTGTCCATCCCTCGTTAACACTAGAAATGGCCTCAGCTCAACAAATCAAAGAAGTAACTGGTTGTGAGCCTGGCTATGTAGGTCCCCTTAAGTTAGGGAAACAAATTAAGATTTATGCAGATAATGAAGTAAAAACCATGGTTAATGGTGTTTGTGGAGCAAATGAAGAAAACTATCATTATATCAATGTTCAACCAGAGCGTGACTTCCCAAGGACAACCTATGCAGACTTGAGGCTTATTGAGAAAGGCGAAACCTGCCCTAAATGTCAGGCAGTGTTAAACTGGGCCCGAGGTATTGAAGTAGGACAAGTCTTCAAACTAGGAACAAAATATAGTGAAGCTTTAAATGCTAAATATGTGGATGAAAATGGGAAAGATAATCTTATGGTCATGGGATGTTACGGCATAGGTGTCAGCAGAACTCTGGCAGCTACCGTTGAACAAAACTATGATGAACATGGGATAATTTGGCCTATGTCCATAGCGCCTTATCAAGTTGTAGTTGTACCGGTAAAAGTCCAGGACCCCGAAATCTGGCAAGGTGCGCAAACATTATATGAAGAATTACAAAAAGCCGGAGTGGAAGTAGTATTGGACGATAGAGATGAGAGAGCCGGTGTGAAATTTAAAGATGCGGATTTAATTGGTTATCCCATTAGGTTGACTATAGGTAAGAAATATGCAAGTGAAGAGTTAGTGGAAGTTAAACTGCGTAAGGACTCAGAGATTAGCTATATAAATAAAAATGAAATAATTGAACATGTAAAAGGCATCATTGAGAAATACTAAAGCGGTGAGATCTATCGGTTAAAAATAGGAGGACCGGTTATGAAGGTAACTGTAGTTATCCCGGCTTACAATGAAGAAAAATATTTAGCAGGCGTTTTAGAACCTTTGAAAAAGCTGAAAGAGATATCTCAAATTATTGTTGTAAGTGATGGTTCTACTGATGATACAATTCAGGTTGCAGAAAAGTGCGGTGTACAAGTGATTCCCTTGTCAGAGAATATCGGTAAGGGAGGCGCCATGGCCGTCGGTGTAGAGAAGGCCCGGGAAGAAATAATACTTTTTTTAGATGGGGATTTAATAGGGTTAACAGAAGTCCATGTGCAGAATATGATAATGCCAGTACTCAATGATGAGGCTGATATGACCATTGGCATTTTTGAACATGGACGTTTAGCTACGGATTTTGCTCAAGTCCTGACTCCTTTTTTATCTGGTCAGCGTTGTATTAAGAAAAAATGGCTTTATGAAATAAAAGATCTGGCTAAAACTGGATTCGGTGTGGAAACGGCGTTAACACATTTTGCCCATGAACATAACCTAAGAATAAAAGAAGTACATTTAGCAGATATGTCCCACGTTATGAAAGAAGAAAAATTAGGTTTAATACGGGGCTTTACTTACCGCTTGAAAATGTACTGGGAGATAGCTAAAAATGTACGTATGGGAGGGTAGTTTTGTACGTGAGTTATGAAGGGATTGCAGCAATACGTTTATTTTTAGCAGCCATATTAGGTGCAGTAATTGGCTTAGAGCGAGAGAGCTTAAACAAATCTGCGGGCTTTCGTACACATACCCTTGTGTGCTTGGGCTCTTGTTTAATTATGATGACATCCATAGAAATGTATCAAAATGTAGGTTATACCAATACAGCTGACCCAGGTCGCATCGCAGCCCAAGTTGTAAGCGGGATAGGTTTTTTGGGTGCCGGTACCATCATTCGATCCGGCTTTGGAGTTAAAGGGTTAACTACGGCTGCTTCTCTGTGGGTCGTAGCAGGAATTGGCTTGGCCGTGGGGATGGGCAGTTACTTTACAGCAATAATAACAACGGGAATAGTTTTTTTAGTACTAGTTTATATGACGAAATTTGAGAATCGTCTCCGATTGTCTCATGATAAACAAAAAAAACTCCATCTTACTGTAGAAGATAAACCGGGACAATTAGGAATAGTTACTTCTTCTTTAGGTGAATTAGATGTTCATATTCGTAATTTAGAAATGAGTGGTATGGGCAGTTCTAACCGTCTTAAGCTAGTTATCACTGTGATAGTACCTTACAATCATGATTTGGAAGAAATAATAGAGAAAGTTAGTAAGATAAAGGGCGTATATCAAGTATCAACAGGACAGTAGGGGGTGTAACAGTGGCTATTGACAATAACAACAGGCTAATGCTTTGGCAACAGGCCCTGGTATCTTCGACCCTGCCTAAACCAATCAAGGAATATTTATTACATTGTAAAATAACGAAGATTCTAATTTCCCAGGCTGATAAGGCTTGGGAAATATATTTTGCTAGTTCCCAAAAGCCAGAAGATGATATTTATAAGTATCTCACGAAATTTTGGAGAGATTTGTTTGGTGCAGAGTGTAATACAAGGTTTCATTTTACCCTTGCTAATAAGTATTCTAATTTAAAAAGCCTTTGGAAACAGAGAGAACAAGAGATTATTGCAAGTTTATGTAGAATGATTCCAAGTTGCCGTGGATGGTTGGCAGGTGCCTCATATGAAGTGACTGATAATTTACTACAGATTATTGTAAAACAAGAAATAGGATGGGCCTATTTAACATCCCATGGAATAATTAATCAACTGGAGACATTATTAGAAAAAAATTATCAGTTGGATGTTCAAGTCCAAATAACCTGGAAGGAAGAAGAGGGAGAGGACTGTAAGGAATTACAAGAGATAGAGAATAACTATGCAGAGCTTTTTAAAGAAAGTATCGTTAAGAAGAAAAAAGAAAAGCTTATGCAAAGTCCTGCAGTATCCGACGTTATAACGGGCAAAAAGATAACAGGAGGCCCCCAAGAAATTAAAACTCTACTGGATGAGGAGAAGAGTGTAACAGTACGAGGGTATGTATTTAATCTGGAGTTTAGAACGCTAAAGACAGGCCGCATATTAGTTACCTTTTTTATTTGTGATAAGACAGATTCGTTAACATGTAAAATATGGGCTGATGGAGATTTGGCGGAAAAGTTGCAAGAAAGATTGGTTGAAAATAACTGGTATTTATTTAGGGGGCCTCTCCAGTATGATAGGTATAGTCAGGAACTGACCCTTATGCCTTATGATATTATGGAAACTATTATTACTACCAGAAAGGATACTGCTCAGGAAAAACGTGTGGAGCTTCATTTGCATACTAAGATGAGTGCTTTGGATGCTTTGACAGGTATCAAGGACATCTTCAAGCGAGCCCGGGAGTGGGGACATGAAGCGTTAGCTATTACTGACCATGGTGTGGTTCAGGCTTTCCCGGAGGCTTATGAAGCAGCGAAGAAAAATGGTGTTAAACCCATTTTTGGTGTGGAAGGATATCTCTATAATGATCAGGAACAGCATGAAGGGCGAAAAGTACCTACATATCACGTTATTATCTTAGCCTTAAATCAAGAAGGACTGCGCAATTTGTATGAATTAGTAACCTTATCTCATTTACATCACTATTATCGAGTACCCAGAATACCCAAGAGTGAATTAAATAAACTGAGAAAAGGATTGTTGATTGGCTCTGCTTGTGAAGCGGGGGAATTGATCCGTTATTATCTAAAAGGAATTGATCAGGAAAAATGGGAAAAAATTGCGGAGTTTTATGATTACTTAGAAATACAGCCCCGTGGGAATAATACTTTCATGATAAATAAAGGTATTGTCAATAGTGAAGAAGATTTGTTGACAATAAATAAAAAAATATATGAATTAGGTCAAAAATTGAACAAGCCTGTAGTAGCTACAGGAGATGTCCATTTTTTAGACCCGGAAGATGAAATATATCGTCGTATTCTTATGGCCGGTAAAGGTTTTGATGATGCTGATAATCAGGCACCTCTTTATTTTAAGACTACAGAAGAGATGTTGGAGGAATTCGCTTACCTAGGAGAAGATGCGGCGAAGGAAGTTGTTATTACAAATCCGCAAAAGATCGCAGCCTTGGTTGACGGGGAAATTAAACCTATTCCTGATGAACTCTATCCTCCTGAGATTCCCGGTGCGGAAGAGGAAATTATTAGATTAACAAAAACAAACGCACATAATCTGTATGGCGATACTTTGCCTGATATTGTACAGCAAAGAATTGATAAAGAACTGAATTCTATAATTAATAATGGTTTTGCCGTATTATATTTAATTGCTCATAAATTAGTAAAACACTCCAATGAAGATGGATATCTGGTAGGATCTCGAGGATCCGTTGGTTCTTCTTTAGTTGCTACCTTTAGTGATATCACTGAGGTTAATCCCCTACCACCACACTATCTTTGTCCCAACTGTCATTATAGTAAGTTTATTACAGATGGTTCTGTGGGCTCAGGGGCAGATTTACCCGATAGAGAATGCCCTGAGTGTGGAGCCAAATTGCGCAAAGAGGGGCACGATATACCTTTTGAAGTTTTCCTCGGTTTTAAAGGTGATAAGGTACCAGATATTGATTTGAATTTTTCCGGAGATTACCAGCCTTGTGCTCATAAATATACCGAGGAATTATTTGGAGTAGATAATGTTTTCCGGGCCGGTACAATAGCGACTATTGCTAATAAGACGGCCTATGGCTTTGTTAAAAGTTATTATGCCGAGAAGGAACAAGTCATTAAAAGTGCCGAAGTACAACGCCTTGTGGATGGATGTACAGGGGTTAAACGCACTACAGGGCAGCACCCCGGTGGGGTTATGGTATTGCCTAAGGGGTTAGATATCCATAAATTCACACCGTTGCAGAGACCAGCTGATGACGTTAAATCGGAAATAATAACTACTCATTTTGATTATCATTCTATTTCTAGCCGTCTCGTCAAATTAGATATTTTGGGCCATGATGATCCTACAGTAATTAAAATGCTGGAAGACTTGACGGGAGTAGATTGTAAGACCATACCATTAGATGAAAGTAAGGTATTATCATTATTCTTAGGTCTGGATGCCTTAGGAATTAGTAGTGAAGACTTGGGAAGTAAGGTAGGAACGTTAGGAATTCCAGAGTTTGGCACTAAATTTGTTCGACAGATGTTGGAAGACACTAAGCCCCAGAATTTTTCCGAGTTGGTTCGGATCAGTGGTTTCTCTCACGGAACTAATGTGTGGTTAAACAATGCCCAGGATCTTATTAAATCAGGTACAGCTAAAATGTCGGAGGTTATATCAGCTCGTGACGATATTATGCTGTTTTTAATTCAAAAAGGTGTTGAACCTAGTCAAGCTTTTAAAATAATGGAAAGAGTTCGTAAGGGAAAAGGCTTATTGCCGGAAAATATAGAAATCATGAAAGAACATGATGTACCTGGCTGGTATATAGAATCTTGTCAAAAGATTAAATACATGTTTCCTAAAGCCCATGCTGTAGCTTATGTAATGATGGCTTTCCGAATCGCTTATTTTAAGGTTTATTATCCTGCTGCTTTCTATGCTAGCTTCTTTACTGTAAGGGCTGATGAATTTGATGCAGACATCGTAGTGGGTGGTATCTCCTCCATAAAACGGGAAATGGAGGAAATAGCGAAAAAAGGAAATGAAGCCTCCCAAAAAGAAAAAAACCTGTATAGCATTTTGGAATTGGCTTTAGAAATGCATTTAAGAAATATTACTCTAAAACATGTTGACTTGTTTTCCTCTGATGCTACCCGCTTTTTAATAGTTGACGATGGGAAAGCCCTCTTGCCTCCTCTCGGTTCTTTACAAGGGTTAGGTCAGGCAGCGGCAGTGAGCATAGTAAAGGCCCGGGAAGAAAAAAGGTTTACATCCTGCGAGGATTTACGGGTGAGGGCAAAAATAAGCAAGACAGTAATTGAAGTTCTTGATCATCATGGGAGTTTACGAGATTTACCTGAAAATGATCAAATCTCCTTGTTTTAGGTGGTTAGCTATTGGATAAAACTTGCCAAGTGTTAATCCGATGTGTTAGACTGTAAAGGGTAACAATCATGCAATCCGACGTTTTAGTACAGCGAGAGTGGGAAAAAAACCCACTCTTTCATTTATATTACAGGCGGGTTTTTGAGAAAAATATAAGTAAAATACACTAAGGAGGCCTGTGCATGCAGGGAGAGAAAATTCATGATATAGTCTATAATCTGGCTGAGCCTGTTGTAGAAAGTATGGATATGGAACTGGTGGCTGTCGAATTTGTTAAGGAGGGGGCGAACTGGTATCTAAGAATTTATATAGATAAAGAAGATGGAGTCGACCTGGATGATTGTCAAGCTGTAAGCACAGTACTTTCCGATTTGTTAGATGAAAAAGATCCTATCTCACAAGCTTATTTTCTTGAAGTATCATCACCCGGTATTGAACGTATTTTATTTAGAGAAAAAGATTTTGTGAGGTTCCAAGAGGCTTTAGTTAATGTACATACTTATGCACCTATTAATGGAAGTAAAGTAATTAAAGGGAAACTAGGACCCGTTAATGAAGAAAATCTAGTTTTATATTTAGAGGACGGTGAAGAGTTATCTGTTCCCAGAAATAAGGTAGCTCAAGTGAGACTTGCCTGGCAAGATTAAGAGAAACTTCTCAGAGGAATCTCTAACTGATGGGTTAGTTGAGCAATCGGGTGTTAGCATTAGTTAACACCGGGATAAATAGGAGGATAATAAATGAATATTGAGTTGATTGAAGCTATTAATGCTTTGGAGAAGGAAAAAGGAATTAATCCGAATATATTAGTCGAAGCTATTGAGGCTGCTTTAATTTCTGCCTATAAGAAGAACTTTGGTACTTTACAAAATGTACGGGTGCATTTTGATAGAGATACAGGAGAAATAAAAGTCTATGCCAGAAAAACAGTAGTGGAAGAGAGCTCCAATGAGATAACTGAAATCTCCTTGGATGAAGCGCGGAAAAAAGATCCCCGCTATGAGTTGGAAGACATTGTTGAGGTTGAGGTTACTCCGAAAAACTTTGGACGGATCGCTGCACAAACGGCTAAGCAAGTGGTTGTACAAAGAATCAGGGAAGCTGAAAGAGAAATAATTTTTGATGAGTATTCCAACAGAGAAGGAGATATTGTTACTGGTGTAGTCCAGAGAATAGAAAACAGAACTGTATATATTGACTTAGGAAAAACTGAAGCCCAACTTGTACAAAATGAACAAATGCCGGGGGAACAGTATAAAAATGGAGATCGGATTAAAACATATATAGTTGATGTAAAGAAGACTACTAAGGGTCCTCAAATCTTAGTATCCAGAACTCATCCCGGCTTATTAAAACGCTTATTTGAATTGGAAGTCCCAGAAATTCATGATGGTACAGTTGAACTTAAATCTGTAGCCCGTGAGGCAGGATCACGTTCTAAAATAGCAGTGTACTCCAAAAATGAGAACGTTGATCCCGTAGGTGCATGTGTGGGTCCTAAAGGTTTAAGAGTCCAGGCAATTGTAACAGAACTTAAAGGGGAAAAAATTGATATTGTAAAATGGAATGTGGATCCGGTAAAATACATTGCTAACGCTTTAAGCCCGGCCAAAGTGGTTTCAGTTGATATTTTGGTTGAAGAAAAGATGGCTAAGGTGGTTGTTCCCGATTATCAATTATCACTAGCCATTGGAAAAGAAGGGCAAAATGCTCGCTTGGCTGCTAAACTTACAAATTGGAAAATTGATATTAAAAGTGAATCACAGTCACAAGCCTCTAATCCTACGGAATAAGGGGTGAATAAATAGTGCGACAAAAAAAAGTTCCTCAAAGAATGTGTGTAGGTTGTCGGGAGATGAAACCTAAAAAAGAACTGATCAGGATAGTTAGAACTCCTGATGGAGAAGTGATTTTGGACTCTACCGGTAAAAAATCAGGAAGAGGAGTTTATCTTTGCCCAGAAAAAGAGTGTCTTGTGAAGGCGTTAAAAGGAAAACTCTTGGAAAAAAATCTTCAGCAACCTATAAGTGAAGAAATTATCGAGCGTTTGAAAGTTGGTTTAGGGTATGTTGATCAATCCAAAGGTTAAAACTTTGCTAGGGTTTGCTAAAAAGAGTGGCAAAGTCATCAGTGGGGAGACTGCTGTTGAAGATGGAATGAAGCGTAATATCTTTACTTTTCTACTTATAGCTAGTGATATGCCAGAAAAACGCAAGAAATACTGGGAAAAGAAGTGTAAAGAAAAAAATATTAAATATTATGTACTTGGTACGAAAGAGGAATATGGTGCTATTCTGGGTATATCGCCGCGAAACCTACTTACGGTAACTGATAAACAGATGGCTCAAGCGATCCTCAAACAGTTAAGACTCACAGCAACGGGTTTAACTGATTCTTATGGAGGTGATTAAATGGCTACAATTCGTGTGCATGAATTAGCAAAAGAAATGAACATGGCTAGCAAAGAATTGTTGGGTAAATTGCAGACTCTCGGTCTAAATGTGAAAAACCATATGAGCACAATCCCTAGCGGCGAAGCAGAAAGAATAAAAAAAATGGTGCTTAATTTAGATAAAGATAATGTTAATACCAATACATCTAGAGAGCAAAAGCCTGCCCAAAAACCTATGAAGCAAGAAAGGAACAGAGAAACGGATAAACATAACTCTCAGGCTAATAAACCTCATTACAATAATAAAGAGACAAAAAACCAACAAAATTATAGGAACAATAGACCAAATAATACTAAACCAAATAATACTAAACCGGCTGAAAAAAATACTGCCAAAAATGATAAAACAAAAGATAAATCATTCAATGACCCGGCTGAGTTACTAAATAAAGCTGAAAAGGCAGTAGGCCAAAAAGCTTTTGAGAGAGGCGGTAAAAAGAAGACGCCATCCCGTAAAACATCCCGTTATGACGATAATAAAAGATCAAACAGACGTCCGGGAAAGAATAACAAAAACAGAAGAAATCAGCAAATGAAAAGAGAAAAAGCGGAACCAGTTTTAGTTAAGAAAGTTACTCTTGAAGGATCTTTGACAGTACAAGATTTTGCACATTTAATTAATAAGAAGGCTTCAGAAGTTATTAAGAAGCTCATGAACCTAGGTGTGTTAGCTACTATTAATCAAGAGTTGGATATTGATACATTGATCCTGTTAGGAGGAGAATTTGGAGTAACTGTAGATATTAAAGCTACTAAAGAAGAGATCCTTACTGCTGCTGCAGAAACTACAGATGATCCTGAAGATTTACAAGAAAGGCCTCCTGTAGTTACCATCATGGGTCATGTTGACCACGGGAAAACCTCCTTGCTTGATATAATAAGACATACTAATGTTACAGCCACAGAAGCAGGTGGAATTACTCAGCATATAGGTGCTTACCAGGTTGAAGTAGCAGGCAAAAAAATAACATTTTTAGATACACCGGGTCACGAAGCTTTTACAGCTATGAGGGCGAGAGGAGCCCAAATAACAGATATTGCTATTTTAGTTGTTGCTGCTGATGATGGCGTTAAACCTCAAACTATAGAAGCTATTAATCATGCCCAGGCAGCAAAAGTACCTATCATTGTAGCTATCAATAAAGTAGATAAACCGGAAGCCAACCCGGAACGTATTAAACAAGAGTTAACAGAATATGGGCTTATTCCTGAAGAGTGGGGCGGAGATACTATCTGTGTGAATGTATCAGCTAAGACCAAAGAAGGTCTTGATTCTCTCTTGGAAATGATCCTGTTAGTAGCTGAGGTAACTGACATCAAAGCAAATCCTAATAGAAATGCAAAAGGTACTGTAGTTGAAGCTAAGTTAGATAAAGGTAGAGGCCCTGTAGCTACAGTATTAGTAGAAAACGGTACTTTGAATGTAGGAGACTATTTAGTTGTAGGTTATTCCCAAGGAAGAATAAGAGCTATGCAAGATGATAAAGGAAGAAATCAAAAGAATGCTCTGCCTTCAACGCCTGTAGAAGTAATCGGTTTAGATAAAGTTCCCCAAGCTGGGGATGTATTTCATGTTGTAACGGAGGAACGTTTAGCTAAGCAGATTATTGATGAGCGGATCACGCAACAAAAAGAAGAAACCCAGCAAGCAAGAACCCGCATATCCCTAGATGATCTGTTCTCACAAATCAAAGAAGGGGATATAAAAGAGCTTAATATTATTATTAAAGCTGATGTTCAGGGTTCTATTGAAGCAATCAAACAATCCCTAGAAAAATTAAGTACTGACGAGGTGCGTGTTAATATTATTCATCAGGGTGTTGGAGCAATAATTGAAACTGATGTAATGTTGGCAGATGCCTCAAACGCCATTATTATCGGATTTAATGTAAGGCCCGATGCCAATGCCAGAAAAGTAGCGGAAAAGCAGCAAATAGACATTAGATTATATCGCGTTATTTATGATGCTATCGAAGATATTAAAGCTGCTATGAGCGGTCTTTTACAACCGGATTTAAAAGAAGTTGTTTTAGGTACAGCAGAGGTAAGAGCTACTTTCAAAGTTCCTAAAGTCGGTACTATCGCCGGTTGTTATGTGACAGAAGGTAAAATCGTGCGTAATGCCCAAGTGCGTGTCGTTAGAGATGGAGTAGTTATTCACGAAGGTAATATCGATTCCCTAAAAAGATTTAAAGATGACGCTAAAGAAGTGGCTAGCGGCTATGAATGCGGTATTGGTTTAGAGAAATTTAATGATATTCATGATAATGATATACTGGAAGCCTTCACATTTGAAGAAGTGAAAAGAGAATTATAATAGAAATTTGCTGTCGTGAGGGGGAAATTTAATTATGACAAATCATCGATCAGTTAGGGTGGCTGAAGAAATTAAACGTGAAATAGCCCAAATGATCAGGGATGATCTGAAAGACCCTCGGCTCAAAGGACTTATTAGTGTTACCCATGTTGAAGTTACTAATGATTTAAGATATGCCAAGATCTTTGTTAGCATGTACTCGCAAGAAAATGACGAGAAAAGTGCTTTCAAAGCATTAGAAAAGGCCAGCGGATATTTACGGAGTGAATTAGCAAAACGCTTGCAACTCCGCTACACGCCAGAGCTAATCTTTAAATTTGATGATTCTATTCAATACGGTGATAAGATAAATAAAATCATCTCCAACATTAATAAATCCGAGAAAGCTGAGGATGAGAATGACTGAGTGGTCTAAGATAAATTCGTATCTTCATGGAAAATCCGATATTTTAATACTTATCCATGAGAAACCCGATGGCGATTGTCTAGGCTCGGCCTTAGCCTTAGGTTTGGCTCTGGAAAGTAAAGGCTATAACCCGGAAATTCTTATGCCTAATAAAATGCCGGAAATATATGAGTTTTTGCCGGGGCAACATTTAATATCGATAAAACCTCCATATTTGCTTCCCCACGATGTATTAATTATTGCCGTAGATTGTGCAGATACAAAGCGCTTTGAATATCGCCTCCCTAAAAACTCTGTAGGCATTATAAATATAGACCATCACATTAGCAATACTTCCTTTGGTGACTATAATTTGGTAGATGCTGAAGCTGCTGCTGCAGGGGAAATCATCTATAAGCTTTTGCATGAAAGTGATATAAAAATAACTGGTGATATAGCTACATGTCTTTATACAGCTATATCATCAGATACAGGTTCCTTTAGCTACAGCAATACTACTTATCAAACATTACAGATAGCCGCGGAGCTCTTGGCCAAAGGGGCCGATATAGATAGCATAAGATATAATATTTATGAAAAGAAGCCTTTGAAAGATTTATTAATAATTAAAAAGGGTTTAGATAATCTATATCTTTCCCCGGAGGGACAAGTGGCCGCTTGTACCATTGGATATGGAGATTTGTCGAAAAATGACCTTTTAACGGCAGATACAGATGGTTTAATTAATATCTTACGTTCTACTGAAGGCGTTGAGGTGGCTCTTTTATTTAAAGAAGTGGCGCCGGGGCAAGTAAAGCTCAGTCTTAGATCCAAATCTTTTTACAACGTTAATGAATTAGCCCAAGAATATGAAGGGGGCGGACATCCTAGAGCGGCAGGATGTACTATAAGGGGAAATCTCTCTGATATAGTAGATGAAGTCTTACAGAAAGCGGAAGGCGCTCTTAAAGGTAGGGGAGATAATGAACGGAGTAATTAATGTTCTCAAACCGCCAGGCATGACTTCCCATGATGTAGTAGCTTTTCTACGCCGTGAATTTAAAATGAAGCGGATAGGCCATGCGGGAACTTTGGATCCTGAAGCAGCAGGAGTCCTTCCTGTATGTATAGGGCAAGCCACTCGCTTAGTAGATTACCTAACTATTCGTGATAAAGAATATTTTTGTACGATGAAAATAGGTTGTTCCACTACAACTCAAGATGCATGGGGAGAAGTAATAAAAGAGAATCAAGCAAAGGCGGCCTGTGTTACTGTTGAACAGGTTAAACAAGTAATAGCGCGTTTTGTTGGTGAGATACAACAGGTAACACCTATGTACTCCGCAGTTAAGGTTAAAGGGCAACCTCTTTATAAAATGGCCAGAAGCGGAAAGCAAATAGATACACCAGTGCGTAATGTAACGATTAATGATATAAAGATAACTGAGCTCCAGCTCCCTGCTGTTAGTATGTTGGTGAATTGCTCCAAAGGTACCTATATTAGAACCTTATGCCATGATATAGGTGAAACCCTTGGTGTAGGAGGTTATCTTTCATTTTTATTGCGAACCAAAGTAGGCAAGTTTAGTTTAGCTGACTGTCATACTTTGGAAAATATTAGGAAATACAAAGAAAAATTAGTGTTACCCATGAGCTATTGTGTTCAGGAATTAATTAGTATTAAACTGAGTGATAAAAATATCACAGCTGTAAAGCAGGGAAAAATGATAGATGTGAAGCAAGATGAAGCTTGTTTTATGAAAGAGGGTAGTGAATATCCTATAACACAAGTCTTGCAGGTACAAGCTCCTGTGGCAGTTTATGATGTCAGGGGGATTTTTCATGCTTTGACAACAGTGAGGGCTAAAAACGAAGTAATCCAAATAAAACCCAAAAAAGTTTTTCATATGGAGTAAAGCTATGGAAGTTATAAATAATTTCTCAGAAATTAAAGTAAAAAAACCTTTGGCTTTAGTACTAGGTAATTTTGATGGAGTACATAAAGGGCATCAGGCCTTAATTAATAAGTGTGTATATGAATCTCGCATTAATGGTTGGGAGCCTTCCGTATTAACATTTGAACCCCATCCATCTGTAGTTTTGAAGGGCACAAGCAGCATCAAATTTTTAAGCACATTAAACCAAAAAAAGGAACTAATGGAGAAAATAGGCGTAAAAAACCTTTTTTTAATGCCTTTTAACCATGAAACTGCTGCCATTGAACCAGAAAATTTTATTAAAAAGTATCTTATAGATATATTTAAAGCAAAAAAAATATATGTAGGTTTTAATTATACTTTTGGTAAAAAAGGGAAGGGAACTCCCCACTTATTAGAAACAGAAGGTAGTAAATGGGGGTATCAAGTTTATGTTATGGACCCCGTGGAATTAGATGGAGAGATAGTTAGTAGTACTGTAATAAGAGAGAAGTATGCCGCAGGCAGAATAGAAGAAGTTTATAAATTCTTAGGATATTGGCCTACTCTGGAAGGCACAGTTGTTTCTGGAGACAAAAGAGGTCGTCTGCTAGGTTACCCTACGGCAAACCTGAAATTGGCTGACAGCATTCTTTTACCGGCTTACGGTGTTTATGCTGCCCTTGTAGAATTAGAGGGAAAAATGATTTCAGCCGTAGTTAATATTGGCACAAAACCAACTTTTAATAGTTCATCGGTAACTATTGAAGTACATATTTTAGATTTTCACAGCAACCTATATAATAAGAAATTAAAAATTAAATTGTTAAAAAGAATCAGACCGGAAAGATGTTTTAAAGATGGTAATGAGCTACAAAAACAAATATCACAAGATGTTATAACTGCACGTTCTATAATATCCCATCACTTAAAATATTTAAGAATATAATTATTTATGCTGAAATAAAATGTAATACCTGAGGTAGAGGAGGAAAAAAGCATGGTCAAAGTCGCTAGAAATCACTATAAGACTTTAGCAACATCGCAATTAGCATGTAAAATCATTTTTGATAAAGAATTTTCTAGCTTATATGAAGAACTGGAAATTATCTATAAGAATATTGATGTTGATAAACCTGACCAGGAAGCTTTTTTAGATGCATTTTATTGCATTCTAGCCCAAAAGGAGACTCCTCAAAAAGTCTTATCCTGTTAAGTAGGAGCCCTAATATGCGTATAATTATTACTGAGCATGCCAGAAAAAGACTTAAAGATTATAGACAAAAAAAAATCATAGTAGCAGATATAGTTGCAGCGGCCAAGGAAATACCAGGACATATACCTACAGCCACAAGGTTTCGTGGGTTTGTTAGCAAATCTGGCAGAATCTTTGATATAGTTGCAAAGGATATCCCTAGTGGACGATTAGTAATAACAATAATCGGCAAGGGTTAAACATATAAAAAATTTTAAGCAGGGGAAAGACAAGCTTGCAATCATTGATTTCTTAGCATATAATTAGTATGTTATAATACCGTATGCTAGGTTTGACGCTTCACCATCGTTTAACTTGGCTATGGTGGATAAAAAAGGAGGTGAATTTTTTATGTCCATGACACTTGAAAGAAAAAAGGAATTGATTGAACAATATCGTATCCATGAAAGTGATACAGGTTCTCCAGAAGTTCAGATTGCTATTTTATCTGAAAGGATTAACTATCTGACAGATCATTTGAAAGTACACAAGAAGGATCATCATTCCAGACGTGGACTGCTCAAAATGGTTGGACATAGGAGAGGCTTATTAAATTATCTTAAGAAAAAAGATGTGGATAGATATAGGAAAGTCATTGCAAGTCTTGGCATCAGAAGATAGGGCGGTTTACCGCCCTTTCGTTTTATCCTTTTAAATTAGCAGGAATGGTATTTTTTACACCCAGAGAAGGAAATAATAAAAGTTGTGTAGAAATCTATTCAGATAAACAGTATTCTTGAATCAGATGTGAGTTTAAACTCATCTGATTCTTAGAAGATGTTATCCAGGAGCTTAGCACTACCCCTCATCTTGTAGAGAAACGAAGGATTAGTAGTGGTTAGCTATTGGATAAAAGTAATTAGACAGAGTACGAATATAGGGAGGTAATTCTACATTCATGGAATACAATTATCCAATATTAAGTAAGGAAATTGAAATTGCTGGTCGTACATTGACATTAGAAGCAGGTAGGTTAGCTAAGCAAGCGAATGGAGCAGTACTAGTGCGTTATGGCGATACTTGTGTACTTACAGCGGCTACTGCATCTTCCGAGCCAAGGGAAGGAATAGATTTTTTCCCTCTAACAGTAGATTATGAAGAGCGCTTGTATTCAGTAGGGAAGATACCCGGAGGTTTTATAAAGAGAGAGGGACGTCCCAGTGAAAAAGCTATCTTGTCTAGTCGTTTAATTGATAGACCTATACGTCCTTTGTTCCCTAAAGGTTATAGAAACGACGTTCATGTGGTTGCTACGGTATTATCCGTTGATCAAGACAATCTACCTGATGTTGCTTCCATGATTGGAGCTTCGGCAGCATTACATATTTCCGATATTCCTTTTCAAGGTCCTATTGCTGCTGTAGTAGTTGGTCTTATTGACGATCAATTAGTGATCAACCCCACAGTAGAACAAGCTGAAAAAAGTTTAATGCATTTAGTGGTTGCAGGTACCAAAGATGCAGTTATGATGGTAGAAGCAGGGGCTCAGGAAATACCTGAAGAGACTTGCTTAGATGCTATTTTATTTGGTCATGAAAAGATCCAGGAAATAGTAAGCTTCATAGAAGACTTTTGTAATGAAGCCATGGAACTAGGGATAGCTAAAGAGAAAAAGGAACCGCAACTTTATACTATTGACCCAGAGTTGGAAGAAAAGATAAGGGAATTGGCGACGGAACCCATGCAAGAAGCTATCAGGACCAAAGAAAAGTTAGAAAGAGAAGCTAATATTGATGGAGTTAAAAACGAAACTATAGAAAAGTTACTGGAAGAATATCCTGAGCAGGAAAAAGACATAAGAAATATTTTAGATAGCATTGTAAAAGAGTACGTTCGTAAGTTGATAACAGTTGACAAAATAAGACCGGATGGAAGAGCAACGGACGAGATAAGACCTATTACTTGTGAAGTAGGAGTATTACCACGTACACACGGTAGCGGATTATTTACCAGAGGGCAAACTCAAGTATTAAATGTAACTACTTTGGGTGCAATTGGAGAAGAACAGATTCTTGATGGTTTAGGTCTGGAAGAATCTAAACGTTATATCCATCATTATAATTTCCCACCCTACAGTGTAGGAGATACGCGTCCCATGAGGGGACCGGGAAGAAGGGAAATCGGTCACGGGGCTTTAGCTGAACGCGCTTTAGAGCCTATGATTCCTTCGGAAGAAGAATTCCCTTACACCATTCGGCTGGTTTCCGAAGTTTTGGAATCTAACGGTTCATCATCTATGGCTAGTGTATGTGGAAGCACACTATCTTTAATGGATGCCGGAGTTCCCATCAAAGCTCCTGTTTCGGGAGTTGCCATGGGTTTAATTAGAGAAGGTGAACATTATACAATTCTCACTGATATACAGGGAATGGAAGATCATTTTGGAGACATGGACTTTAAAGTAGCCGGAACTAAAAAGGGTGTAACGGCTATTCAGATGGACATAAAAATTGCCGGTATAGATCGCAACATCTTAAAGGATGCCTTAGAACAGGCCAGAAAGGGACGCCTTTTCATCATGGATAAGATGTTGAATGCTATCTCAGAACCACGTCCAGAGCTGTCACCTTACGCTCCGAGGATAATTACAACAATGATTGATCCCGATAAAATTCGCGATATAATTGGACCCGGTGGTAAGACCATCAAGAAAATAATAGATGAAACCGGTGTTAAAATAGATATTGAAGATGATGGAAGAGTCTTTATTGCTGCTGTGGATAGTGAAGCTGGAGCAAAAGCATTAAGAATCATAGAGAGTTTAATTAGAGATGTAGAAGTAGGTAAAATATACATTGGTAAAGTCAATAGGATTACAAATTTTGGCGCTTTTGTAGAGATACTACCGGGTAAAGAAGGACTTGTCCATATCTCTCACTTAGCTGAAGAAAGAATTCCCAAAGTTGAAGATGTTGTATCTATCGGCGACGAAATTTTAGTCAAGGTTACAGAGATAGATCGACAAGGACGTATAAATTTATCTCGCAAAGAAGCATTGCGCCAGCAGAAAAATGATCAAGACAAATAAAAGCGGTTAATTCGCTTTTATTTTCTTTTTAAGGTTTTTATCATAATCTTCCCTCCACTAGCTTAATATTAATTAAAGAATTGTATGGGGGGATTTGTATGAAAATTTATATTCTGAGAAAAAGGATTTTATATTTTGCTTCGGGGATAATTTTAGCATTATTTATACTTTATAATTTATTTTCACATTTTATTATAAATACCACGCCGGTTCTAAATCCTATCTATATTGGGAATACAGAAGAAAAAGCCTTGTCTTTAATGGTGAATGTTGACTGGGGTGAAGATGTTTTACCTGATATGTTAAATGTCTTCAAAAGTAAAAATGTTAAAGCAACTTTTTTTGTTACAGGTAAATTTGCTGAGAAATTTCCTCAGCTGGTTCAGGATATTGCTGAGCAAGGCCACGAAATTGGAAATCACGGGTATTCCCATCCCCATCCCGATAAGTTAAGTGTGGAGGATAACAAAAATCAAATTACAACAACGGAAAAGATCTTCCAAGATCTGAATATAAGCTATAGTAACATCTATGCTCCTCCCTATGGAGAACATAAAGACCATGTTATTAAGGCCGCAGAATCTTTAGGTTATAAGACGGTGCTCTGGACTGTTGATACTATCGATTGGAAAGAACCTGCTCCTGAAACGATTCAGCAAAAAGTTATTTCTAAGGCAGATAATGGTATTTTAGTATTAATGCATCCTAAAAAATGTACTTTGCAAGCTCTGCCTGTAATAATTGACGAGTTACACAAAAAAGATTTTGTTTTTAAAACTGTTACAGAAATAATTCAATAAGAAATAGGAATAGCGCGCATAATAAATATATCTAAAATTATTTAATGGAGTTTGGGATGAAGAAAAAACTAATATTTTTATTAACATTAATTTCTGTATTTATTATTCCGCTAAATTTGGAAGCAGCACCGAGAGTTTCGGCTCATGCAGCCATACTGATGGACAGCAAAACAGGTGAAATTATATTTTCTAAAAATGCTGAGGAATTGCGACAACCTGCCAGTACTACAAAAATTCTTACTGCACTCCTTACAATTGAACGATGTAACGATTTTGAGAGAGTTGTCACCATAAGCAATAATTGCGCAGCAACAGGCGAGGCCAGCATTAACCTGAGAACAGGAGAACATATCACAATTGGCGAATTATTACATGGAGCCTTGCTAAAATCAGGTAATGATGCCTGTGTTGCTTTGGCAGAAGCTATAGCCCCTAGTGAAGAAGAATTTGTGGGCCTTATGAACATGAAGGCCAAAAGCCTGGGAGCATTAAATTCAAATTTTTGTAATACTAATGGTTTACCCTGTAAAAATCATCTTACGACAGCCTATGATTTAGCAGTGATTGCACGCTATGCTATGAAAAATCAAGTTTTTTCAGAAATAGTAAAGAAAAAGAACTACACTTTACATTGGTCCGATTCCCCACGAGTCAAAAGTCTCAAAAATACTAATAAATTACTGTGGCTTTATCCCTATACTACAGGAGTTAAAACGGGAACAACAGATAAAGCAGGAAAATGCCTGGTGGCATCAGGTAAAAACGAGGAAAGGGAAATGATAGTTGTAGTACTAAATTCGCCTGATCGATATGGTGATGCACAGAGAATGTTAGAATATGGTTTAAAAGGAGAGTACTTATGCAAAGAGACGATGTTGTTAAACTCAAATTAGATAATGGTGTTAGAATTGTTACTGAAAAGATCCCAGGAGTACGATCTGTTGCTATAGGTATATGGGTAGGGGCAGGTTCTCGCCATGAAAACGATAAAAATAGTGGCATCAGTCATTTTATAGAACATTTAATGTTTAAAGGAACAGAAAAGCGGTCTGCCACTGATATTGCTGAATCTTTGGAATCAGTGGGAGGCCAACTCAATGCTTTTACTACCAAAGAATTTACCTGTTATTATGCTAAAGTGCTTGACGAACACATAGACATCGCCGTAGATGTTCTAAGTGATATGTTTTTTAATTCAACTTTCACTGAAAAGGCCATAGAAAAAGAACGGGGTGTAATAGAAGAAGAAATAAAAATGTATGAAGATACTCCTGATGAATTAATACATGATCTTTTTGTGCATACTGTATGGCCCCAAAATCCTTTAGGCAGACCTATTTTAGGTACTGTACAATCCTTAGAAGGAATCAATAGAGATGCTATTCTTGATTATATTAATCACAACTATACTCCGGATAAAATTGTTATAGCAGTAGCCGGTAATATCGAACATCAAGATATCCAAGATAAAATTGGCCCTATATTTAAGAGTTTAAACCGTCCAGAAAACTCATGTTCTGTTTATACACCTGAAGGCACAAAAACCGGTGTATCAAATTTAACGCGGGAAACAGGGCAGGTGCAAATTTGTTTTGGCACAAAAGGTTTAGCCCAAAAGGATGATCGTTTATACAGTGTTTATGTATTAAACAATGTCTTGGGGGGTGGATTATCATCCCGGCTTGTCCAGAGAATTAGGGAAGAAAGAGGCTTGGCTTATTCTGTGTTTTCATATCATACAGCTTTTTGTGATACAGGTTTGTTTACTTTTTATGCAGGGACAAGTCCCACAAAATATGATGAGGTTATTCAATTAATCTTACAGGAAGTAAATGATGTAGCTAACAACGGGATTACTGAAAGGGAATTAAATAAAACAAAAGAGCAGATTAAAGGCAGCTTATATCTGGGTTTAGAAAATGTTAGCAGCAGGATGACCAGATTGGGACGTACAGAACTGTGCTTGAATCGTATTATAAAACCGGAAGAAGTTGTTGAACGTATAGCTGCTGTCACTCTAGATGATGTTCGTTCCGTAGCACAAGCACTCTTTAGAGAACAGGAATTTTGTTTAAGCACTATTGGTCCTTTGGAGAAACCCTTAGACTTAAATGCGTATTTGCACCTGTAAAATAAGAAAAGCGGATAAATAACAAAGAACTAGTCATGATGGCTAGTTTTTTTTATTAGCTGATATATAGCATATCTCCCTTTTACTAGGCATAAATTTATTAAAAAGGAGGGAATGTCAAGATGGGAAAGATTATCCTTGCTTTATTGTTAGTTGGCCTTATAGCTTATGCTGTGAGAAGTAGAGTATATTTGCGGAGAAGAAGAACGGGAGAGGCCTTAGAGAATGCTGTTCCTTCACCAGCTTCTGTGGCCATGGGGGAGTTGATAGCTATTGCTGGCGGTATATATTTATCATTGATTTTGTTAGTCTCTTTTCTTAAAATCTCCATGCCGGACAAAATTATTATTTTTAGCATGTCTATAGATCCATTGGCTCTTATTGCTTTATCTATTGCCATATTGCAGCCAGTTATCTTATCCGTATACTATAACGTTAGAAAAAGTTAAGTCTGTTGAAAAGTGGGGGTGGTGAAAGTTGAGCGAAGTCAGATTAAGTGAGCTTATTGGAAAAGATATAGTTAATATTCAAACAGGAAGTCGCTTAGGGACAGCGGCAGATTCAGATTTAGTAGTTAATGCAGAAACTGGTGTCATACATTCCATAATATTGCCTAGCAAAGGAGGTTTCTTAAGCTTTTGGGATAGAAGCAACTTGACGATTCCTTGGGATGCTGTAAAAAAAATAGGGTCAGAAGTGATTATTGTTGAACTTGATGAATCTCATATGAGGTTTAAGAGATTTTCATATTAAAAATTATAAAAACATAAAAAATATACCTTATTTTGGTATTGACAAAACTGCACAATCTACATAGAATAAGGCATAAGTTATAACAGCTGAAGATGACTTTAGCTGTTTTTATTTAGCGTTAGCTGCTCATCGATGAGCAGCCGGAGGGTGGTTATATCATTATGGTTATAAAAGTCATTGTGGTTGGTGCCAAGGGTAAAATGGGGAGTCAAGTAATAAAAGGTCTTACGGAAGCAGATGATATGAAGGTTATTGGAGCAGTAGATATAAATAATGTGGGGGAAGATTTAGGAATAACTATCCATCAGAAACTATTAGGTATTACGATACATAATGATTTAGAGAAGCTGTTACAACAACTTACCCCCGATGTTATAGTTGATTTTACAAGAAAAGAGAGTGCCATGCATAATATTAATGTAGCTCTAAAAAAGGGTGTATCAGTAGTAGTTGGGACAACAGGTTTTAGTGAAGAAGATTTGACAGATTTGGATAAAAGTGCTAAAAACTCAGGGGTAGGCTTGTTTATTGCGCCTAATTTTTCTTTAGGAGCAGTTATGATGATAAAGTGCGCTCAAGAGGTGAGTAAGTATTTCTTCCAGTCGGAGATTATTGAGTATCATAATGATAAAAAAGTAGACAGTCCCTCAGGCACAGCTCTGGCCACAGCCCAAGCATTGGCTGGAAAAGAGGGGAAAAATAAAGAGTCCAATGATAAATCTCCCTGTCGTGGAGGAGAGTATGGTAGAACTAGAATTCATAGTGTGAGACTTAATAGTCTTGTAGCTCATCAAGAAGTAATATTCTCGGGCTTGGGTGAACTTTTAACTATCAGGCATGATACTTTTTCTCGAGAAGCTTTTATGCCGGGAATACTATTAGCCCTCAGGAAAGTAAGAGATTTTCAAGGCCTGAAAATCGGCTTGGAAAATATTTTATAAAGATAACTATATAAATAATGAATAGGATCGGCTTAAGATGTTAAAAGTATAAATAAAGTTTCTCTTGTCACATTCTAAATATTGTCATATAATGTAGCAAGGGATAAGTCGGTTCGGTTCTAATCCATTTCTGGTGAAACCTTCTGGACGGGACGAATAGGGAAGGTTTTTTTTTATGTATGTTAAAAAAAATAAAATAATAAAAGGAGGCTTGTAATGGCAGAAAATGACAACAAGCTAATGATGATTCCCCTGGGCGGTTTAGGGGAAGTCGGCAAAAATATGATGGTTTTTCGCTATAATGATGAAATGGTAGTTATAGATGCAGGATTAATGTTCCCGGAAGATGAGTTACTGGGGATTGATATAGTTATACCTGACATTACTTATTTGCGAGAAAACAAAGACTTAATTAAAGCAATAGTACTAACCCATGGTCATGAAGACCATATTGGAGCATTACCTTATGTATTAAAAGAAATTAAAGTGCCAGTGTATGGAACAAAATTAACCCTAGGATTATTAGAGGCTAAATTAAAAGAAAATAATGTGACTGGTACAAAACTAATCCCTATTCGTTCAAGAGATATTATAAAATTAGGATCTGCTTTTAAAATTGAAGCTATAAAAGTGAGTCACAGTATACCCGATGCTATAGGTCTGGCTATACAAACACCGGTAGGCACAGTTTTTCACACAGGTGATTTTAAATTAGATCAAACACCTGTCGATGGTGGTGTTACAGATTTTTCTCGTATTGCTGAATATGGAGAGAAAGGTGTTCTTCTTATGCTCTCTGACAGCACAAATGTTGAAAGGCCAGGATTTACCATGTCTGAACGTGCAGTTGGACAAACATTTGAGGAGACGTTTAGACAAGCGAAGGAACGCATAATTGTAGCAACTTTTGCTTCAAATGTTCACAGAATCCAGCAGGTTATAAATGCAGCATCCAAATATAATCGCAAAGTAGCCATAGTTGGCAGAAGTATGGTAAATGTTGTATCCATTGCACAAGAAACAGGATATATTTCCATACCTGAAAATACGTTAATAGATATTGATGAAATTTGCAACTATCCTCGTAGTCGAGTAGCAATATTGACAACGGGAAGTCAAGGTGAACCTATGTCTGCTTTAACAAGAATGGCTATGTCGGATCACCGCAAAGTTGAAATAGTACCGGGTGATACCGTATTTATTTCTGCAACGCCCATACCTGGTAACGAAAAATTAGTTGCTAGGACGATAAATCAGTTGTTTAGACAGGGAGCAGAAGTAATTTATGAGTCTGTCAGTGGAGTTCATGTTTCCGGGCATGCCAGCCAAGAAGAATTGAAAATGATGATCAATCTGGTGCGCCCCAAATTCTTTGTACCTGTTCATGGTGAATATCGCCATCTGGTGAAACATGCTCAATTAGCCCAGCAGTTGGGGATCAGAAAAAACAATATCTTCGTTGCTGAAAATGGACAGATCTTAGAATTTACCAGAAAGAAAGGTGCCATCGGAGGAAGGGTTACTTCCGGACGGGTGTTAATAGATGGTCTGGGTGTAGGCGATGTAGGTAACATTGTTTTACGTGACCGTAAACAGCTCTCTCAAGATGGTATTTTAATAGTAGTTGTAACAATCAATAAATCCGAAAAAGCTGTTGCAGCTGGACCTGATATAGTATCCCGAGGCTTCGTATATGTAAGAGAAGCTGAAAAGTTAATAGAAGAGGCCCGAGTAATAGTTAAAGATGTACTAGATAATTGTTTGGAAAAACATATTTTAGATTGGTCCTCAATAAAGTCCCAAGTTAGAGATGCACTAGGTAAGTATCTCTATGAAAAAACCGGCAGAAGGCCCATGATTATGCCTATAATTATGGAAATCTAACAAGTAAAATAATGTAATTTCGTTTTAATGCACTTTTTCTTAAAGAAAGAGTGCATTTTTTTTTACAAGATTGGCAAGCTAATAAGAGCAGAGAGCTAGTAAATTTAAGGAGAGTGAGCACGTGCCAAATAATGTTCCAGGAACAATAATTCCTCCTCAACCGGAAAAAGACAAAAAGATGGTAAACCAACAGGTAAAAAATATAAAAGAATTAGGCATAGGGCAAGTTCCTGTCCCGGAACAACAATCCAACATTCATTGTCTTACCATAGTGGGTCAGATAGAAGGACATCTTATCCTACCTCCCCAGAATAAAACTACCAAATATGAGCACATCATTCCCCAGCTAGTTGCAGTGGAACAAAACCCCCAGATAGAAGGTTTAATAATAATGCTTAATACTGTGGGGGGAGATGTAGAAGCAGGGCTTGCCATTGCTGAAATTATTAATGGTTTGTCAAAGCCTACCGTATCCATAGTCTTAGGGGGAGGACACAGCATTGGTGTACCCATAGCAGTATCTGCAGATTATTCTTTTATAGCGGAAACAGCAACTATGACGATCCATCCCATTAGACTTACAGGTTTGGTAATAGGAGTACCACAAACCTATGAATATTTGGATAAAATGCAAGATAGAGTTATTGGTTTTATCGAAAAACACTCTAATATTAGTAATGAGAAGTTGAGGGAACTTATGTTTAGAACGGGGGAATTAGCCCGCGATATTGGTACGGTTTTAGTAGGGCAGGATGCAGTTGAGGCAGGAGTGATTCAAGAAGTTGGTTCCTTATCCGCTGCCGTTCACAAATTAAATGAGATGATTGAATTCTCCAAGAAGGGGGGGCAGATCCAATAGTTATTTATACACCTGTACCGCCGGAAGTATTATGGTATAACGCTGAGGAAAAAATGGAACTTGTAGAGAGTGCCATTGAAGGAGTACCTGTACAAATAAGAGTAGTAAATGGCAAAAGTGCCAGTGTGGAACGTATTCTCAGTACCAATCCACAAGATTATTTGACAGGATCTTGCCAACCAGGACAAGTCTTAGAATATCGATCCTTTGATAGCAAGTTGGCTCAGGGTAATAAAGAATAGATATAAAGAAGAGAGATAACGTAATTATTTTACTGTTATCTCTTTTTATCTTTATTTTAAATATATCTTGATTTTTATTGATTATTATTATAAAACTGTTGTTATAATTGTAAATGCAGGTAAAATAACAAGCAATAACTTATTAAAAGCCATTGCTCTAGTTACTTTGTAATAGTACACTTATAGTAATGAGGTGACAATAATTTATGGGAAAAAGAAAATCATTTAAAGAAGAAGTAAAAAATGAAGTAGTAGGTATTGCATTTTTTGGTTTAAGTATATTTATTTGTTTCTGTTTATGGCAAGGTACGGGAGAAAATGATATTACAACAATCGGGGCTGTTGGTAGTTTCATTTATCGAGTAGTGACTACAATGACAGGAAATGGTAAATACCTATTGCCAATTGTCCTGTTTTTATGGGGAATAACCAAAGTGTGGAAGAAAACTGAGTCGGGAAAATATACCTTCTTATCATGGTTAGGATTGTATATAGCGCTTTTGGCCTGCTTTCATTTAAAACTACCTCTGGAAATGCAAACACTAACTTCTGGGTGGGAAGGATATGGTGGAGGAGTAATAGGAGCATTATTGACCAAATTAACTGTAAGTTTATTTGGAGAAATTGGATCTTACATATTTTTGAGTGTATTCATAGTATTTACCTTAATTGGCATTGCCAGAAAACCTTTGAGCAGTATCTTAAAAAATTTATCATTAAATATACTTGGCTTTTTATCTTACTTAAGGCAGGAATTAATTGATTTCATTTTTACCGAAGTTGATGAAGAAGCGGAAGAAAAGCCTAAGAAGAAGAAAGTTAAGGAAAAAGTTAAAGAAGAAGACGAAAAACCGGTGATCTTCGATAATATTCAAAGTGAGGAACAAGGTGAAAAAGAAGAAGGTGAAAATTTTACTGCTTCGCCAGCTGTACTTAAAGAGAAAGACTCTAATAATAGTACTTCCCCCGAAGATATAGTAGGAGGAAATATTGCATATAAAGATAACTTTGAAATGCCTTCAGTAGATATACTTCAGAATCCTCCTAAACTCAAAGGACATAAAATGAATAAAGATATAACTGATAAAGTGCAAATACTAGAAGAAACCCTAGACAATTTTGGGGTAAAAGCTAGAGTAACTCAAGTCAGCAGAGGTCCAAGCATAACACGTTATGAAATTCAACCTCCACCGGGAGTTAAGGTTAGCAGAATAGTTGGTTTGGCAGACGATATTGCTTTATCCTTAGCTGCTCCCCAAGTACGCATAGAAGCGCCAATCCCGGGAAAAGCAGCAGTAGGAATAGAAGTTCCTAATGAGGAAATTGCAGTAGTTACTTTGCGCGAAGTGTTAGAGACCAAGCTTTTTCTAGAATCCAAATCTAATCTTACAGTGGCCTTAGGTAAAGATATTGGTGGGAATCCCATAGTAGCTGACTTGGCAAAGATGCCCCATCTTTTGATTGCCGGGGCTACGGGCTCAGGGAAAAGTGTATGCATGAATTCCATTATAGCTAGTGTCCTTTATAAGGCACATCCTGACGATGTTAAATTATTAATGATCGATCCTAAAGTAGTAGAATTATCTAACTTTAATGGCATACCTCATCTTATTTCTCCCGTAGTAACTGATCCCAAGAAAGCTGCTTCAGCTTTACGTTGGGCTGTTCATGAGATGGAGACTCGTTATGAATTATTTGCTAATACTGGAGCAAAAGATATTGTGCGCTACAACCAAATCATTACGGAAAACTCTTTAAACACTACGGAAGATGATACAAATGAGGGGAGTAACATAGAAGATAATACTATGGAAGCTGAAAAAGAGCTGGCTAAACTTCCTCAATTAGTTGTGCTCATCGATGAGTTGGCAGATCTAATGATGGTTGCTCCCGCTGACGTGGAGGATGCTATTTGTAGATTGGCCCAAATGGCCCGGGCGGCAGGAATACATCTGGTTGTAGCTACGCAGAGACCTTCAGTAGACGTTATTACCGGGATAATTAAAGCTAATATCCCGTCACGTATTGCTTTTGCAGTATCTTCCCAAACTGATTCACGTACTATTTTGGATATGGGAGGAGCAGAAAAGCTTTTAGGACGGGGAGATATGTTGTTTTATCCTACGGGAATGGCTAAACCATTACGGGTCCAAGGTGTTTTTGTCTCTGATCAGGAAATTGAAAGATTAGTTGATTTCTTAAAAGCACAAAAAAGTCCTCAGTATCAAGAAACATCTATAGAGGGAGATCCTGAAATACAAGGTTCTAGTGAGGATGACGAGTTGTTGCCTCAAGCCGCAAAAATCTTTATTGAAAACGGACAAGCGTCCATATCCCTTTTACAGAGAAGATTAAGGATAGGTTATACACGGGCTGCCCGTATAGTTGACCAATTGGAAGAGAAGGGTATAGTGGGAGGTTATGAAGGAAGTAAACCCAGGACTATTCGCATGACGTGGGAAGAGTATGAAAGAACATTTAGTGGCTGATGACATATTTATTATAAGGTAGCTTGTACTCTTAAATATTACCAGTTATACTATTAACTGAATTGATAGAGTGTTAATATCCGTTAACTTATTTCTTACCATTTTAAGGAGTTACCTAGTTACCCATGGTTATATTGTTATAATAAAACTAGAGGATGAGGAGGTGTTAAGGTATTTATGGAAATTGGTGAAGCATTAAGGAACGCAAGGCTCGAACAAAAGATATCTCTAGATAAAATCGAAAATGATACAAAAATTAGGAAGCGTTACTTAGAAGCTATGGAGAATGAGGAATGGAGTGTATTCCCTGGTAAAGTATATCTGAGAGGATTTTTAAAGACATATAGTGCTTATCTGGGCTTAAATGAAAAAGAAATATTGGATACCTTTGCTAATAATTTGGTTGAGGAAAATAAGACTCAGCCTTTACCGGAAAAAATCGAAATGCCAGGTAGGCCACGCAGAAAATTAAGTATTATTGTGGGCATTATCGCTGTTTTGCTTCTGGCGGCTTCACAACATTTTTACCAAAACTTTATTAGTGATCCCCATACAGATCAGGATTCTGTACCGCAAATTACTGATAAACAAGAGACTGGTGACTTAGAGAATGAAAATCCTGCAGTTGTCGCTGAAGAAGGTGATGCTGAGAATCCTGAAGAAACACCACGGGATAACGGAGATTTAGCAACACAAGAAATCGATGATTTTTCTTTGCAGATTAAAGGTGTGCAAGATAGATGTTGGGTGCAGGTTAATGATGGGGAAAAAGTCATTTATGAGGGGACCTTAACTGAAGGACAAGAACAGACTTTTACCGGACTAACTAAAGTTACCTTGAGATTGGGAAATGCAGGAAATGTGAAAATGTTTTTAAATGATAAAGATTTAGGTGCTCCTGGAGAAGTAGGAGAAGTGTTAACGAAGAAATATGAACTGGAAAATAATGAAATTAAAGAAATATAATCATAAATAGACAAGCAAAATAGAAGCTAAATACAAGAGTATTATTTAGAAGTGGTGATTATAATAGCAGTTAATTATTTGCCGACTACAAGAGAAGAAATGCAGGAAATTGGGTGGGAACGTTTAGACTTTTTATTGATAACGGGCGATGCTTATGTGGACCATCCCAGTTTTGGGGCAGCTATAATAGGAAGGCGTTTAGAAGCTTTAGGATATAGAGTAGGAATATTACCTCAACCGGATTGGAGAAATCCTTTAGGTCTAAAAGAAATGGGAGCCCCTTTGTTAGGTATACTTGTGACAGGGGGAAACCTGGATAGTATGCTGAATCACTATACAGCTAGAAAAAACAAAAGAAAAAAAGACGCATATTCCCCAGATGGTAAGATGGGATTGCGTCCCGATAGAGCTACAATTGTTTATACTAATATGGCTAGGCAAGTATTTAAAAATATCCCCATTATTATAGGAGGTATAGAGGCCTCTTTACGTAGATTTGTTCATTATGATTACTGGGATAATAAATTAAGACGTTCTATATTATTTGACAGTAAAGCCGATTTGCTGGTATATGGTATGGCGGAATATCAAATTAAACATCTGGCGGCAGGATTAAAAAAGGGTAAATTGGTACAGCAGCTTTCCCAGATACCGGGCATCTGTTATATTGCTGATAAAGAGCCGGCCCAATGTGTCAGGATACCTTCATATGAACAATGTATGAAAGGGAAAGCAGCTTTCGCAGAGGCCTTTAAATTAGCATATCAGGAGCAGGATCCTGTAAGAGGTAAAGCCATAGCTCAAAAACATGGTGATAAATTATTGATTCAAAACCCTCCAGCTCCCATCTTAAGTACACAAGAACTAGATGCAATCTATGATCTTCCGTACAGAAGAAAAAGTCATCCCCGTTATAAGGGAAAAGAAATACCAGGTTTATCAGAAGTTAGATTTAGCCTAGTTAGTCAAAGAGGATGTTTTGGAGCTTGTTCTTTTTGTGCCTTGCATTTTCATCAGGGAAAGATCATCCAAGCGCGCTCTAAAGAATCACTTTTAGCAGAGGCTACTGGTTTTGTCTTAGATCCTGATTTTAAAGGATATATTCACGATGTAGGAGGACCAACGGCTAATTTCCGTCAGCCAGCTTGTAAAAAGCAAATAAAGATGGGAACATGTCGGGAACGCCAGTGCCTAAGCCCTACACCCTGTAAAAACTTACAGGTTACCCATGATGATTATTTAGATATATTACGTTCTTTACGTAAGGTTCCAGGAATAAAGAAAGTGTTTGTTCGCTCAGGGATACGCTACGATTATCTATTATTAGATAAAAATAGTAGGTTTTTACAGGAATTATGCCAATATCACATTAGCGGACAATTAAAAGTTGCTCCGGAACATGCATCTCCCGCGGTTACAAAGTATATGGGAAAGCCTTCCATTGATGTTTTTGATCAATTTAGAGATGCATATATGAAAATGAACAAAAAATTGCATAAGAAGCAATATTTAATACCTTACTTTATGTCGGGGCATCCCGGTACAACATTGCATGATGCCATCTATCTAGCCGAATATTTACGAGATCTTAACTTCCAACCGGATCAAGTTCAGGAGTTTATACCAACTCCCGGAAGTTTATCCACGGCTATGTATTACACGGGAATTCACCCTTTTACTAAAAAGAAGGTGCATGTACCTAAAGGGGAAGAAAAAGCAATGCAGCGTGCCTTATTGCAGTTTAAAAAGCGGGAAAATCATAATTTGGTTTTGCGTGCTTTAAAAAAAGCAGGACGTTTAGATTTAGTAGGAAAAGGTAAAAAATGTTTAATTATAGAAGTAAGATAATAAGAATAGAAGATAGAGAGGGAAAAGATGAAATAAGCTTAGAAAGCCGCTATAACTTCTGCTTTGACATCCTTGATATCGTAGTATATACTAAAAAAGATGTAAGCTAAATATAATAAAATTGGAGAGTATATATGTCCCTCAATGTCAAAATTATCACACTAGGTTGCCCAAAGAACTTGGTTGACAGCGATCAAATTATGCACTATTTAAAAGCAGATGGTTATATAACAGTCGATGATATTTCTCAGGCAGATATTATCATAATAAATACCTGTGGTTTTATTGAGGATGCTAAAAGAGAATCCATCACTACCATTCTTGAAGCAGCTCAATGGAAAGAAAAAGGGAACTGTAAGTATTTAGTTGCTGTAGGGTGCTTAGTTCAGAAATATGCTCAGGAACTCATGGCAGAAATACCGGAAATAGATGTAGCCATAGGTACAGGTGATATTCCTAGCTTGCCGCAAGCTCTTTCATCTCTGGGTACTCAGAAGAAAGCATGTATTATAACGGACCCCAATAATTTCTTGTTTAATGAAGATTACTCAGTACCCCTTGGGGATAGAGGGCATTATGCATATATCAAAATTGCAGAAGGGTGCTATAATCGTTGCTCTTTTTGTGTTATACCATCTTTGCGTGGAAATTATCGTAGCAGAAAAAAAGAAGCCATCGTTCATGAAGCTTCTGAGCTGGCACGTAAAGGTGTCAAAGAAATAATTTTAGTAGCCCAAGATACCACACTCTATGGTATAGATATCTATGGGAAATCTAATTTACCCCAGCTACTAAAGGAGTTAGCCCTGATACCTGAGCTTGAGAGGATACGACTCTTATATTGCTATCCAAATTATATTACAGACGAATTACTTCAGGTAATTAAAGAAGAGACAAAGATCTGCCCTTATTTGGATATACCTTTACAGCATATATCAGACCATATCCTTAAAGATATGGGAAGACCTATGAATAAACAAAAGACTAGAGAGCTGATTGAGAGAATTCGTTCCATTGTACCGGAAATGACTTTGCGTTCTACTTTTATTGTAGGATTCCCAGGGGAAACGGAAGAAGATTTTGCGGAACTCTTAGAGTTTCTACAAGAAGTAGAATTTGATAGAGCAGGGTTTTTCTCATATTCAAGGGAAGCGGATACTCCGGCAGGTCATATGCCTTTACAGATTCCTGAGGAGATCAAGCTGCAACGTCTTGAACGGGCTAGGGCACTACAGGAAAAGATCTTGGCAAAAAAACAGGAACAGCTGATAGGTAAAAAAATACAGATTATCGTTGATGGGGCAAGTACAGATTATGAAGGTAAGTGGGAAGGCAGAACGTGCGGAGATGCCCCAGAAATAGACGGAGTAGTTTATTTTGATTCCGACGGTAAATTATGTCCCGGGGACATAATCACAGTTAAAATTACGCACAGCCTTGAATTTTCTTTATTGGGAGAGATATGCCGTGAACTTGGCTAATAAATTAACGATATCGAGAATTATACTTATCCCCATCTTTATGACGGTTTTATTAATTAAGATTCCGTTTGGTAAATATATAGCAGCAGCTATCTTTATCATAGCTGCAAGTACCGATGGATTAGATGGCTATATTGCTAGAAAAAGAAAAGAAGTAACAAATTTCGGGAAATTAATGGATCCCTTAGCTGATAAGCTCTTAGTATCGGCTGCCTTGATATCCCTGGTGGAATTGAAAGAAATACCGGGATGGATAGCAGTAGTTATTATAGGGCGAGAATTTTTTGTTACAGGGCTTAGAGCCATTGCCTCTAGTGAAGGCGTGGTTATTGCAGCAAGTAAACTGGGAAAAATAAAAACTGTTACCCAAATTGTGGCTATATCAGCTTATCTTTTAAATGATTTTCCTTTTAGTTTATTAAATATTACCTTTAGCAAGTATGCATTGTATGTGGCTGTCTTCTTTACAATTTGGTCAGGAGTAGATTATTTTCTTAAGGCTAGAAAGAGTCAGAGGTTAAATTTAAAATGAGTTTTTTGGGAAAGTTTTTTGCTACAGGATTTGGCAGCGGGTATTTCCCTTGGTTTCCAGGAACAGTAGGCAGTGGGGTAGCCCTAATCATTGGTTGGTACATACCGCTACAAACCTGGCAAATATTAGTGCTATGCTTGATAGGAATACCCATTTGTACCAAAGGTGAGGAATTATTTGCACAGCATGATTGCTCTAAAATAGTATTCGATGAATTTTGCGGGATGTTTATTGCCATCTGGCATTTACAAACAGTTTCAGAATTTATAGTTGCTTTTGCACTGTTTAGAATGCTAGATATCTTAAAACCATTTCCTATTAATAAATTACAAGAATTACCACGAGGACTAGGAGTCATGATCGATGATGTGGTGGCAGGCTTAGCCGCACGCTATATCTTGCATCTTTTGATTATTGCCCACGGGTACTATATAACGCTTTAAAGGTTTATTTACCAGCCATTCTCTAAGGAAAGGCTGGTTTTCTTATGTTATAATACTCCGAGGAGGAGTTGTTGAAATTGTCACAAAAAATCATGCGAATTCTAACAATTTTAGTAACAGCTGTTTTGACCTTAGTTCTACTGATTGGTGGTTCCTCTGTATACAAAAAAATAATATATACTAACCCCCTAGAGGCATCTCTAAGTAATATGCCTGCCGTTACTTCTTTTGCCATTGAGAAATATAGTTCCCATGAGAAACTCAAAGTTAATTTTAGTGATCAAGGGAAGCTTAAGGCGAATTTTTATAATCTATTAGATCAATTAGAAACTCAGTCCAACCGTGTTAACAATTTAACCATCGAAATTAGTAATAATAAGGATTCTCAATTGGAAAAGATCTTAAGTTCTTCCCAGTTGCCTATTTATGAAGCTATTAGTACAGGAAAATATTCACAACTAACAGAAAATTTAGCAAAAATATCTACTGGACAAAACTTAGAATGGGAAGTAGAGATGGATGATAAATTCATTTTTTTAACTACTCGTACTAAAGATAACTATGCCCATATGGTTATTAAACGCGCTGACTCACCATTGACCGTAATTAATACAATAGGGGGGGAATACCTATAGTGAAAAAGGAATTGCTGTTCGGTGCAATAATTGGAGGTCTCTCTTATTTAGCTTATATAGGTTATGATTTAACACCTCTTCTAATTATCGGGGTTATGGGTGTTGTTCTCTTGGTCATATCAAAGCGCAATGGATTGCTGAAAATAAATTCATATCAGAAAGTAGTAGAGAAAAGCAAATTTAAGTTTGAAGATATTGGTGGACAGGAAACCCCTAAACAAGAATTAAAGGAGGCCTTGGAGTTTTTAATTAAATCAAGGCAAGCCAGTCAAATGGGGATTCGTCCCCTGAAAGGGATACTTTTAACGGGACCTCCGGGTACAGGAAAAACGCTTTTGGCAAAAGCAGCAGCAGGGTATTCTGATGCAGTATTTTTAGCAACTTCAGGTAGTGAATTTATTGAGATGTATGCAGGAGTTGGAGCACAAAGGGTAAGAGGACTTTTTAAAACAGCTAGAGAAAATGCGGTAAAACAGAAGAAAAATCGGGCTATCATCTTTATTGATGAAATTGATGTTTTAGGAGGAAAGCGGGGGAGTCATACCAGCCATTTGGAATATGATCAGACCTTAAATCAACTTCTAGTAGAAATGGATGGTTTAACTAACAATGAGGATATTCAAATTCTTCTAATCGCTGCTACCAATAGGCCGGATTTACTTGATACTGCCCTATTAAGACCAGGAAGATTTGATAGGCAAGTCAAGGTGGATCTACCTGATAAAGCCGGTCGTTTGGCCATACTAAAACTTCATACCCGTAATAAACCTCTGGACAGTGACTGTAATTTAGCAGAGATTGCCAGCGAAACATATGGTTTTTCCGGAGCCCATTTAGAGAGTCTTGCCAACGAAGGGGCTATCTTAGCTTTAAGGGATAAGAGCGGTACAATAAAGCAACTGCATCTCAAAGAAGCCGTAGACAAGATTATACTTGGTGAAAAGTTAGGTAACCGAGCTAATCGTCAGGTTCTCCATAGAGTAGCTGTCCATGAAGCAGGCCACGCTTTGGTAAGCGAAGTTTTAAATCCGGGCTCTGTTCAACAAGTTACTGTAACATCTCGGGGCAATGCCCTAGGATATGTGCGCCATAACCAGAAGGAAGATCAGCAGCTATATACAAAATCAGAACTGGAAAAGCAAATAATGATTTTACTGGCGGGAGCTATAAGTGAAGATGCCTTACTGCAAGAAAGAAGTACAGGAGCTGCCAATGATTTTCAAAAAGCTATGCAACTTACAGAACAGATTGTGTCTACCGGTTTGTCCCGTCTGGGTGTGGTATCAGTAGAGAAAATCCCTAAGAGCGAATACTATCTTATTTGTCAGGAGATCTTAAAGGATTTAGAGGAAAAGACGAAGAAGGTCATTGACGATAACAAAGATACCCTTACCAGAATAATTAATATACTAAAAGCTAAAGAAAAAATAAATGGCACAGAGCTTCGCCGTTTAATGGAAGTGGATAGAGAAGAGGAAGCAGCTATCATAGCATAGCTGCTTCTTTCATGTATTGCAAGTTAAAT
>JAHDSB010000050.1 GCA_018433015.1 Clostridia bacterium | reverse complement strand
GGATAATCAGAAAATATGGGAAATATGTTTTGATCTACAATTAGAAAAATTAGGGCATATAGAAGCGAGAATGAAAATGATTGATGAGAGGATATATACCCAATTATGGGCAGAGTCATCAGAGACAGAGGAAATATTGCGCGGGGAAAGCAAAAAATTGAGTAGAAGTAATGTATTTGTAGAAATTGTCCCGGCCTTGAAGGGACCTCTAATCGTTAAGAATAATGAAGATAATATTGATTTGATGGTTTGAGGTGAAACATGTGAATGAACGGAAAAAAGCGGTTGCCTTGCAGTATGAAAAAGAACACACCCAAGGAGCCCCCAAAGTAGTGGCCGTTGGTGAAGGTTTGATAGCTGATAACATAATTAAGACGGCCAAGGAACATGATGTGCCCCTTTATGAAGATGTGGAACTGGTAGCAAAACTTGTCCGACTGCCACTTGATACGGAAATACCCTCAGAGCTTTATAAAGCTGTGGCGGAAATATTAGCATTCTTATATAAATTGGATGAAAAAAGTAGCACGTAAACAAAAGAAGGAACCAGATTTTGGTCCTTCTTTTGTTTGTTTTAAAAGATAAGTATTATAATTGTCTCATCGGAGCACCACAGCAGTCTCCTGCTGAATTTGCTTGAGCCTTACATTTGTCACAGTAATACATTCCTCGTTGCACCATGCTCTCCCCACAGCAGAAGGATGGTAGTTTTCCGGTTTTTCCGCAGGTAGGACAAATATATCCCTTCATAATAAATCACCCCCCTTAATAATATTCCGAAAGTTACCTATTAATTAGAATGCCCAAGAAATCTAGTAATTAATACTCTTAGCTAACTCATATTTTTAGAATTATTCATCATACTAAGATTAAGAAAAGCTTATGGTGGTGTCTGGATATGAGAAAGATAATAACTTATTTTATAGCGGTAATATTTTTTGTGACAACAGTACTAACGGGTTGCGGGCAAAATCCACAAACTAAACCAAAACTTGATGAAGGCAACAATAAAGTTAAGATTGCAGTAAGTTCAGCAGATACAAAAGGCGATGATTATCAAATATTAAAAATGATGGTTGATAAACAAGCCAAGGAAAAGAAAATGGAAATTCTCTGGCTAGATGCACAGAATAATAGCTCTTTACAGCAAGAAAATATCCAAAAGGCTGTAAAAGAAAAGGTAAAAGTTCTTGTTATAGAACCTGTTGAAACTTCAGAGATTACTAAAAGCTTGGAGGCTTTACAAAGCCAGGGTATAAAAGTTATTTGTTATAATAAACTACCCCAAGATTTTGCTTGCGAAGCTTATTTAGCACCTGATTATGAAAGAACAGGAGAAATACAGGCACAGCAGATGTTGGAAAATTTAGCAGGGAAAGATGTAGGAGAGGTTCTAATAATTACGGGGCCTCAGGATAACCCTGTTTTCCGGGATTTACTGCAAGGCAATTTAAACATTTTAAAGCATGATAAGAGGGTTGGTAAGGTAACAGTAGAAGAACTTGAAAAGGAAAGCAGTGTGGGTGATACTGTTAACAAATATTTAGCTAAAACTCCCGCCCCTCAGGCCATCTTATGCCATGCTGCGGAAAGCACAACGGAAGTAATTAATAAAGTTAAAGAAAGTGAAGATAAGGATAAAATAAAAACCTTCGGAGTAGCCACAGAGCTCCAGGCCTTGGATGCCCTAAAGAAAAAGGAGCATACAGGTGAAATAGATATGCGTCCAGATCTCTTAGCTAAATTGCTTGTACAGACTGCTGAGGATTTAAGTAAAGATGAACCATGGGATTATGAACAACAGATTACTAATGGCGTGCAAGAAGTTCCCGTACGTTTTATCCCTGTACGTTCAATTACCAAAGATAATATTTCTTTACTAGATGAAAGAATTAAGATGCTTGAAGAAAAGCAAGCCAAGGATGGAAAAGAAAATCAGAAGGGCTCAGAAGGTGAAGAAAAACAAGATAATAAAGATAATCCGGGAGATAAAGAAGCTGGTAAAAATGAGGACGAAAAAAAAACAGTAGTAAAGATTAAAACAAAAGATGGTCAGGAGTTTGAAATGAACATTAAAGGCGAGATTGAAAGTATTGAAATGAAAAAAGGAGAGGGAGCAGAAGAGGAAGATAAGAAAGAAGGGGAAGATGGGGAAGAGGGAAAAAGTGAAGAAGGATAAGGCGCAATAATGAGGTGTGATATAGGGCAAAATCGATAGTAAGTTAAATTAAATTTGTGTATAATTATCTGGAGGAGAATTAGTATAAGGATCTAGGTGGTTTCTGTGCAAAATAAAAAATGGTTTCAAACTGTAATTGTATCATGGGGGCATTTTTGGTCAGATTTGTATGCCAATATGCTTCCTCCTTTACTTCCCTTTATTTGTGGGATGTGGGAACTTAGTAATACAAAAGTAGCTTTAATTGTTTCCATACAATCAGTTATTGCAAATTTTTTACAGCCATTTTTGGGATTTATTATAGACAAAGATCCTCAAAAATGGTCTTTGAATTTTGCCATACTTCTTACTGCTGTTCCCATGTGTTTTATCTATTTAGCTGAAAACTATATTATTTTTATATTAATGGTTGCTTTGGCTGCTATTGGTTCTGCTATCTTTCATCCCCTGGGGGCTACTAAAGCTGTAGAAAATGCTAGCTTAGAAGATCGAGCCTTAAAAATGTCCTTATTCAGTAGCCTGGGGAATTTAGGTTTTGCCATATCCCCTGCGTTAACAGCATATCTGGTTAGCGTTTGGGGCTTAAAGGCCCTTACTTTAATGGTGATTCCGGGTATTATCTTTATTGTGTTTGTTTTAATAAATAAAGCTAAGAACTCTTCAGAACATACAGGATATACTACAACGTTGCAAACAGAGGAGAAATTTAAATTCGATAATTATAGGCCACTACTTGTTTTAAGTAGTATAGTGGCTCTAAGATCCTGGCTTATTGCGGCCATATCAGTATTTGTCCCTCTTTGGCTGGTTTCTCAAGGTGCTAGTGAGCAAGCAGGAGGCTTAAATCTTACATATTTTCTATTGGCAGGCACCTTAGGAGGTTTTGTAATGGGCTATATCTATCCCAGAACAGGTGGAAGAAAACTGTTATTAGCTACTTTTTCTGTATCATTATTACTTTTACCTATTTATTTATATTCTTCGCATGTACTTAGGGTATGGATATTATGTCTACTTGGCTTTTTCCTCGCCGGTACAATACCTGTTACTATAGTTATTGGGCAGGAGCTCTTGCCCACTAGGGCAGGGTTAGCTTCCGGCATGACTATGGGGCTAGCTTATGGCTTGGGAGGTCTAGGAATATCATTTACAGGAATTGCTGCAGATACGTGGGGGATTCCTAAGGCCTTGCTGATTACCTCGTTATCTTTGGTTGTTGCAATTGTACTGACAATAATCTTAGCTAGTATTAGAGATGATATTGCACGAAGTAGGAAAGAAATGTATCGGGAGGTGTGACGGTATGTCGAAAAAGGCAGTAGAAATAGCTCCGTATACTGGGGAGAACCTGGATGGAATAGATGTGTTGTTGTATAATGATAATGCTACCATAGCTGATTATACTAAGGCCTTAGATGCTTACATACTTAAGGGAAAGTTTACTAGGTTAAGGAGTAATACCGGACAGTGTGAGGGTTGTAATATTTGTTGTCAGGAGAGGATCCCTCTTACAAGTATTGATGTAAGAAGGCTAAAAAGGGAAATAGCCCCCGACCTAGATTTACCACAATTCTTTCAGAGATACACATATATTACAGTAGAAGGTAGAGCCGTTGATATTACCTTGGCCCGAGATTGCCAAGATAAATGTATATTTTTAGATCCTCATACTCATAAGTGTTTAATTTATGAGGCTCGTCCTTTAGTGTGCAGAACATATATTTGCACAAAATTATCGCCTCAAGCCAGTGAAATGAGGGATTATCTTGTTAATTCCGGGGAGGATGAATTAGTAAGAATTTGGTGGGAGAGCGGCCAAGAAAAAGGGTTGGTTATTCATGAAGCTGATGATCCTGCTGTTATAGGCCAAGATTGGCCGGAAAATGTGTGGACAGGTAAAACTAACTATGATGAGTTGAAAATAAAAGAGATTTTGCCTGATAATTTATGGGAAAAAGTAAAGAAAAAAGGTGAGAGTTGTGTTTAATATTGTATTAGTCGAACCAGAAATACCTGCAAATACTGGTAATATAGCCCGAACATGTTCAGTAACAGGATGCAGTCTTCATCTTGTAGAACCGTTGGGATTTTCTATTGATGATAAACATTTAAAGCGAGCGGGCCTTGATTATTGGGATACTTTAGATATTCATGTTTATAAAAACTTGGAGGAATTTTTAAAAACTGTAGATCCGGAAATGTTGTTTTTAGCAACGACTAAAGGGGCCCATAACTATACGGATACAAGCTATCCAAAAGGTGCTTATTTGATGTTTGGTAAAGAAACGAAAGGTTTACCGGAGGGACTTAGAAAAGATCATCCCCACAATTGTTTCAGAATTCCTATGTGTCCCAGCTACCGTTCTCTAAATTTAAGCAATTCTGTGGCTATCATAGTCTATGAGGCCTTTAGACAACATGATTTTGAAACTATGATATGATCTCTTCTAAGAAGATTATAATAAGATAATAAAAAATGCATTTACCTTAGCGCCCAGACAAAAATTTTATTTGTCTGGGTGCACTAGGTAAATGCATAATTATTTCACTAGTATTTAAATTATCTTAAAAGGCTAACGCAATACCTAAATCTTTTAATATAGTAAGGGGCATAGAGAATCTGGCTGTTTGTCCATAATAAAAAATAAAACTCCTGGTTCTTAAAAAGAACAGGAGTTATATAAATATCTTTTCTGGTACGCCCGATAGGAATCGAACCTACGCACCTGGCTCCGGAGGCCAGTGCTCTATCCACTGAGCTACGGGCGTAAATCATCACTTGTAAACTAACAGTAACTAAGAGTATAAACTATTTTAAAAGAAAAGTCAAAGGAGTGTAGTTTTAGGGTATAATTAATAAGTTAAGGTTTTTCTTTTAAAGTCCAACGTTTAGTATCTCTTTGTTTATATTTTTCCATTACTCGCTTAAAGGCATGATCTAAATCAATTTTGTGGGTATTAGCGAAACAGAGAATTATAAAAAGAATGTCTCCTAATTCCAGTTCTAAATCAGTCTCTGCTTCTTCAGGTTTTTTCTTTTTTTCACCATATAAATGGTTAATTTCTCGAGCTAATTCTCCAACCTCTTCAACAAGACATAAGGCCATGCTTGTCGGTTTCCAATAACCTTCAACGAATTGGTTGATCCAGGAGTCAACTTCATTTTGCATAGTTTTAAGATCCAATTTGTTTCACCTCGTATCATTATTTTGCCACAGAAAAAATAGGTGTACAAGTATAAAGTATAGGCTAATGATGCTAAGTCTGTTAAAATATAATAATGCAAACTTTAATGGCATAAGGAGGAAAAATCATTGTATCTTTTCGATCGTACTAAAAATTGTAGTGTTAAACAAGTAGATGACGATTTATTTGCTCGTACTACTTTAGTAGATACAGTTCACGAAATGGTATTAGAAATGCGTGCTGGCTTACAGGATTTGCAGATAAAAAGTGTTAAAATATATATGATGAGAACACCAAATGATATCTGTAAGGATGTGGAGAAAAAGGCTCAAGACCTTGTGGGACAAAGGGTAAAACCAGGGATAGCTAGAATAGTAAAAGAAAAAATAGGTGGCTGTGAAGGTTGTTATCACTTTACTGATATGTTTCTAGAAACTATTAAAGCTTTGAAACAAGCGCGCTATCGCTGGGTATATGTTAATAAGAGTAAGGAAGAGTGCGAAAAATTTTATTGGAATGAATTAAAGGGAACATGCTATTATTTTTCTCATGGGCATGTCAACGGTTAGTGAGGTATCATGAAAATTAATGATTTGGTATTTTTAGATCTAGAAACGACGGGTTTTGATATAAATAGTGATAAAATTATAGAAGTTGCGTTAATTTATCACTCCCAAGAAGGAGAAAAAGTTACTTTTAATCACCTGATACATCCTGGCAAGAAGCTTACGGAGGATATTGCCCGTTTAACAGGAATAACTGATAGTATGGTAAAAAATGCTGTAGCTTTTTCGGAAATAAAGGACGAATTGTTAAATATATTAAAGGATAAGGTCATCGTTGCTCATAACGCAACTTTTGACTTAACTTTTCTTCAAGCTGCCGTAGGTTACAATTTACCAAATCATTATTTAGATACATTGGAATTAGCTCAAATATTATGTCCCAGGATGACTTCCTATAGTTTAAATCATTTAGTTACAACCTTGATCGGTAGGAGGGAAGAAGTTCATAGGGCCTTATCTGATGCTGAAGCCTTGGAAAAGCTTTTTACATTTTTGTTGGAAGAAGCTAAAAATTTACCTCTTCGCACTTTGGAAGAGATAGTATACTTTTTGAGAAACACTAGGGAAGGATTGGCTATATTCTTTCAAGATCTGCTCCAGGATAGTTTAAAAAATTATGATTTCACACAGAGACTAACGGCAGGATATGGTGAAGAAGATAGAGAGGAAGAGAAAAAAAGTACTTTTTCCATTCCTTGGGATATTGATTCATTAGAGCAAATGTTTATGCCGGGCGGCAGTATTGCGTCAGCAATTAATTCTTATCAAAAGAGAAACCAACAGTTAGAAATGCTTAGAGCAGTAGCCAAGAATTTTAGCCAGGAGCGCTTTTTAATTGTGGAGGCAGGTACAGGAATCGGTAAGACCTTAGCTTATCTAGTTCCCGCCTTGACCTGGGCTATTGCTCAAGGGGATAAAGTTATTGTAGCAACTCATACTATTGCCTTACAGGAACAGATTTTACGCAGCGATATTAAATTCTTAAAAAAAGCTTTGAATTTTACATTTAAAGCTGCAGTATTGAAAGGAAGAGCTAACTATCTTTGCCTATACAAGTGGAAGGCAGCTAAAGAAAATAGCGAAGGCTTAAGTTGGAAGGAAAAAATAGTAATGGCTCGGCTTACAACGTGGATGGAGCAAGATGGTACGGGAGATAGGGATAGTGTTAATTTGCGACAGGGAGAATCAGAACTCTTTTCCCAACTGGCTTCTTCCAGCGAAAATTGTTTAGGAGGAGACTGTCCTTTCTACAGAGATTGTTTTTACCATAAGTCTAAACAAAAGGCCCAGAATGCTGATTTAATTATTGTTAATCATGCCCTTTTACTGTCTGATGTTAAGATGGGCGAAACTATACTTCCTAAGTATCAATATTTAATCGTGGACGAAGCCCATCATTTAGAGGAAGAAGGAACAAAACAATTTAGTGAAAGTTTTTCTCTACGGGAACTGCGTAAAACTGTTAATCAAATGCAGAGAAAGCGTGATTTATTAAAAAGAAATAGTATAGTTCAATTGTTCAAAAATAAAATAGCACTAATTAAAGAGAATAACCAAGAATTAGCTAAAGAAATACAAAATAATATAATAAGTATAGAAGCAGTAATCAAAAAAATAAATGGTACAGAGCAAGAATTAGCTGATTATTACCTCAACAATCAGGTTACCGAACATATAAGGATTAATAACAATACAAAAAATCAAGTTTGGTGGCAGCATTTGGAAACAATATTCCAAAATTTGGTGGTACAATTGAGTGATTTAATTAAGTATTTAAAAAATCTTTATAATATACTAGATACAAAGCAAGGAGAGGGAGAAGATTCCCTAAAGGATATACGGACAACACTAGTAATGATGGAGGCTAACCAAACCTTAATAAGATGTTTTTTCGCCGCTGATCAAGAAGAAGATAAAGTTTATTGGATGGAAAAAGACGGCAATAGAAGGGATTTGCGCCTTAATATTACCCCCTTAAAGACAGGTGATTTATTCTATGAGTCTTTGTTTAACAATAAAACGTCTGTAGTTTTTACTTCGGCAACGCTAAGTGTAAATGGTAATTTCAAATTTTTTATTGAGCAACTAGGGTTGCCGGAAGAATTGGTAGATACTATAAAAATATCATCTCCTTTTTTATACGACGAACAGTCATTGCTACTAGTTGATACCAGTGTACCAGAGCCTGCTAGAACTAGAGAAGAGCACTACAATAGGGCCGTGAAGGAGTCGTTGTTGACACTTTTGAAAGTATCTCAGGGAGGTTCTTTAGTTTTATTTACATCCCATAAACAATTACGTTCACTTTATGAAATGCTGGTGAACCCTTTGAGACAACAAGGATTGGAACTGTTTGCCGATGGGGTTAATGGTAGGAGGAATACTTTAATTAATGAGCTTAAGAATAATCCTAATGCCATTGTATTTGGAGCTAACACATTCTGGGAAGGAATTGACCTACCAGGCAAATCCTTGACTACTTTAATTATAGTAAAATTACCTTTTCTTCCCCCTAATTTACCTATTGTTGAGGCGCGAATAGAAGAGTTTCAAAAAGAAGGTAAAGATGGCTTTTATGGTTACAGCATACCGCAAGCAGTACTTAGATTTAGGCAGGGTTATGGTAGATTAATTAGGACCATCGATGATTGGGGTGTTGTAGTTCTTTTGGATAAAAGAATAGTCTCCAAGCGATATGGGAAAATTTTTATCAATTCTTTGCCTCACAATAAATATCTAGCTGGTAATACACTACATTTATCTGAAAAGGTAAGATCATGGCTTGCAAATTTTGACATGGATAAATAAATATTCTTTTATCTAAAGAGAAAAGGTGGTAAAATTAAAAAGGCATAAGAGAGGAGGAAACTTGATTAATGAACAGAAGAAATAGCATCATTTTACCTGATGCTCTTCCTTTTGTAGGTGTTGGTCTTATCACTACCGCTTTAGTATATATAATTTTTGGCTCTGTCTGGGCTATTATACCTGCTTTCTTTTCCATATTCACAATATATTTTTTCAGAAATCCGGAAAGGCAAGTTGATGCAGGGCCATATGATGTGGTATCCCCTGCTGATGGTGTTATATTGTCGGTGGAAGAAGTCAATGAAGATAAGTATTTAAAAGGGCCTGCCATAAAAGTGAGCATTTTCTTAAGCATCTTTAATGTACATGTAAACAGAAGTCCTATAGCAGGACTTGTAGAATATGTGTTTTATCGTCCAGGTAAGTTTTTCCCTGCTTTCAAAAGTCATGCCTCTAACTTAAATGAAAGAAACTATGTGGGAATCAGGAGTGAAAAGAATCCTGATTTGGCCTTAATGGTTGTACAAATAACAGGTTTTATTGCAAGAAGGATAGTTTGTTGGGTTAAAGAAGGCGACAAAATGACGCCGGGGGAAAGATTCGGATTAATTAAATATGGTTCTTGCACAGAAATTTATTTACCTAAGAATTCGCAAATTAACGTTCAAAAAGGTACTAAAGTTAAGGGGGGTAAGACCATCATCGGGAGGTTATCAAATGAACACGAAAAAACAGATTCCTAATATTATTACTTTGTCAAATCTAATATCTGGTGTTATCTCATTATTATTTACGCTTCAGGGAAATCATAAAGAAGCAGCTATTGCTATTCTTTTTGGGATGGTACTTGATAGTGTTGACGGGAGAGTTGCTCGTCGCTTGGAAGTATCCTCAGATTTTGGTAAAGAATTAGATTCTCTAGCGGATCTTGTAACTTTTGGAATAGCACCAGCTATCTTGACATATAGTGCAGTTTTAAACGTTTTAGGTATTGGTGGCATTGTGATTGCGCTAGTTTTTGCTTTATGTGGGGCAATTCGTTTAGCAAGATTTAATGTTTTAAATATTAAAACCTATTACATTGGAACACCAATTACCTTTGCGGGACCTTTAATGGCTATTTTTGTGTTATTATCTAATAAATTGCCTGTTATGTTTTATCCGATTGCATCTATTGTTCTATCTTATTTAATGATTTGCAATATAAAAGTCCCCAAATATTAATGATAATAAAGAATTTTGTCTGCATAGCACTTCTTGTCCTGCATATATATGTAGTGGACAAGGAGTGTTTTTTTATGATCTTTTTTTCTTTTTTATCAATTTTGACCGGTTATATTTTAAATGAAGAAGTATCCGTAAACAGAATTTGTTGTAATCTAAGTTATGACCATGAGGGTTGGCTTTTATTGTGCATACCCAAGAGTATTTGGCTTTTTGGGGGAGCTTTCTTTATCAGTTTCTTGAAGGGATATTATTGGGGTATTTTGTTGTTGACCATGTGTGGTAATCACTACTCTTATATTGCAGGTGGTTTATATGTTATAGGTAATATAATAGCTGTTCACCGTTGTCGGGGTTTATTTTACACTCCCTGGTTAGCTCTGGGAGGGATTATCATAGCATATAGCCCCCAGATAGTTCAGGGAATAATGACGGTGATAGTGGTTAGCTTTATAATTACCAAAAAGTTTAAATTAAGTATGATTACTGGTTTTTTCGCGTATAGTTTTTTAGTTTTACTTAATTTAACCTTGGTTGAAGGGGTCTATTGGAATTTAATAGGTGCTATGGCTTGGTTTTTTTCCAGGAAACAGTCACCTTTCAAAATTAATTTAATAAAATAAATGGTGAGAATGAGGGGCGGAGGGTGATAACCATGAAAGATATCAAAGCAATTTATTTTTTTAGGGCACCGAACTTTCTCAAGCAATTATTAAGAAAAGTTGTTAAATAACATAAAAAAAGAAGTGCTTTTATTTTTAGCACTTCTTTTTTTATGTAAAGTTGAAAGGACCCTATTTTGTTGAGAGACCTATACCAATAATACCCCCTACTACACCGGAAACCAAACAAAGGGAAAATCTCTTTAGGGCAAAACCCAGAGATATTGCTGTAGGTACACATAGTAAACCGGCAGCTATCATTAAAACAAAATATAATAGACTAGTTGATAATCCGTGAAATAATCCTTTACACCCTGCAGAATGGGCTGCTATAAGGGCTCCCAGAAGCATACTAATGAAAAAAATAAAAATCGAAAAGCCAGAAAGAAGTCCTTCTGATAGGGGAGTATATTGTAATATTAGACTTAACAAGACACCTAGCATAATAGTAATGATAAGAGCCCACACTACACCTTTGAAAATACTATTTATTTGTAAACTTGTGGAAGGAGTTTTGTTTATTAGCCTCATGCAAAGTCACCTCCATCGACTTCTTAACATATCAATATGCCTAAAGTTGAAAAATATGAAACTAATAATAATTTAAAAATATGGAAGGAAATGTAAATTTTTCGTTGAAAGTATAAGAAGAGTAGATATGAAGAAATGGAGGTTACTAGCATGACATTAAGTATTACTTTATATAATAAGTGTCTCAGAGGGGCTGCTTATTTATTGCATAAAATCGGTGATAATGCCAGAGCAATAACAGTTATAAATAAGCTTATCCAACGGGGGGAAGCCCTTGATGATGATTGGTGGTCCCTGGGAATATTACATGGAAAAATGGATAACTGGGATAAAGCTTATAACGCATTTTTAAAAGCCCACCAAGAAGGGGGAAATAAGGTTAAATATTTGTTTTGGTTAGGTAAGGCAGAAGAGCAAATTGGGAACACCGAGGAGGCAGAAGAATTATACGATAAAGTTTTGAGTACGGAAGAAGAGTATTTTGAAGCTCTGTTAGCTAAGGGAGAGATGTTACTAAAAAAAGATGAGCTCAGAGCAGCGTTGCCATATTTTAAAAAATGTATAGAAATAAGAGCAGTTGATGCTCATATTTTGAACAATATGGCCTTATGTTATGGTGGCTTAAATCAACTCCATTTAGCCCTAAAATGCAGTAAAGAAGCTGTAGATATAAAACCTTGTGATAAAGTGATTCGCTATAACTATGCCTTGCTTTTAACTAAAAATAACAATTATCACCAGGCCATCGAAGAGTACAAGAAAATTAAAGATAATAACAATGTGGATCTTTTAATGAATATAGGATTTTGCTATGGTAAGCTAGAAGATTATCAACAGAGTATTAATTATTATAAACAAGCCCAAACCTTGGAACCTGAAAATAAAGAAATATGCTTAAATTTAGCTACTCTTTATTCAAAATGTGGAGATATTCAGGAAGCTTATCGTATATTAAAAGAGCTGGTCTATATAAATCCTTATGATGCCGATCTATTAAATAATATAGGTTGGATTTATGAAACAATGGATCAGTATACTACGGCGGAAGACTACTATTATCGTGGGCTGGCTTTAGAACCGGAAAATCTTAACCTTGTATATAATCTAGTATGTTGTCTCAAAAAGCAGCATAAATTTCTGGAAGCTCTGGATATTATACATAAGATAAAAGAAAATCCTGATGGTTACAGCTTATATTGGTCTTCTCTGGCTGAAATATATGAGAAGCTGGGAGCAAAAACCTTAGCAGTGGAATATTATAATAAATCCTTGGGTTTAGATTAATAAAAGGTTGTGTTAGAATATATAAGAAAATATAAGATGTCTAGATAAAATAGGGGGATATTATGAATTCTGAAACAGAAAATGAAAACAAACTAGTATTAATTGCATCCCGGGATTTTAGTAACTATGATGATATGTATAAGGTAGTGGACTTTTTAAACAAAAATCTCAAGGATAAAAAAGTAATGCTGGGTCTGAGAAAAAATAAGGAAACAAATACCTGTAATATTAACATTTATGAATTCTAAAAGGGGATCGACAGGAGGAAACAATGCAAATTCTTGTAACAAATGATGACGGAATTATGGCCCCGGGCATTCAGGAATTGGCGCAGAAAATGACGTCACTGGGGGATGTGATCATGGTGGCTCCCTCTGAGGAGAAAAGCGCCATAGGCCATGGTATTACAATGTTTGAACCCATAAGAGTAAAAAAAATGTCTTTTCCGGGTATTAAAGAAGCATGGGCGGTATCAGGAACTCCTGCCGATTGTGTCAAGTTAGCCATAAATGAGTTTTGTAGCGATTGTAAGCTGGTTATTTCCGGAATTAATCAAGGTCCTAACTTAGGTACGGATGTATTATATTCCGGTACTGTATCAGCAGCTATAGAAGGGGCTATTTTAGGAATACCATCTTTAGCAGTATCCCTAGCTTCTTATGAGTCCTGTGACTTTTCTTTAGCGGGGGATATGGCACTAATGTTAGCTCGGTACATGTATGAAAACCAACAATCTTTGCCTGAACGTACCTTGTTAAATGTTAATGTGCCTGCTGTTGATAAGGATAAGATTAGAGAAGTAAAAATAACTAAATTAGGAATACGCGAGTATGAGAATGAATTTGATAAACGAGTTGATCCTAGAGGAAATATCTATTATTGGCTTACCGGTAAGGTTGTTCCCCATGGATATGAGGATATAAATATTGATATAGCCGCCGTGGAGCAAAACTATATATCTGTTTCACCGCTGCATTTTGATTTGACTAATTATAAAATTATAGAAAAAGTTCAAGAGTGGGGTATAGAAAACAAAGATATAGAAAGATAAAAAGCCTGTTAGCAGGCTTTTTTTACGTACGCTTTATTAACTGAAGTAATTGTTGAAAAATCAGCCTACTGTACTTATCACCTGTTAATACCATAAAAAAGAAGAAGCAAGCAAGGGCAAAGAGTATATTACCCAGCAGGAACAAAATACTACCCTGGACCATAGAAGCTGTTAAATAGAGAAGCGAGATAAGTAGAATACTAGCGAAAAAAAGCCGTAGATAGAAAGTTTTTTCTAGGGAAAAACCCGTTTTTACTTTGATAATAATGATTTTCAAAAGGGCTGAAACCACAAAACCAACGACATAGCTAATGCCTATACAGAAAATTCCCAACTGGGGATCGCTACCCCAAAAATAAATTCCTGCTAAACGCATTAATCCTCCTAGTAGAGTGGTAGCGAAATTAAGTTTAACATTTCCTATCCCCTGTAAAATACCGGAGGCTGTCTGGGATATGTAGAGAAAGATGCTGCCTGTAGATAAGATCTGAATAAGAAAGCTGGCTTGGTGAGCTTTAAACAAGATCTGAGCTAAAGTGGGACCGTATAAGAATAATATTATAGCGCTAGGAATTCCTGCCAAAATAGTAACGCCCAGGGCATCTGTAGTACGCTGTTTTAGTAATTTGCTCTGTTTTTTACTTTGGGCCTCGGAAACTGCAGGTACCAGAGTAGTGGAGAGGGAAAAAGATAATGTAGAAGGTAGAAATATAAGAGTTAATGCAACACCTGATAATTCCCCGTAAAAAGCTGTAGCTTCCGATAATGATTTACCGGCAGTTATTAGCTGATGAGGAATTAAACTTGCTTCTGCTACAGTAGTTAGAGTTATTACTATGCGAGTTATGGTAATAGGTAAGCCGAAAGCTAATAGTTTTTTTAAATCCTTGCATGTGGGAAAAACTACAAACTTTTTTGTTTGGGAAGTTTTTATGAAAAGGTTACGGATGTAAATAAAACCTCCTATTTCACTTAACAGAATGGCTAAAGCTAAGCCCGCTGCCGATAACGTTAAACCATAGGGATAGAGGAAATAGACCAAGGAAATGCCGCTAATGAATCGTATTATTTGTTCCAGGAGCTGAGAAAAAGCAGTAGGTCGCATATTTTGCAAGCCCTGAAAGTAACTTCTTATGGCAGAGGAAATCGCTACTAATAGCAGGGAGGGTACGAGAATTAAAAAACACGGTGTAACTCTGGGGTCAGCATAAAGATATTGCAGGAATTTAGGAGCAAATACAATGAGAAAAAGGGAGACCACTAAAGAAAAAATTAATAGAATGGCCAAGGCTTTACCCAACAATATTTCTGCGGAGTGGTTGTCATCACAAGCCGTTTCTTCTGCCACATACTTAGATATAGCCAGAGGAAGACCGGCCGTAGTTAGTACTAAAGCAGTAGTATAAAGGGGGTAAATCATATTAAAAATACCTATTCCTTCTGTACCAATAATTCTGATAATTGTAACATGATACAAAAATCCCAGTATTTTGACAATAAAACTTGCAAAGACAAGAATAAAGGCCCCTTTCAGGAATGACTGCTTACCCATTATAATACCTCCACATTATATACCTAAAGATAAGTATGTAAGTGGAGCGGAAAATATCATCATAAGATAGCAAAATCTAAATTAAAATGTTACAGTAATAAGGCGAATAACTGGCAATAATAGGTAATGCGAGAAATAAAAAAAGACTCCCTCTGAAGGAAGTTTCACTGTACCGCGTTGAAAGCGTCCGTAAAAATTAAGTGATAGTTGTGGCAACGGACGCTAACATCCCGATTGGTTCAACTAACCATCAGAGGAAATAAAAAAGACTTCCTCTGAAGGAAGTTTCACTGTACCACGCAATAACTGTCTGTAATATGTTTGAAAGAGCATCAAAGAGAACAGACAGTAACTCCCTGATTGGTTCAGCTAACCATCAGAGGAAATAAAAAAAGACTTCCTCTGAAGGAAGTTTCACTGTACCACGCAATAACTGTCTGTAATATGTTTGAAAGGGCATCAAAGAGAACAGACAGTAACTCCCTGATTGGTTCAGCTAACCATCAGAGGAAATAAAAAAGACTTCCTCTGAGGGAAGTTTCACTTTACGTAAAATTAGTGTTAAATTATCGTTAACAAAAAGCAGGATTTTTTTTATTCGATGATTAATATAAATACATAAGCATCAATACGTTTTGTCTTATTCCGCTGGCAAACGTTGAAAAAAATACTTCCAAAAAAGGAGGGGCTTGTATTGCAAGTATACTCAAGTAATAAACTCAGAAACGTGGGTATTTTAGCTCATGGAGGTGCTGGGAAAACTTCTCTTACTGAAGCCATCTTATATAATGCAGGACATACTAACCGTTTAGGCAAAGTTGATGATGGTACAACCACGACAGATTACTTGCCAGAGGAGATCAAAAGGAAGGTAACGGTAAGTACAACTCTTGCTCCCGTAGAATGGCGGGATTATAAGATCAACATTCTGGATACACCAGGTTATGCGGATTTTATTGGAGAAGTCAAGAGTGCATTGCGTGCAGTAGATGGAATGGTATTAGTTGTTTGTGGAGTAGCTGGCGTAGAAGTACAAACAGAAGTACACTGGGATGTAGCAGAAGAAGCGGGAATGCCAAGAATCATTTTTATCAATAAGTTAGACAGGGAAAATGCTAATTTTAACAGAGCCCTTGATGATTTACAACAGCGTTTTGGCAAAAAGGTAGTGCCTATAACCTTACCTATTGGTAGTGAAGAAAATTTTTCAGGTGTTGTCCATATTCTGAAAGAAAAAGCTTATAAATTCAAGGGCAAGGATGTTATTGAAGAAGAGATACCGGAAGAGCTAAAAGACGAGGTAGAACAGTATAGAGAAGCTCTAATGGAAGCTGCTGCCGAAGGGGACGACGATCTGCTAATGAAATATTTAGAAGGCGAACCTTTGACAGATGAAGAAATGTATAAAGGCATCAGAGCAAGTGTGAAAAATGCTAAAGTCGTTCCGGTATATTGTGGATCTGCCCTTAAAAACATAGGTGTACAACTTTTAACTAACGCAGTTATTAATATGTTACCGTCTCCTTTGGAAGTTGTTGATGCTGAAAATGAAGAACTTAATAAAGAGCCCCTCTCGGCCCTTGTTTTTAAAACATTAGCTGATCCTTTTGTAGGAAAATTGAGTTTTATCCGTGTTCTTAAAGGCGTTATGAAGAGCGATACCACAGTTCATAATGTTAATAAAGATAAAGATGAACGCTACGGCCCTCTGCTAGTTATGCGAGGTAAAAGCCAAAATAATGTTACGGAAGCCCAGCCGGGGGATATCTTTGCTATTGCTAAATTAGCAGCTACTACTACGGGTGATACCTTAGGTATTAAGGGCAAGACTACTGCTGAAGAAGGTGTTATCTTCCCGAATCCTACTTACTCTGTAGCTGTTCAAGCAAAATCAAGAAATGATGAAGATAAAGTGGGCAACGCTTTAAATAGATTGTTAGATGAAGATCCCACCTTAAGACTGGAAAAAAATACTGAAACGAAAGAAACCATTCTTACAGGAATGGGTGAACAGCATCTGGATATTATTATGGAAAGATTGCAGAGAAAATTTGGTGTAGAAGTTACTACCAAGACCCCTACAGTACCTTACCGTGAAACAATCAGAGGAACGGCGGAATATGAATATAAACATAAAAAACAATCGGGTGGTCATGGACAATATGGTCATGTTAAGCTGAGATTCGAGCCTCTAAAAGATAATGAGTTTGAATTCGATGAAACCATATTTGGTGGAGCTGTTCCCAAGAATTACCATCCTGCTGTAGAAAAAGGTGTACGCGAAGCAATGCAGGAAGGAATCTTAGCAGGTTATCCAGTGACAAATGTTAAAGTTACTCTTTATGATGGATCTTATCATGATGTAGATTCTTCGGAAATGTCTTTTAAGATCGCTGCTAGTATGTGCTTTAGGAAAGGTATAGAAAAGGCTAATCCGGTTCTAATGGAGCCTTATATGAGCGTTGAAATAAAAGTGCCTGATCAATATATGGGTGATATCATTAGCGACTTAAATAGCAAACGTGGTCGTGTGTTAGGAATGGAACCCCAAGATAAATGGCAAGTAGTAAAAGCCCATGTTCCCCTAGCTGAAATGTATCGTTATGCTATTGATTTAAAATCCATCACCCAAGGTCGCGGTAGTTTCTCAATGGAATTTTCACATTATGAAGATGTACCTCAACAGGTTGCTAAAACCATAATTGAAACGGCAACTACTAAAAATAACGAGAAATAAATTACTACTATAAACGAAGGGGGCATATGCTCCCTTTTTTTATTATGTAATGTTTCCCATACAAAAAAGTATAAAAAAAACACCTCGAAAAGGTGTATAATACGAAATAATGGCAGGGGCAGTAGGACTTGAACCCACAACCAACGGATTTGGAGTCCGCTACTCTACCAATTGAGCTATACCCCTGTGTTGCACCTGTATATTATAAGATATATTATTAATATTGTCAATGCGATAAGTGATAAAAAATATGAAAAAGAAAGAGGGGGAGAAATGTACTTTGTACTGACAATTATATTAGTAATGAATTTATATTTATTAAAACTCCTGGCAACAAATTCTCTGGCTTTTCAACTGCCGAGTGCTATTTTTTATGTATATTTATTATTTAATATCAGTCTAGCGTTATTTATTAGTATAAAGATGTGGAAATGGTACGATAAGATACTTTTTATATTTTCTATTCCTATCAGGATAATTGATATTTTTACCTGGGGATTAGTATTATTATTTTGTTTAAGTGGATATCAAGAATTTCGTTCATCTCTCTTGGAAGTTGTTGACTTCACAACATCCCACCATACTATGGAATTAATAAAAACCATGCCCCTATATTTTAATATTTATTCCTGGTGTGGTTTAACTACGATGGGTTTTATTTTTATTGGGATAGTAAGATTATTTATTAAAAACAATATTTTGCATTGACAGAAACTTGGTGAAAACAGAATAATATTTATCAAACACCCTGGAAAAATATACCTGAATAATGATTAGTGCTGAAGTACAAGATAAATTTGGAATACATATGAAGGAGGTTAATTAATGTTAAGTAATCAAATTCAACAGGTTCAACAAAAACTCAGCGCTATACAGCAGTTAGCAAATCAAATGCAGCAATCTCAACAACGGGTACAACAAATGGCACAAGAAAGTTCCTATGCTGCTCAACAACTTCAAAGAATTCAACAAATTAGTCAGGAGTGCTTCTCAAATCTACAAAATATAAGCGGTCAACAAATGTACTCTCCAAGTCCCACTTATATGACCGGTATGACAGGACAATACGGATATGGACAAACAGCAAATTACGGCACCGGTGGAGCCAATATGGGAATGATGGCAGGACAAGGATATCCACAACAATCCAACGCTTTATTTAACCAAGCAACTATGAGTCCTGATACATATCAGAATGCCATGCAGTTTGCAGGTGCTCCACAAAATTACGGCGCTGGTGCCTCTATGCAAGGCGGACAACAATATGGCTCCACCATGGGTGGACAGCAGTATGGAGCCCAAATGGGTGGTCAGCAATACGGGACTCAAATGGGTGCTCAACAATATGGAACACAGATGGGTAGCCAACAGTACCAGGCAGGAGGTCAGGGTTTCCAAGCTAGAGCCCAATCTCCTTTATCGGATATTGCCTCAATGAATGCCGATACCTATTTGGCTTCGCAAAATCAATTAGGAAAAGGCAGCCCTTCTTTACAGCAAATCGGTCAACAAGCCGGAGTTTCCTCAGGAGCTCTGGGTTCAACATCTGGTAGTATAAGTGGCGCTGCTAGCAACGTGGGAAAGACTTCTATGGGAACAACTTCTTCCCTATCTGATATTTCAACTATGGACCCCAGCGTATATCAAAGTTCTCAACAACAATTGGCTGGAACAACTTCCAGCTTGAAGCAGATAGGGCAGCAAGCCGGCGTTACAAATACTAATAAAAATTATCAATAAAATACAACAAGATTAGATAACAAAGCGGTTTCTTAAATTAGAAACCGCTTTGTTAATAAAATGCCAGTAATTTCTTAAAGGCAGAAGTCATAATTTGTCGAATTGTAGTTTATGATATTATGTCCGTAAATTAAGTAATTAGTGGAAGAGGTGTAACTATGATTAAAATTGTTCACGAAAGCGAAAGGACCGCTGATTTAAGAAGAGAAATTTCATACCTTGATTCAGAACAGTTAACCTTTTTGGAAGAGTGTATTAAAAAGGAAAAAAAGAGGAGGCAGCAAGAAATTTTTTATCAGTGGTTGAATACACTAGAATCTTATACCAGTGGAATCACACATAATTAAAGGAGGAAAAGATCTTTGTTAAATATTTGACTAGACATTTCCTAAAGTTTATAATAAAAGGAAAAATGAGGTGATGAGAATGTTGAAACTAACTTATCACAGTCATGCTTGTTTCAGTTTAACCAACAGTACATATCATATTTTGTTTGATCCTTTTATTACTGGTAATCCTTTATGTGAAATACAAGCTGCTGATGTAAATCCCACACATATTTTAGTAACCCACGGTCATGGAGATCATTTGGGAGATGCTGTGGATATAGCAAAAAGAACAGGGGCTGTTATAATTGCTCCTAATGAATTGGCAATATATTGTCAGTTTAAAGGTGCCAAGGTTCATCCTATGCATATTGGGGGAGCATATAATTTTGAGTTTGGTAAAGTTAAACTAACTCCGGCTTGGCACGGTTCCGCAGTAATAGATGGAGAAAATATTATTTATACCGGTAATCCTTGCGGTTTTGTGGTTGAGATGGACAACAAGCAAATCTATCATGCTGGTGATACAGGATTGTTTGGGGATATGAAACTTATAGGGGAAATGTTTGACTTAGATTGCGCACTTTTACCTATTGGTGATAATTTCGTAATGGGCCCTGAAGATGCCCTAATAGCAGCAAAAATGTTACAAGCTAAGCTTAATGTACCAATGCATTACAATACTTTCCCTGTGATTGAGCAGGACCCTAACAAGTTTGTTGATAATTTAAGGAAGAACTCTTTAAAGGGAAAAGTCCTAGAACCTGGAGAATCAGTTGATTTATAAGCCAGATGTAATTTTAAACAAGAAAGCAAAGATAGCCTGGTTTGCTTGTTTTAAGGCCAGCTATCTTTTTTTGCAAATATAAAAATCCAGAAAATACATTAAATTAAGAAGGATTCTAAAATTTACACGCGAACCATAACAAAAGGAGGTGTGAGTAATTGACGTTTATTATGGTGCGGCATTACATAAAATATTAAAACTTCGTTTAAATAAAATTTTTCTAGCTCTTTATGAGTTATATGGTTCCTGGGAAGAAGTATGGAAAAGCAAGTTCAAACCGCAACAGCTTGATATTACCGATGAACTATGGGATGAGTTTCAATTTGCAAAGAAAAAAATAGATCCTTTACGTTTAGCAGACGAATTAAATAGAAAAAATATCAAAATAATTACTAGATTAGAACCTTCTTTTTCTAATTTGCTGTTGCAAATTGTTAATGTTCCTTGTATCCTTTATTATTGTGGTAACATTTCATTATTAAATAGGAAATCCCTTGCCATGGTGGGAGCGCGAAAAGCTAGTGCTTACGGTTTAAAACAAGCCCTTTATATGGCGGGAGAACTTGCAAGCCAAGGTTTAGTTATCACTAGTGGTTTAGCTCGTGGCATTGATGCCATGGCTCACCGCAGTGCTCTGGAACAAGATGGAGATACTATCGCCGTTTTGGGTTCGGGGTTGGATGTGTTATATCCCAAAGAAAATAGAGAGTTATTTAGCCAAATATGTGATAAAGGTTTAGTTATAAGTGAATTTCCACCAGGTACACCCCCTGTGAATATGAATTTCCCTATTCGCAATAGAATTATTAGCGGTATAAGCGCTGGGGTTTTTGTAATAGAAGCAAAAGCCAGGAGTGGTTCATTAATTACTTGTGATTGTGCTTTGGAACAGGGAAAAGATATTTTTGCTTTACCTGGTCCCGTCACAAGCCCTAATAGCATCGGCCCTTTGCGTTTGATACAGAATGGTGCTAAGCTGGTGCTATACCCTGCTGATATCCTGGAAGAAATGGGTTGTGAATATCAACAAGAAATGTTTATACAACGAGAGAGAAAAGTTCATTCTATTACTAAGAAGGATAAAGAGATTCTGAAGCAGTTGTCTTGGGAGCCCCTGCACTTAGATACCCTGCTTGAGAAAAATAAATATTCCTCTGATATTCATGGGATTTTGCTAAATTTAGAGCTTAAAGGTTTAATAAAACAGCTTCCAGGTAAATTTTATATAAGAATATAACTAATGTTAGCGTTTCTGAGGTGATAATATTGCATAAGACACTGGTTGTAGTTGAATCTCCGGCCAAAGCAAAAACAATAGGTAAGTTTTTAGGAAGAAATTACTCTGTAATTGCGTCCATGGGACATGTCCGTGACCTACCTAAAAGTCAGTTTGGTGTGGATATAGAAAGTGATTTTAAAATAAAATATATAACCATTAGAGGCAAAGGAAAACTTCTTCAGGAAATTAAAAGTGCGGCTAAAAAATGTGATAAAATTCTATTGGCAACTGACCCTGATAGAGAAGGGGAAGCTATTGCTTGGCACTTACAGCACTTTTTAAAGATACCTGATGAGAAAAATTGCCGTATAGAATTTAATGAAATAACAAAAAAAACCATCAAGGAAGCTGTGAAAAAACCACGATTAATAGATATAAGTCGTGTGGAAGCTCAACAAGCCAGAAGAGTATTAGATAGAGTAGTGGGGTATAATTTAAGCCCCCTATTATGGCGCAAGATAAAGAAAGGGTTAAGTGCAGGACGTGTTCAATCGGTAGTTGTAAGGCTTGTATGTGACCGAGAACAAGAAATAAATGAATTTGTACCGGAAGAATATTGGAGTTTAACTGCTAAATTAATGAAAGACAAAATAAATTTCCAAGCCAAATTGCATAAAATTGGAAAAGAAAAAGCCGAAATTAAGAATGAAGAAGAGATAAATAAAATTATTAATGATATTGGTGATAATCCTTTTTATGTAGATAGCATTAAAAAGCGCAAGCAAAAGCGAAACTCACCGCCCCCTTTCACCACCAGCAGTTTACAGCAGGAAGCCTATAGAAAATTAAATTTTACTGCTAAAAAAACAATGATGATAGCTCAACAACTTTATGAAGGTCTGGATTTGAGCAAGTCAGAAGGAACCGTCGGTTTGATAACATATATTCGTACCGATTCTATGCGTGTCAGCGAAGAAGCTAAAAATGAAGCTGTTATGCATATTGAAGAAAATCATGGTAAGGATTATGTGCCTACGAAACCTCGGGAGTATAAAAATAAAGGTAAAGCACAAAATGCCCACGAATGTATAAGGCCAACTGTTATTAATAGAGAACCAGATAAAATCAAAGAATACCTCTCAAACGATCAATATAAGCTATATAAGTTAATTTGGGAACGTTTCATAGCTTCTCAAATGGCTGCAGCCGTAATAAATGTAACTACTGTTGATTTAAAAGTAAACAACTATATTTTTAGAACTACAGGTTCAATCATGGAGTTTCCGGGATTTACCAAGATTTATACGGAAGGACAAGATGAAAAACAAAAAGAGGAGGAAAATTTATTACCTCCTTTGGTGGAAAAAGAAGAGGTTAAACTTAAAAAACTAGAACCCAAGCAGCATTTTACCCAACCGCCGCCCCGCTATACTGAAGCAACTTTAATTAAAACTTTAGAAGAAAAAGGGATAGGAAGACCTAGTACCTATGCGCCAATTTTAGCAACGATAGTTTCCCGGGGTTATGTAAAAAGAACACAAAAACAATATTATCCTACGGAACTGGGGACCCTTGTAATAGAATTGTTAACCAAATATTTTCAAGATATCTTAGACGTGGAGTTTACGGCTAACTTAGAAAATAAACTGGATGATATTGAAGAAGGAGAAGTTAACTGGAAACAAGTTCTAAGAGATTTCTACCAACCTTTTCAGGAAGAATTGAAAATAGCAGACGAAGAAATCGGACAAATAGAAATAACTGACGAAGAGACAGATGAAATATGTGAACAATGTGGGAGAAACATGGTTATCAAAACAGGGCGATATGGTAAGTTTTTAGCTTGTCCGGGTTTCCCGGAATGTCGCAACACTAAAGCTATTTTAGAAGAAACGGGTAGTAATTGTCCCGTGTGTGGAGAAGGAAAAGTTGTAGTACGGTGGTCTAAAAAAGGGAGAAAATTCTATGGGTGTAGCAACTATCCTAAATGTAACTTTGTTTCCTGGGATGAGCCGTCTAAAGAAAAGTGCCCCCATTGTAATAGTTATATGGTTATCAAAAGAAGCAAGAAAAAAGGAGAAGAGCTGTTATGCTCGAATAAAGAATGTGGTTTCCGTATGCCTCTAGAAAATAAAACAGATGATTGAGCCACCAGGGAGGTATCTATTTGGAATATATAACAATAGTTGGAGCAGGTTTAGCTGGTAGTGAAGCGGCCTGGCAAATTGCGCAACGAGGAATTAAAGTAAAGCTTTTTGAAATGCGTCCTGAAAAAATGACACCAGCTCATCACGGATCTTTATTCGCTGAACTTGTTTGTAGCAATTCTTTTAGAGCTAATAATGTAGAAAATGCTGTAGGATTATTAAAAGAAGAAATGCGACAATTAGATTCCCTGATTATGACATGTGCTGATAAATATCAAGTGCCGGCGGGAGGGGCGTTGGCCGTTGATAGAGAGGCCTTTGCTAAGGGAGTAACCGAATCCCTAGAAAAACATCCCTTGATTCAAATTGTCCGTGAGGAAGTAACAAAAATTCCTTCACAAGGAACAACTATTTTAGCAACGGGCCCTCTTACCAGCGATTCTTTAACGGAGCAACTTTTAAAACTAACGGGGGAAGAGTTTTTGTATTTCTATGATGCAGCTGCTCCTATCGTAGATGGTGAATCTGTAGATTATGCTAAAGCATACTGGGCTTCCCGTTACAATAAAGGAACTGCTGATTATTTGAATTGCTCCCTGAACAAAGGGGAATATGAGAGTTTTTATCAAGCTTTGCTTGCATCTGATGTATACAATGCACATGATTTTGAGAAAAAAATGTATTTTGAAGGTTGCATGCCTATTGAAGAAATGGCAAGACGGGGACCTCAAACTTTGTTGTTTGGACCTATGAAACCGGTAGGATTAGAAAATCCCCGAACAGGTGAAAGACCATATGCTGTAGTACAGCTGCGTAAAGACAATATTCACGGTACTCTATTTAATATTGTTGGTTTCCAGACCAGACTTAAATGGGGCGAACAAAAGAAAGTATTCCGGATGATACCAGGCTTGGAAGAGGCTGAGTTTGTCAGATTCGGAGTAATGCATCGCAATACCTTTATCAATTCTCCCCGTGTATTGCAGGAAACCACCCAACTAAGAAAGTTCCCCCATCTTTTAATTGCAGGGCAGATTTCGGGAGTGGAAGGTTATGTAGAGTCGGCTGCCTCCGGTTTAGTGGCGGGTATTAATGCCGCTAAGATACAAAACCATCAGGAAACAGTGATTCCTCCCAGAGCTAGTGCTATGGGTTCCTTATTACACTATATTACCCACAGTGATAGTAAGGATTTTCAGCCTATGAATATTACTTTTGGTTTAATGCCCCCTTGGCCAGAGAAGATAAAAGATAAACGTAAAAAAAATGGATTAATAGCCCAACGGGCTTTGGATGAAATCGTTAAGTGGAAGCTGTTAATATAGATAGGTGATATAAATGCTCTTACCAGCCTTGGTCGATAGTTTTTTTGTATATTTGGAAAGCGAAAAAAATATGTCATCTCGAACAATAAAGTCCTATAATAGTGATTTTTTGGATTTTTATTGTTTTTTAGAGCAAGAAATGAAGTATGATCTTACTTCCTTGAACATAGAAGATATTGATCATGGTTTGATCAGGCGCTATTTAGTACATCTAAATCAAAAAGGCCTGGCTAAAAGCACTCTGGCTCGTAGATTAGCAGCCTTAAAAAGTTTTTACCGCTACTTATTAAAGAAACAAATAATTCAAAAAAATCCTTTGGATAAAGTCTCCACTCCCAAAATACCTAAAAGATTGCCGCGTTTTTTGGAAGAGCAAGAAGTAGCAGATGTTCTCCGGCAATCATGCAAAGATAAAGCAGCCGGGCTCCGTAATTGGGCTCTTTTAGAGCTTTTATATGGAGCGGGCCTCAGAGTATCCGAGTTAGTTCAATTAGATGTAAAAAATATTGATTTAGCTTTAAGATATGTTAGAATTTTAGGAAAAGGGAACAAGGAAAGAATAGTACCAATAGGGAAAATGGCTGCTGAGGCGCTAATACGTTATATGGAAGAAGTAAGACCAAAATGGAATGCAAATGATTCTGCTGCTCTTTTTTTAAACAAAAAAGGTGGTAGATTAACTGATAGATCGGTACGCAATATTGTAAAAAAGTACTGTTTACAGGCTAAAACTAGGGAAGTAATATCCCCTCATGGATTCCGTCACAGTTTTGCTTCTCATCTTTTAGATAACGGAGCTGACTTGCGTGTTGTTCAGGAGTTATTAGGACATAAAAAGTTATCCTCAACACAGGTATATACCCATGTTTCAAATAAAAAGCTCCTGGATGTATATAACCACACACATCCCAGGGCTTGAGAAAAAGAGGTGAAAGGTTTTGCTACATGCTACTACTATTGTAGCTGTAAAAAAAGGACAGCAGGTGGCTGTTGCCGGTGATGGGCAGGTAACCTTTGGGCAAAATATAGTAATGAAGCATGGTGCTAAAAAAGTAAGGCGCTTATATAGAGATAAGATTGTAGTAGGTTTTGCCGGTTCTGTTGCCGATGCATTGACCTTATTTGAAAAGTTGGAGAAAAAACTGGAAGAATATCACGGAAATCTACCGCGGGCAGCTGTGGAATTAGCTAAACACTGGCGGACTGACAGGAGCCTAAAAAATTTAGAAGCCATGTTGATAGCTGCTGATGCAGATAATCTCTTGATAATATCCGGTACGGGAGAAGTTATTGAACCTGATGACGGAATAGCGGCCATTGGATCGGGAGGACCATATGCCTTAGCAGCTGCTAAAGCATTACTATATAACACAGATCTTCCACCTAAGAAAATTGCCGGAGCTGCTATGGAAATAGCAGCATCAATCTGCATCTATACGAATAGCAATATTACTATCGAAGAAGTTTAAAAAAAGGTGATATGTAATGGAAAAAAATATGACCCCTAAGGAAATCGTAGGAGAGCTAGATAAATACATTATCGGTCAAGAAAATGCTAAAAAAAGTGTTGCCATAGCTCTAAGAAACCGCTATCGGAGAAATTGTTTACCTAAAGAGTTTTCTGAAGAAGTTATGCCCAAAAATATACTAATGATTGGCCCTACGGGAGTAGGAAAAACAGAGATAGCTCGTAGATTGGCGAAATTAATGAACTACCCGTTTGTCAAAGTTGAAGCCAGTAAATTTACAGAAGTAGGATATGTAGGTCGAGATGTTGAGGCTATGGTGCGAGACCTCGTAGAAGTAGCTATCAGAATGGTAAAACAAGAAAAAATACAAGTAGTTGAAAAAAAAGCTGCTGAACAAGCTGATGAAGTACTGGTAGAAATTTTGGTGCCGGAGCATAAAAAAAGTAGTTATGGGAAAAATCCCTTTGATGTACTATTCGGCAATACATCTTCTACTGAAACCCAGGAAGATACAACGGAAGTCAAAGAAAGCATTTATAGACAGAGAGAAATAATAAAAGAAAAGTTGCTTAAAGGCGAATTAGATGAAGATTATGTAGAAATTGAAGTAGAAGATTCCGCCACAACAAATTTAGATTTTTTTGCAGGAAGCAATTTTGAAGAAATCGGAATGAATTTTCAAGACCTTTTTGGCAATCTTTTTCCTAAAAAGAAGAAAAAGAAAAAAGTACCAATTAAACAGGCGCGCAAGATAATAACCCAGGAAGAAGCTCAAAAGCTGATAGATATGGAACAAGTTATTAACGAAGCAGTAAAAAGGGCCGAACAAGATGGCATAATATTTTTGGACGAGATTGATAAAATTATAGGTAAAGAAAACTATGGACCAGATGTTTCTCGCGGGGGAGTGCAGCGCGATATACTACCTATAGTAGAAGGTTCTACGGTAATGTCCAAATATGGACCCATTAAAACTGATTATATATTATTTATTGCCGCCGGTGCATTTCACACTACTAAACCGTCAGATCTTATACCTGAACTTCAGGGGCGTTTCCCTATCAGAGTGGAACTAGGAAGCCTAAGTCGCGACGATTTTAAGTTGATTTTAACGAAACCCCAGAACTCTTTGATAAAACAATACACAGAATTATTAAAAATTGATGAGGTTTTGCTTGAATTTACTGAAAATGCTATTGATGAAATCGCCAATATTGCGTATACTGTAAACGACCAGACAGAAAATATCGGTGCTAGAAGATTGCATACCATTATAGAAAAGTTACTAGAGGACATATTATTTAAAGCACCTGATGTTGAAAGCAAACATATCATTGTCGATAATAATTATGTTAGAGAACGACTGGAATCCATTGTAAAAAATGAAGACTTAAGTCGTTTTATCTTGTAATAATAGGAGGATACAATATGAAAACATTACTTGAAAAGACTCGTACCATTAACAAGCTGCTACAAAAAACTGCCGGGAACCCAGTTGAATTTACCGAAATGGCCAAAGTCCTCAGTGATTTAATCGACTCCAACATTTATATTGTGGGAAGACGAGGAAAAATCCTTGGTTATGCCTTTATGGATGGTTTTCAATGTGGAGTGATTGAAGATATTGTGACGAAAACTGAAAGGTTTCCGGAAAGCTATAATGAAGATTTACTGAGAATCACACAAACCCAGGCTAATTTAAAAAAGAATCCTAAGGAATGTGTTTTTGGAGTAGCTAGTGAACAAGGCTGCCTTTTTGATGGGAAAATTACAACTGTTGTACCCATTATGGGCGGTGGAGAAAGACAAGGAACTTTGTTGTTGGCTAAATTCGACAAGGAATTTACTCATGAAGATTTAATTCTTTCTGAGTATGGAGCCACAGTAATTGGAATGGAAATACTTAGAGCTAAGGCAGAACGCATTGAAGAAGAAGCTCGTCGTAAAGCTGCTGTACAGATTGCTATTGGTACCTTATCCTATTCGGAACTGGAAGCTATAGAACATATATTTGCTGAGTTAAAAGGCAATGAGGGATTGTTAGTTGCCAGTAAGATTGCCGATAGAGTCGGTATTACGCGTTCTGTTATAGTAAATGCTCTGAGAAAGTTTGAAAGTGCAGGAGTAATTGAATCAAAATCATTAGGTATGAAGGGAACATATATCAGAATACTTAATGAAAACCTGCTCGATGAATTAAACAAACTAAAATAAGTTTGTATTTGAAAACACTACAAGATCTCACAAAAATTGGGACTACAGATTTAATTGTGGTCTCAATTTTTTATTATGTTATAATATTGTAATACTAATTAGTTAAAGTATAGTTAATATTTATTTAATTATAGAATTAGAAAAAGGAATTTTTAAAGCAAACTAGAATAAAGATTTTAGTAATTATTTGACGATTATTCGCAAATTGTGTAAAAAAATACGAGGGGAAGATAAGATGGTGTTTAAAACTCAGTTGTTTAATTTAATGGAAGTAGCCATGGATGGCAGCGCGCTTCGTCATAAAGTAATAAGTAATAATATTGCTAATTTTAATACTCCCGGATATAAGAAAAGTGAAGTTAGTTTTCAAGGAGCATTGGCACAAAAATTAGCGTCCTTAGAGGAGCAAGGAAATAAGACCCTATCAAATGAGGAACTTAGAGAAAGCGTTATTAAAGTACATAAGGTACAAGATACTTCTTTGCGCAATGATGAAAACAACGTGGATGTAGACATTGAATCTACTCATCTGGTGCAGAACAATTTGTATTATGACGGATTAACACGACTCCTCTCTTCCCAAATCGGAATCTTGAGGAACTCTATTAATGAAGGGAGAAGATAGCAAATGAATATTTTTGATTCGCTGAATATAAGCGCTTCCGGCCTTAGTGCGGAAAGATTGAGAATGGATGTTATTTCCTCTAACATAGCCAATGCTAATACAACACGTACTGCTAAAGGCGGACCATATCGTAGGCAGATTGCTTTGTTGGCTCCTGATGAAGGGAGTGCCACTAGTTTTAAGGCTGCTCTGGGGCGGGCTCAGGAAAAGGAATTGTCATCTGGAGGGGTTAGGGTAGTGAAAATCATGGAGGACCCTTCGCCTACGAAAAAAGTATATGACCCTAAGCATCCTGATGCTTCCAGTGATGGATATGTGGAATATCCTAATGTGGATGTAATGAAAGAAATGGTTGAAATGATAACGGCCTCCAGGGCGTATGAGGCTAACATTACAACGTTAAATGCCACGAAGAATATCTTTATGAAAACTTTAGAAATTGGTCGTTAGGTGATAGATTATGCAAATAAATAATAAGCTGACAATACCAATAACAACAAATACAACAGTCGACAAAGGGTCGGCCCATGAGTTGAATAAAGATTTTGGTGATATGTTGAAGAAAGCGTTACATGAAGTTAATGGTGGTTTAATTGAATCGGAAAAGTTAGCCAGTGCTTACACTGTAGGAAAAAATGTCGAATTGCAACAGGTAATATTAGCTACAGAACAAGCCAGTTTAGCATTTCAATTGACCCTGCAAATCAGAAATAAAGTTATGGAGTCATATCAAGAAATTATGAGAATGCAGGTATGACCTTGAGGTGAGATAATGGGTTTTTGGAAACAGTTAAAAGAACAATTTAAAAAGATGTGGACAAAGTTTGCAACTTGGCAAAAAGCCACAGTAATTGGTGCAGCATCGCTGACGTTAATCGGAATTATTATATTTATTGTAGTGGCAAATAAACCTGCAATGGAACCCCTATATACTAATTTGGAACCCAAAGATGCAAGTGCCATAGCGACAAAATTAAAAGAACAAAAAGTAGATTATCGGCTAGGAGACGAAGGAGGAACAATATTCGTACCGGCTGATCAAAAATATCAATTGAGATTAGACATGGCTGAAGAAGTCAACTTGAGTGGTGTAGTAGGATTTGAAAGTTTCAACGAGACGCGCTTTGGTGAGACGGATACTGATAAAAGAGTAAGATTTCTGGTTTCACTGCAGGGAGAACTTACTAGGACTATAGAACAGCTGGATGAGGTAGAAGAATCCCGAGTACATATTGCGTTGCCAGCACCTTCTTTATTTATTCAGGAGCAAGAAGAGAGTACGGCCTCGGTACTTTTAAGACTTAAACCGTATGCGAAGCTAAAGCCTAATCAAGTGAAATCTATCATGGCTTTTATCAGCCACAGCGTAGAGGGCTTGAAAAAGGAAAATGTCACGGTTATGGATGTTAACGGAAATTTACTTTCTGAAGGCTTGGCAGAAGATGAGGGTATAGATTTTGCTAGAATATCTACTACCCAGTTGGCTTTAAAGCAAGAATATGAAGAAGATTTGGCACGATCTGTGCAAAGCATGCTGGAAAAAATGCGTGGTCATGGAAAAGCCGTAGTAAGGGCCAATGTAGATATGGATTTTGATAAGTACGAATCCCACAAAGAAACCTATGGGGAATCTGTTCTTGCTAACGAACATATTAAAGAAGAACGCTCTAAAGGGATGGGAACGCAAAGCGGAGGGAACCCTGCAGATACGAATATGGGGGGGCCTAGCTATGGAAGTGTTGGTAATACAGGAGAAAGCGAATATGAATTGACGGATCGCACACGAAATTATGATGTTAGTAAAACTGTTGAGTCTGAAGTTAGGGCGCCGGGTAAGATTGAAAAAATATCTTTGTCTGTTTTAGTAGATGGAGAGTTAACTCCGCAGGAACAAGAAAAAATCACAGAAGCTGTAAGTAGTGCAGCTGGCATAGACTTAACCAGGGGAGATCAGGTGTCAGTGGTAGGGATGGCCTTTAATACAGAATATTATGATGGGATGAAACAGGCTATGGAAGACAGCCAACGAGCACAGGCGAGACAGCGGTACATACAGATGGGTATAGCAGGTTTGGTGTTGCTATTATTAATTGCAGCCGTAGTTTATTTACTTCGTAAAAAACGGAAGGAAGAGACCGATACAGGTGCTTTTGTAGGATATACGGAAACTGCAGCATCTCAACCTGAATTTGAGTTTAATACCTCTATGTCCCCAGAGTTTGCAGAGAAAAAGGCGATGCGTGATCAGGTAGAAAAATTGACCCAGAGTAACCCTGAAGAAGCAGCTAAGGTTGTTAAGACCTGGCTAATTGAAGAGTAGGGGTGATGTGTAATGAATAGCATGAAATTAACAGGTCGGCAAAAAGCTGCAATGTTGATTATTAGTCTAGGACCGGAAAAATCAGCAAGTATCATGCAACATCTTAGTGACGAAGAGATAGAACAAATTACTTTAGAAATTGCCAATGTACGAACTATTAAAGCGGAAGATTTAGATAAGGTTCTAGAGGAATTTTCTCAATTATATATGGCTTCACAATATATTAGACAGGGTGGGGTTGATTATGCCAAACAGGTATTAGAAAAAGCTTTAGGTAATGAAAAGGCGTTATTTATCATAAATCGTTTATCTTCTAACTTACAGATAAAACCTTTTGATTTCTTAAGGAAAGCTGATCCCAGTCAATTGCTTAACTTTATACAGGGTGAGCATCCCCAAACTATTGCTTTAATCGTTTCGTATCTTGATCCCCAACAATCGGCAGCTATATTATCGGCTTTACCGGCAGAAACTCAGGCCGATGTAGCTCGACGTATAGCGATTATGGATAGAACTTCCCCAGAAATTATTAAGGAAGTAGAGAGTATCTTGGAAAGAAAGATTACCAGCATTGGAACACAAGATTATACTAGTGCAGGCGGAATCAAGTCTATAGTTAATATCTTGAATCAAGTAGATAGATCAACGGAGAAAACCATTATGGAAACCCTTGATCTACAGGATCCGGATTTGGCTGAAGAAATTAAGAAACTCATGTTTGTCTTTGAAGATATTATTAGATTGGATGACAGGAGCATACAATTGGTGCTGCGTGAGGTTGATAGTAAAGACATGGCTCTCGCGATCAAAGGTTCCAGTGATGAAGTGGGAGAAAAGATCAAACACAACATGTCCAAACGTGCTGCAAAAATGCTGGAAGAAGATATCGAATTTCTTGGCCCCGTGCGGTTACGGGATGTGGAAGATGCACAACAACGAATCGTTAATGTTATCCGTCGCTTAGAAGATTCTGGTGAAATTGTTATTTCCCGCGGCGGAGGTGATGAGCTAATTGTCTAATGTCATAAAAGCTCGTTTCGTTATTAAAGAAGATCACAAATATAATTTCCAAGGGGATTCCGCAAAGGAATATGGGAAAGAGCAAGATGCGGCGCTTTATAATACTGCCGAAGATATAAAAAGGGAGTGCCAAATCAAGCAAAAGTTGGATGATGAAATAAAAAACCAGCTTGCCAGAACACAACAGGAGTCAAAAAAAATGCTGGATGAAGCTAAACTCGAAGCAGAAGCTATTAAAACGGCAAGCTTAGAAGAGTGTAATAGAATCAAAGAAGAAGCTTATCAGGCGGCTTATGAAGAGGGGTATAAAAAAGCAGCAGAACAAGTAGAAGAGGATTTGAGACCGCTATGTCAACAAACGGAAGCGTTGCTTAACGTGTTAAGTGGTGCTAAAGAAAAGTATCTGGCAGAGCAAGAAAATGAAATTATTAAATTAGTTGTTGCTATCACGGAAAAAATCTTAGGGACAATCGTAGAAAATCGTCCGGAAGTGATTGCACAAGTGATCAAAAAGGTTATAGTGCAAATTACTGCTGCTGAGAGAATTACCATCAAGGTCAATCCTTTACATATTCCGTACTTAAGCAATTACCGCGAACAGTATCCGGAATTACCCCACGATAAAATGCAAATAGTGGAAGATCCTGGTATTGAACCGGGCGACTGTATTGTGGAAACTGAAAATGGCTTTATTGAATCTAAAATAGAAGAACAACTAGATATAATAAAGCAAGCAATATTGGAAGTGGCAGATCATGTTGAACTATCTTAAATTACAGGAAGCTGTTAAAGATGCACGTACTCTTCGTTTTAAAGGTCAGGTTAGCGAAATTGTTGGTTTAGTAATTCATGCTAATGGGCCTAAGGCTGGGATAGGTGAGCTAGTTTACATAAATAACGAGAAAGAAAATATTCCTGCGGAAGTGGTGGGGTTCAAGGAAAATAAAACGCTGCTAATGCCCTTAGGTAATATGCAAGGTATTGCTCCCGGCAATATCATAACAGCTAGTGGTCGGGAACTTAGAGTAAAGGTGGGACCTCACTTAGTGGGACGCGTTCTTGATGGCTTAGGAAGACCTTTAGATGATAAAGGGAAAATAGTCTACGAAGATGAATATCCTCTCGATTATTACTCGCCCCATCCTCTAAAGAGAAAGCGTATTACAGAGGAATTAGCTTTAGGTGTTAAGGCTATAGATGGGTTGTTGACTTGTGGTAATGGACAGCGGATGGGTATATTTGCAGGCAGTGGCGTAGGTAAAAGTACATTGCTAGGCATGATCGCCCGGGAAAGCAGTGCAGACATAAACGTTATTGCACTGATAGGAGAAAGAGGCCGGGAAGTACGGGAATTCATCGAGAAAGACCTGCAAGAAGAAGGATTAAAAAGATCCGTAGTAATCGTTGCTACATCAGACCAACCGGCATTAGTGAGGCTTAAAGGGGCATTCTTAGCCACGGCGGTAGCAGAATATTTTCGTAATAAAGGTTCCCGTGTTGTTTTGATGATGGACTCTGTGACCAGATTTGCCATGGCTCAGCGTGAAGTGGGATTAGCAGTAGGAGAACCCCCGGCTACTAAAGGTTATACCCCTTCTGTATTTGCCTTATTGCCCCGCTTGTTAGAAAGGACGGGTACATCAGATAAAGGTAGTATCACGGGTTTGTACACTGTTTTAGTTGATGGTGATGATGTTAATGAGCCTATATCCGATGCGGTCCGTGGTATTCTTGATGGTCACATAGTTTTATCGCGAAAACTAGCTGCTCTTGGCCATTATCCTGCTATTGATGTACTAAATAGTATCAGCAGAGTAATGATCAATATAGTTCAGGAAAAACATAATGAGGCAGCTAAAAAAATAAAAGAACTGTTGGCGGTTTATCAAGAAGCTAAAGATTTGATTGATGTAGGTGCCTATCAACAGGGCAACAACAAAAAAATCGATCTTGCAATAAAATATATTGACGAAATAAATGCCTTTCTTTGCCAAGAAGTAAAGGAAAGTTGGCAATATGAGCAGACATGCAGCGTGCTACAGGAATTGTACGATAATATTACGCGAGATCAAGAGGAATAAAAAATGTTTAGGTTTAGGTTAGAGAGTCTAATGCGCCTTAAGGTATATAAAGAAAAGATGCAACTGGATGAGCTGGGCAAATGTACTATCAAATTGCATCAAGCTGAAGAAAGAAAGGTGCAAATAGCCCAAGAAATTGCTCGCTTAAATGCTGAAAAAAAGACTCAATTAAAGGGCATAGTGTCTATCGATCAAATTAAAATGTGCTATGAATATTCCCAATATCTGAATAATCTTCTGGTAAGACAAGAACAAGTAATTATGGAGAGAAGAGAAGAGTTGGAGACAGCTCGTGCTAAGTTGATAGAAGCCATGCAAGAACGGAAAATATTTGAGAAACTTAAAGATAAGCAATATCATAAGTACTTATACGAGCAAGATAAATTAGAACAGGCTGCTCTTGATGAATTAGCCAGCCGCAGTTAAATGAGGTTTAGATAATGAAGGAAAAAACTTTTTCAGTAAAATTAATCATATTGTGTTTAATAGCAGTTTTAATAGGAGGAATATGGGCTGCCCATATCGCAGGCTTTATAGATGTTAAGGCTGTAGCTGCCAAAGTGCCCTTAGTTCAGAAGTTAGTAGCAAACGAGGATCAGGGTGAAGGGGAAGAAACGCCTGAAACAGTTCCAGTATCTCCTATTGAAGAAGAAAATAAAAAATTAAGAGCAGAACTCAAAGAAATACAGGAAAAGTTAGTGGTTTTGGAGAATGAGAAGACCCAATCTTTACAGCAAATAAGTGAGATGCAAAAAGAACTAATGGAACTTAGGGCGTATAAGGAAGAGGCGGAAGCGGCTAAGCTTAGTGCAGAAGAGCTAGCAAAATATTATAAAGAGATGAAACCCGATGCTATTGTTGAAATTATGAACAATCTGGATGATGATACAGTAATGAAGATTCTACCATTATTAGAAAAAGAGCAGACGGGACGGATCTTGTCAGGCATGGATTCTCAAAGGGCAGCTCTAATAACTCAGCTATTACTGGGAACAAAATAAAATATCCATAACCTATAATAGACAAACTTGGAAGGGAGGTGAAAAAGTATGGAAGTACAGGGTTTGCCTAGTCCCGAAGGTGGTTTAAAAACTTCAGCCAAACAAGGACAAAGTAAAACAGATATTAAGGGAGAATTTGTAGATGCTCTAATGGCTCTATTAGGTCCCAATATACAAGCTATACCGCCTGAATTAGCAGGGAATATCATCTTGCCGGATACTGCTGTACCAGTAGAAATAAAAGGTGAAGTACAGGAAGCGCCAGGAGGTAAGGTACAAGGCGGTATGTTGCAACAAATTCTTCCGGAAGAACTTCAGCAAACCATGTTGAATATGGAAGGTGTGGTAGGAACTCCTGAAAGAAAGGAAGCTGTGGTGCAGCAACAAGTAGAGTTCCAGAAGGCCGCAGCCTCTCTGCAAGAGATACAGCAGACTGTAATAACTAAGGATACTGTTGCGCTTAAGGGACTAGAAACAGGGGAAAAGACTGCTGTATTAGCTGAAGAAGTCAATAAAACAGATTTAAAGCTGGAAAAACAGTGGCAAGATGTAGCTATTGATAATAAAGGCCTAGACGAAAAAACTACAGCATTAAAAGATCCGGTAAAAAACAAACCAGAACTACAAGCTCAAGAGATTAAAGCAACAAAACCAGAAAATATACTGATAAATAAAACTGAGGTTAAACCAGGAGAAGGTAAATTAATTGATAGTCAGCAAGTGCCGGGGGAAGAGGGGAAGGACCTGACAACTCCAGAGAAAAAAGAAATATCCCTAAACCAAATTAATATGTTCCAAATAACAGATGATGAAGGAATGAAAGTAACAGGTTCTAAAAACTTTGAAACAAAAATGAATGTCAAAGAATTACCTGAAAAGTTACCGGAACTCGTCAAATCACAGGTTAAACTCTTAGATAGTAGAAATGATAATAAGGATATTACTATTCAACTAGAGCCTAAGGAACTGGGTAAAACAATTGTCAAATTAAGTGCCGAGGAAGGCGTTGTTACCGTTAAGATTTTAGCAGAGCATGCCAGCGCCAGAGCCATAATCGAACAGGGCGTTCAACAGTTGAAACAATCCCTGGCAGAACAAGGTATAAAATATGGACGAGTTGATGTGGAATTGGCAGGACAGTTTACGGATCAAGGACAACATCAACAACCTCACTGGCAACAGAATAGAGGTTATAGAAACACAGGGGCTTGGAATATTGAAGATTATTATGGTGAAGACGATTTAGCTCATGAAACGGGAGTGCAAGGATTGATTGCCTCTGGTTCAGTAGACTATATGGCCTAAAGGAGGGAAAAGAATGGGAATCAATGAAGTAACAAACAGATTTGTATCAAGGACTGCCGATACTCAGCAGAAGGAAACGGATGAAAATCAAATTACCAAGAAAAATGATCAGTTAGGTAAAAATGAATTCCTCAAACTTTTAGTAACTGAGCTGCAGAACCAAGATCCTATAAATCCTATGAATGATAGGGAATTCATCTCGCAAATGGCCCAGTTTTCAAGCTTAGAACAGATGGAAAACTTAAATAAAACTATGGAAAACGGATTGCAGGCCATGGTAGAGACCCAAAGTGACTGCGGCCTCATCTTGGCGGAACTTTTTAGTCAGGTGATGGGTTACAATAATTTTAATACGGGTATGAATTTATTAGGCAAAGAGGTTAGCTATTCTGTTGAAGATGAAGAAAAAACTGGAGTTGTACAAGCTGTAAAACAGAAGGATGGAGCCTTTATAGCTGTTGTTGGGGAAGATGAAGTGCCCATAAGCGAAATCAAGGAAATTAAGTAGGTGGTAGTATGGTACATAAGCCTTTTATAATACCTCAACCTATACAGCCTATAGGTAAACCCGTTACTACGCCTCAAAAGGCTGTAAACAAAGGTACGGCATTTGATAGTGTGTTGCAGAAAGAACTGCAACAACAGAATATTAAGTTTTCCAAACATGCTCAAGCACGCTTGGATGCAAGACACATTACCTTGAGCAAACAGCATCTGGAAAGATTACAAGAAGCTGTTGATAAAGCTCAGGCTAAAGGGTGTAAAGAATCCTTAATAATGCTGGATAATTTGGCTTTTGTCGTTAGCATTAAAAATAAAACAGTAATTACTGCAGTAGATGGACAAAACAGGCAAGAAAATGTTTTTACGAATATTGACAGCGCAGTGATAAATTAAAGGGCTGGACCTCTTGGAGGAAGCCCGGGACCAGTAAATGACAGATCTGGTCCGCATATAAGAAGGAAAATTAGGAGGTTATGCTACAATGATGCGTTCACTTTTTGCCGGCGTTTCTGGTTTAAAAAATCACCAGACTCGCATGGATGTTATTGGTAATAACATTGCTAATGTTAATACACCTGGTTATAAGAAAAGCAGAGTTACCTTTCAGGACATGTTGAGTCAGACCTTGAGGGGAGCATCCAACCCCACATCCGGTAGAGCCGGAACTAACCCCATGCAGGTTGGTTTAGGGATGTCTCTATCATCTATAGATGTGATTCATGGCCCTGGTAGCCCCCAATCTACAGGAAAAAACACTGATTTAGCCATCGAGGGTGAAGGGTTCTTTATCCTGAGAAATGGTGACAATGTATTTTATACCCGTGCTGGTAACTTTGATTTCGATACAAACAAAAACTTCTACAACACATCTAACGGAATGATTGTAGAAGGATATCTCTTAGATCCTGATACAGGGAAACTTAAAGAGAGTAGAGAACCTCTAAATTTGGCTCAATTCTCTTCCTGTAAACCTAAAGCAACAAGCTTTGCTGATTTTGCGAAGAATATAGATTCCAATGAAGAGGCAAATGGTCAAACTGGTGAAATGGTCCATACAACTGGAACAGACACAGTGTTGAATGTTGGTGGGTTACTAAAAAATGTTGATACAACAACCTTACCTGCTACTGCAGTAATTGATTACACAGCAGGCACAATTACTATACCGGCAACTGAAGCTGATGGTACTTTTAACCCCGTATATAGTTGCTATGATTCACAGAAGACAATTAGTCATACAAATGGTACGGATACAGTAATAGAGCTGGGCAAACCTATTACAGAAATAACCGGTTTACCTGCTAGTGCAATAGTAGACTACACCACGGGAAAAATAACAATTCCAGCAAGTGAACCAGATATTGCTGCTGGGTCTATAAAATATACAAATGCCGATTATCAACGTACTATGGTAGTTCATGAT
>JAHDSB010000069.1 GCA_018433015.1 Clostridia bacterium | reverse complement strand
TGCACTAGAAGCTAAAGATCTGTACACTAAAGGACATTCTACCCGCGTGGGTGATATGTCTTATGATCTAGCTAAAGCCATTGGCCTTACGGGTTATAAACTTGATGAAATACATATCGCCGCTCATCTTCACGACATTGGTAAAATAGGTATTCCTGAACAAATTCTTAATAAAAAAAGTAACCTCCTTCCCCATGAATGGGCTCAAATTCAACGTCATCCAGAAATAGGTTACAATATTTTAAGTAAATCAAAGCATTTAAGAAGCATTGCTGTAATGGTTTTACATCATCATGAACGGTGGGATGGTAAAGGCTATCCTTATGGACTTAAAGAACTGCAAATCCCTTTAGGGGCCAGAATCATAGCTATCTGTGATTCTATTGATGCCATGACTTCTCATCGACCTTATCGTTCTCCCCTATCTCTAGAAAAAACTTTCCAGGAAATTGAGATAAATAAAGGGATTCAGTTTGATCCCGTATTAGCCGAAACAGCCTTAGACTACTGGCCTTCCATTGTAAAACATCTTCATTCTAATATACCGGCATAAGTAAATTAAATGAGCTCTCACTTCGTAGCATATAATTTATCCAAGATCTCCTTAGTAACATCTCCCTTATATTCTTCATTGATGATCTTTATTAAATCGTTATGATAAAGGATTCTGTCCTTGTAATCCTTTTGAATTTTTTGCAAAACTTGATAAAGCTTAGCCTTACCTTGTAACTTTCTTATATAATCCCAAAAAAGGCAGGCTCTTCTATATGTTGCATCTTTATACTCTTTATTTGTTTTATACACACTTAAAGCCCCTAGCCCATAACTTTTATTGAATTTTTTCAGGGAGGCTATTTCATTTTCGTAATAAGCAGAGCCATAAAGTTGTTCCAAATATAATAAAGATGAATACGTAGCCAGTGATTCGTCAATCCACGGTTCATTTAACTGATCGGTACCTACTGCATAATACCAATATTGATGACCTATTTCATGAGCGATGGTTCTAGCCCCTACAGTTTTAAGGGTACTCAAAAATACCATCCCCGAGTATTCTGTTCCCCAAAAATTCTGGAGAGGTACATCAACTAAAAGAAATTTATCTAACCCATATTTGCCATAGATCTCTTCATAAAAAGCTAATACATCTTGGGCCCTTCTAATAATGTCTCTCCTGGGAGAAACATAATAGTAAGCTATTTCTAAATTATCCTTCTGTATTGTTTCGCACTTAAAGTTCTTTCCCACAACAAATGTTAAATCCCTTACCGGCTCCTTAGTAGCAAAAAAATATATATTATACTTATTGTCGTGCTCCTTGTTTTTTGTAAGCAAAGGCGATACAACTTGCCATTCTTTATTTATAAGAAAATATCCGGAAAAATGTACACTCTCATAAAAATACGGGTCTCCAAACCGAGAAGGTGAAAAAGTACACCAATCCCCTTGCTTTTCATTAAAAGGCGCTACCACAGGATACCAATTGGTTAGCAGGATCATATTCTTAGTTTTGCCAAAGCGCTCCTTTCCTCGGGATATATCTACTTCAAACTCTATAAAAAGTACTACCTCTTCTCCTTCTTTCAGGTCCTGAAGAAAAAATATATCCAAATATCCTTCTTGAAGTTTATATTTTGCATCTTTCTGGGAAATTCTTATTTTCTTTATCTTAATTAAGGGCTCTTCATAAATTAAGTTAGCCGGCAACAGTATCCGGATATCTTGTTTTTTTGCCCCGTTAACTATGTATTTAATTTTTTGTTGAGCTGTTAATTTTTGTGGGCTGGAAAAAAACATTTGAAAATCATAGCTTGTCCTCTTTCTCTCGGTATGCTTATGCTGGCTTTCTTGTTGTTTGGGACGAGGCAGAGGTCTTTTAATAATTTTTCCTTCATTGATATGAGACATTGTAAATACATGGCTAAAAATAGCGTAAGAAAGAAATAAGCATATAATTGCAGAAACTGCCATATATAATAGCTTGCCCTTACCTTTTTTCATAATGAATCTCCTGTTCCCTTTCTTCGCTAACTACCCCTTGCTAGTTTTTTTAATAGGGTGTAAACTTAATTTAGATGTATTTAGTCATATATTTTGTTAAATTTGTTAGGTACCCCTAACTTTCGAGGAGAGGTTTTTATGTCTGATTCTCTGTCCCCAGCAGTCGAAGATTATCTTAAAACCATTTTAAAACTATCTATGGAAAATGGAGAAGTGCACGTTACTGATATAGCTAAACAATTAAAGATAAACAAGGCCAGTGTTACTCAAGCGTTAGATAAACTAAGAGGTTTAAAATTGATTACTAAAGTCAAATATGGACCTATTAAACTAACAGAAAAAGGGAAAGGTGAAGCTCTGAAAGTGATTTATAAACACATTCTTATTTGTAATTTTCTTGTAAGTATTTTAAATGTTCCACCTGATGTTGCTACTAAAGAAGCTTGCTTCTTAGAACATCTTATCAGTTCTCAAACTCAAACAGCATTAATTAATTTTCTAGAGAACAATTTATATGAAATATAGCCATATCTTATATATTATCACATTTTTT
>JAHDSB010000172.1 GCA_018433015.1 Clostridia bacterium | reverse complement strand
GACGATTTTGTGCGTTTTGGAGCATGAACTGTACCACTGAGGTATCTGCCTGTTATGGAATCGGAACAGCCCATAATTTCAGATGTATTGCCGGATGCCACAATGTGACCGCCGTTCTTACCTGCGCCGGGACCGAAATCAATAATATAGTCTGCTGCTCGTATAATTTCAAGGTCATGTTCAATGACAATCACAGTGTTTCCCTTATCACGAAGCTGACGCAGGGCTTCAATAATTTTTGGAGTATCCCTGCCGTGAAGTCCAGTAGATGGTTCGTCTAAAATATAAAGCACGCCTGTTAAACTACTTCCAAGAATAGAGGCGAGCTTGATTCTCTGAGATTCCCCTGATGAAAGGGATACACTGGGTTGATTTAGATGGAGATAACCTGCACCTATCTCGACAATGCGGTCTATACGGCGCAGCAAATCCTCCAAGACTTGACGAATAACTGTCATTGCTTCCGAAGGTAAGTGATCACTCAGGCCTTTCAGCCAATTACTCATTTCTGACAGTGGCATGGATAACGCTTCTCTAATATTGACACCATTTATTTTTACATCAAGTATTTCCTTTCTGAACCGTATACCATGACACTCCGGGCATTCCTGTTGTATCAAAAATTTTTCAATACGTTGTTTAGCACTATATGAATTTTTTTGATCATAGCGGCGCATTAAGTTGGTTACAACTCCTTCAAAACGACCTTCCGGAACGGTCTTAGGAGGTTTTCTGTTAGGAAAATGTCGTGTGAAATGCTTGCTCAAAACTCCATAGAGTAATAAATCCATAGCTACTTCACTGTATTGCGCAATAGGCAGGGAAAGATCAAAGTCAAATCCATAATATTTTGCAGCATTTGCAAGAGAAGCGCCATATCGGTCAACATATACTTGATCCCAACCCTGTATAGCGAACTCACCAACACTTTTGGTTTTGTCAATCAGCAAACTAATATCGGGTAAGCTAACAATCCCGATACCCTTACAAGTTGGACAAGCTCCGGAGGGTTTATTAAATGAAAAGTGACTTGCGGTTAGTTCTACGACATTTTTTCCACAATGGGGACAGGGTATCATTTGTTCATACATTTCGATCGGTTCTTCTTCTGTACGATCCGGTATTTCTGCAAATATTTTCTCACTTTCTTCCGCATAGTTTTGTGTAATGGTTTTACCACAATGAGGGCAAGATCTTTCACCCAATTTTGAAAACACAACTCTTAGATAAGGGGAAATCTCAGTAACAGTACCTACTGTGGAGCGTGGGTTGCGGTTTGCGTTTGTTTGATTAATAGAAATGGCAGGGGAAAGCCCTTCGATCGAATCCACCATCGGCTTAGATCCCATTTCTATCGTCATTCCCATTGACTCCATATATTGTCTTTGGCACTCTCGCTGCAGGGTTTCCATCGCCAATGTTGATTTTCCGCTGCCAGATAGACCTGTAAAGACAATTAGCTTATTTTTAGGAATCTCTACGTTAATATTTTTCAAATTATTTTCACGCGCACCCTTGATTACAATATTCACCGTACAATACTCTCCTTTCATAAATGTAGACTATTGAAACAAAGAAAATTATACTTTTAAAAAGATACTTGGTGGTTAAGTGTAGGGTTAAATAAGCATATTTGCTTCTGGTTCTTTTATGAGGTATACCAATAACCCTACATTATACCACCAACCTTTTAATGTGTAGTATCATGAGAATGGAGGTGTATGTAAATGAATATTTATAAAACTCATGAAGTTGCACAAATCATTGGTATCCACGTGAATACAGTAAGGCTTTATGAAAAGTGTAAGTTAATCTCCAAACCAGAGCGCATGAACAATGGATATCGGATTTTTACTGATCTTCACATAGAGCAGTTTCGAATGGCAAGAGCGGTTCTAAAAATTGAAGTTTTACAAAACGGACTGCGTAAACAGGCAATGGATATTCTAAAAGTTTCAGCTCTCGGTAATTCCAAGGGAGCCAAAAAAATGGCAGAAGGCTATTTACAGCAAATAGATCTGGAGATGAACCGTGCTGAGGAAGCCATTGAAATTGCCCATAAAATTTTGAGTAGTTATGGTGCGGACATAGGGGAAAAAGAACTCGCTCTTACTCGAAAAGAAACAGCTGAAGCATTACAAATTACAATAGACACACTTCGAAATTGGGAGCTTAATGGATTAATCACAGTTAAGCGCCGCCCCAACCGCTACCGTGTTTATTTATATGAAGATATTCAGCGGTTAAAGATAATTCGTTCTCTTCGGTGTGCGAACTATTCTCTATCTGCAATTTTGCGTATGCTTCAAGAACTATCACATAATCCTGCTGCCGATATTCGGAAAACCATCGATACGCCAAGAGCCAATGATGATGTCATAACCGCTTGCGACAAACTTCTGACTTCCCTGTCTGAGGCAAAAATCAATATGCTATATGCGGTGGCTCAGATAGAAAAGATGGAACAAATGAAAAAATAAAGTCTCCATTTTGCCACCACTCCTTTGCCGGATGATAACCTTAACTAAAATAAGCAAAGGAGGTATTATTAAATGCAATCTATCATTCAAGTTTCCGGTCTCCGTAAATCTTATGGTAATTTACACATTATCGATGGAATCGACCTGTCTGTTTTAAAAGGGGAGGTTTTTGGTTTATTGGGAGCAAATGGTGCAGGAAAAAGCACCACTATTGAGTGCATCCTGGGCACCAGAAAGGCTGATGAAGGCAATATTTCCATTTTAGGAATGAGTCCTCAAAAGGAGCGCAAAAAACTGTTCGAGCAAGTTGGTGTGCAATTTCAGGAAACAAGCTATCCTGATAAAATCCGAGTTGATGAGCTTTGTCAGGAAACAGGATGTCTGTACAAAAATCCTGCCAACTACAAAGAATTATTAAGGCAATTTGGGCTTGCAGAAAAAGAAAAAAGCTTTGTCAGTGAACTTTCCGGAGGTCAAAAGCAGAGGTTGTTTATTATTCTTGCATTAATTCCAAATCCACAGGTAGTATTCTTGGACGAGCTAACAACCGGCCTTGACACGAAAGCAAGAAGAAGTGTCTGGAAGAGTTTAAAAGAACTTAAAGAAAAAGGATTGACCATCTTTTTAACCTCTCACTTTATGGACGAAGTGGAGGAACTTTGCGACAGAATTGGAATTATTAAAGATGGGCAATTTATTTTTTGCGGTACAGTATCGGAAGCAATCGTGGAAAGTCCATATGAAAAACTGGAGGAGGCATATTTGTGGTTTACGGGAGAGGAGGTTGCTGACAATGAATAAATTTTTCATTACATTGAGAACTCAAATTAAATTATCTTTTCGTGGAATGGACATGATTATTTTCGCTATTTGTATGCCTGTTGTTATGGTGGTGCTGCTGGGCATCATTTATGGAGTTAAACCTGCTTATGATGGTGCAACCTATAGTTTTTTGGAACAGTCATTTGGTGCAATTTCGACAATTGCCATTTGTGCAGGTGGTGTAATGGGATTACCGCTTGTCATTTCAGACTATCGACAAAAGAAGATTCTCAAGCGGTTTCAGGTAACTCCCTCAAGTCCAACCCTGTTGCTGGCCGCGCAGGTAGCTATTTATATGATTTATTCGATCATTGCACTTGTGCTGGTGTATTTGGTCTCTGCTTTGTTTTTTGGAGTTAATCTGCAAGGTTCATTGCTTCCGTTTTTGGGTTCGTTTCTTCTTGTTATGCTTTCGATGTTCAGTATTGGTATGTTGGTAGGTGGACTTTCTCCCAATATGAAAACGGCAAGCATTCTTGCAAGTGTACTCTACTTTCCTATGCTGATTTTTTCTGGAGCAACATTACCCTATGAAGTTATGCCTACATCGCTCCAAAAGATTGCAGATGTCCTGCCTTTAACACAGGGTATCAAGCTTCTGAAAGCCACTTCATTGGGGCTACCCGTGGAGAATGTGCTTTTTCCTCTCATTATTATGGTGATTATTGCAATAATTTGTGGTGGTATCTCTATCAGATTTTTCAAATGGGAATAACCTAAATAAGTTTAAAAATGAAGCAAGGTTTACAGCTCTTGCTTATACCCGCCAAAATGAGCTGTCGGTGGAACGCTACCAAGAGGATGGTGTAGAACATCGATTACATGATGATTGTTCGTGTTCAGCCGGATATTGTGGACACAAGCTCATTCATCATGAGCAGTTGGTTAAATAGGGTGATGGTGTTTTATAGCAAGACTAATTAGACAGAGTTTTAGTTTTATGATATTATATATATAAAGTTATGATTTGGTTAGTTAAATGACAAGTAGTAAGTTTTATATAACTCGTATTTGGTGGTATTTTATATCCATCGTTAGATTTAGATTCTATTGGGCAATATGCTCTCGGAAGTACAAGTCTTTTTAGTTTTATCAGATGGTCAAAGGTTCTACCTATTTTAATGAATTGGTAGAACCTTTTTTATTTTTGTCACTACATACTTAACATGATTGTATTTAAGAATGTGATCTGGTCTATAGAAATACGAATAAGAATTAATTGTGCATAATTTAAATTGATTTAGAGTTTAGTGAGAATAACATATATTATATAAATTATATATAGGTTATTTTGATTATTATAGTAATTACTAATAGGAGGTTTTTAGGTGAGAAAATTTGGCAAAAGTTTTTTATTTCTAGCTCTTTTAATGGTAAGTATGGGGCTAGTAGCTGGTTGTGGTGGTGAAGGTGATACTGAAAATAATAAGGTAATTAAAATTGGTCAAGCTCCTTATGATTATGAGGTACCTTTTATCGAAATAACTAAGCAGATAGCAGTAGAACAGGGCTATAAAGTTGAAGTAGTAAAAGGTGATGTTGGCTTTATGTTTATGTCGCTGGATCAGGGAGATACTGATATTTGGCCAGGGGTATGGTTACCCTCTATTCACGAAACATACCAGGAGAAATATAAAGATAAGTATGAGTTAGGTAGTGCTATTTTTGCAGATGCTCCCATAGGATGGACAGTGCCAGAATATGTGGATGCAGATTCTATTGCTGACCTTAAGGGAAATGAAGAACTAGTGGGGGGCAAGCTTATTGGCTTTGAACCTGGTTCGGGTATGATGCAGGTAAGTAAAGAAATCGTGGAAGGTTATGGATTAGATATCCAAATTGTATCAGGCACGGTAGCTTCTATGATGGCTGAAGTAGATTATGCGATTAAGCACGAAGAGCCTGTCCTTTTCTTAGGCTGGCATCCTCATACTATGATGCGTAAGTATGATGTTAAAATCTTGGACGATCCTAAAGGTTATTGGGAATATGATAGTGAATACTGGGGCATTAACAAAGGATTCAGCGAAAAAGCCCCTGATATGTATAACTACTGTAAGAACTTTAAAATGAGTATTGAGGATACGGAAGCGTTTCTTTATGCCTATCAAGAAGAAAATAAAAAAATTGAAACTTTAGCAAAAGAGTGGATTGAAAAAAACCGTTCTAAAATTGACACTTGGCTAGAAGGATAAGTTTTTTAAAAGCAAAAGGAAGGTATATTAATGGATCTTATAGAAGTTAAAAATTTATTTAAGATATTTGGAAAGCACCAAAAAAAAGCGCTAGAACTTATAAAAAAAGGATATACAAAAAAGCAAATAATGGAAGAAACAGGTCAAACAATTGCTGTTAACAATGTTTCTTTTAAGGTTAAAGCAGGAGAATCTTTTGTAGTGATGGGTCTTTCCGGGAGTGGAAAATCAACCTTAATTCGTTGTTTGAATCGTCTTATTGAGCCGTCCTCTGGTACTATCATTGTTGACGGCAAAGATGTTACTAGTATGGATCAAAGCGAATTGCAGGACTTACGTCGTAAAAAAATTAGTATGGTTTTCCAAAGCTTTGCAGTATTTCCTCACAAGACAGTCCTGGAAAATGCGGGATACGGTTTAAAAATTAGGGGTCTTACGCAGGATGAGCGGGATAAAAAAGCCTGCGAAGCTTTAGAATTAGTGGGTTTAAAAGGGTGGGAAGATTCTTACCCTTCTCAACTCAGCGGAGGGATGCAACAGCGGGTTGGTTTGGCCCGTGCTTTGGCTACTGAACCGGAGATCCTTTTGATGGATGAAGCCTTTAGTGCCCTAGATCCCTTGATCAGAAAAGAAATGCAAAATGAGCTATTAGAATTACAAAATAAGATGAATAGGACCATTGTATTTATTACACATGATCTTGATGAAGCTCTGAAGCTGGGGGATCGAATTGCACTAATGAAAGATGGTGCTATTGTACAAATAGGCACTCCGGAAGAAATATTAATGTCACCGGCAACTAATTATGTTGAAAAGTTTGTTGAAGACGTTGACCGTTCCCGGGTACTTACGGCAGAAATGGTAATGAAAAAACCAACAGCAGTTGTTATATTTCCTAAAGACGGTCCTCGGGTAGCGTTGCATAGTATGAGGGAAAATGGTATTTCTAGTGTTTTTGTCGTTGACAAGGAACGCCACTTACAGGGGCTTGTAATGGCTGAAGATGCTTTAAAAGCAGTAGAAAATAATCAAAAAGATTTGGAGACAATACTACAATCTGATATACCTAGTGTGCTTCCTGATACCCCTTTAAAGGATATATTTACGTTTTTGTCTGGTAAAAGTGTACCTCTGGCTGTGATAAATGAGGAGAAAAAATTATTAGGTGTTATTGTACGTGGTTCTGTTATGGCCAAACTTGCTGAGGGGGGTACAGTTAATGATTAATTTTGTTATACCCCTTGCAGATTGGGTTAATGCTATTTTTGAAATAGTTAGCTTTTATATAAGTCCAGTATTGCGATCTTTAAGTTCCTTCTTAGAAATTATAATCAAATGGTTTGAGACAGTTTTATTGTGGCCACCGGAAGCTGTAATTATGATTGTGATAGGTTTAATAGTTTGGCGACTGGCCGGTAAACGGTTGGCTGTTTTTGCTGTAGCAGGTCTTCTTATCACATTTGGCTTGCAGGTGTGGGAAGAAACTATGACTACTATTGTATTAGCTCTTTCTGGAACGGCAGTATCTTTGCTATTTGGTATACCCTTGGGAATTATAGCATCACAAAATGATATGGCTGAAAGAATATTGCGGCCTATTTTGGATTTTATGCAGACCCTTCCCAGTTTTGTTTACCTGATTCCGGCTGTAATGTTCTTTGGTATGGGCAAGGTAGCAGCTTTAGTAGCAACGATGATATTTGCTATGCCCCCAGCAGTACGTTTAACTAATCTGGGCATACGTGAGGTTTCACGGGAAATGGTGGAAGCTGCGCGTGCATTTGGATCGAATAAATGGCAAACTTTAATTGACGTACAATTGCCTTTAGCCTTACCAACCATTATGGCAGGTATAAACCAGTGCATTATGATGTCCTTGGCGATGACAGTAATTGCTTCTATGATTGGGGCCGGCGGGTTAGGCCTGGTTGTTTTAGAGTCAATGCAAATGCTTGATATAGGTATGGGAACTGTAGGGGGAGCAGGGATAGTTATTTTGGCTATTATTCTGGACCGTTTAACAGAAAACATAACTAAAAAACAGGAACTGAGTAAAAATTAAATAAATCAGCAGTCTTTTAAAACAATGATGCAGTTTTGATACAAAGTTGATAAAAGTATGATGCAACTGCCATGTATAATCATGGCAGTTGCTTTTTTATGTTTGAAAACAAACTTTTTTTATATTTGCTAGGTACTAATAATAGAGTTTTGTCCCAATCAAAGGAGAGGATGCGGTTGTACTGAAAAAGTTGCTTTAGTTTTAAATAAAAGATAAAGGAGACTATCAGTTGTGAAAAAAATTCTATCTATTTTATTGATATTTGCTATGGTTTTTACATTAACGGCATGCGGTCAAAAGGAACAAGAACTTTCTGGTGATTCTTCAGATTCCTCGGGTAAAACAAAGCTGACCCTGGCCTGTTTTGTTCTGATGCCTTATATCGAAGAAAGAATTGAAGAGTTTAACAAGACAAATCCCGATTACTATATTGAGGTTTTGGACTATTCCCAATATGATACAAAGGATGATTTTACTGCCGGAGAAACAAAGCTTAAAACCGATATTCTTGGAGGAAATACCCCTGATCTTATTGAACTTGGCAAAACTCCCCCGGAAATCTACACAAATAAAGGACTTTTAGAAGATCTAAATAATTTTTTAAACAAAGATGAAACACTCAGTAAGGATGATTTTGTTAAGGGTGCACTCCAGGCCATGTCAACAAAAGGCGGGATGTACCGTTTTTCACCATCCTTTACCGTAACTACATTATATGGAAAGGATTCAAAAATAGGTGATATTTCTTCTTGGAGCCTGGAGCAACTACAAAAATTTCTAGATGAAAATAAAGATATAACCAGCCCCTTTATCAATATGCCTCCGGCCCAGATTTTGCGTTCTCTGACCATGTATTCAATGGATCAATTTGTTGATGGTGAAACAGGCCAATGTAACTTTAACTCTCCGGAATTTGTGACATTGCTTGAAGTTGTAAAGAAGTATTCAAAAACTACCTCCGACGGATATAAGGAACCCAACGAAGAACTCTCAAATAATAAGGGCTTGTTTGCTACAATGTATATGCTGGGTCTTGATGATTTTGCCAAAAGTCATAAGGAATTGAATGGCGATATCAATGTAATCGGTTTCCCTTCTGAAGAAGGAAGTGGAAATGTTGCGGATTTTCAGTTTTCCTTTAGTATTTTTGCAGATTCTAAACATAAAGAGGGAGCTTGGCAATTTTTGAAAACCTTTATAACAGAAGATTATCAAGATCAGCTTGCAGAAATGGAAATCCCCGTTCTGCTTTCCTCTTACAATAAAGCAATTGAGAATTCTGAAGCAACTGCAGAACAAACAGAGGAATTCAACACAATTATTAATTCCATTGTCAAAGCTTCAGCTTATGATGTAACATTGATGGGAATTATTTCAGAAGAAGCGAAATCATTTTTTACAGGTCAGCGTTCAGCCCAGGAAGCAGCTGATGCTATACAAAGCAGAGCAAAAATCTATATCTCCGAAAGTCGCTAGGCCGGTTTCGTATCGCCCCATTAATATGTAAATGAGATACAACTCTAAGGCAAAATGATGCACTTGTTGTGTGAGATCATTTACACAATAAGTGCTTTTCCTTTCACATAAAACTTGCGTATCTATGGAGGTTTTACATGGCAAAAAAGATACAGCCCTTTTTGTTAGGTGGATTCAGCAAAAATCTAGAAAACCCTCAAAGAAATAAAAGACAGAAGAAGCTTATTATCCTGGAGCAGCTCTTCATAGTGCCCAGTCTGAGTGGTGTGATGATATTTTTTCTCGCTCCCTTCGGCGTAATTTTCTATTATGCTCTCGTTAATAATCCCACCCAGGGTGAATTCGTATTTTTGGACAATTTTGTAACCCTCCTGCAAAATTCTGCTTTCAGATTGGCGGCAGTTAATACAGCCTTCTTTTCTCTGGTGGCCGTGCCGCTGGCTGTTATATTGTCCCTTGGTCTAGCCCTTATGCTGGAATGTAAAATACCGGGGAAAAGTCAATTTAGAACCTTTTTTCTCAGCCCCATGATGGTACCGGTGGCGTCGATAGTCTTGATTTGGCAGGTTATCTTCCATTTTAACGGCCCGGTTAACGATTTACTGGCATGGTTCGGAGGAGAGAGGATCGAATGGTTAAAATCAGGAGGTGCCCAGGTTGTAGTTATCATTTTATTTTTATGGAAAAACCTCGGATATAATATGATTCTTTTTATGGCGGCTCTCAACAATATTCCCCGCACTTTGTTTGAAGTTGCCGAAATTGAAAATGCCAGCCCGTGGTTTGTTTTTACACAGATTAAATTGCGTTTTCTTTCTCCCACCATCCTATTTGTTGCCATACTGTCTCTCATCAACTCCTTTAAGGTGTTTCGCGAGGTGCATTTGCTAACAGGGGATTATCCCTATGAGAGCCTCTATATGCTCCAACATTTCATGAACAATACCTTTAAATCGCTAGATTATCAAAAGTTGGCTACAGCAGCTATTCTGATGGCTTTGGTGATGATTGTCATCATTGGCATCCTGTTTGTCCTGGAAAATTATTTTGGAAAGGATGTGGAGGGATGAAACAGAAACGCCTTATTTCTCGCAATTTTATAACTGGGCTTACGTGCCTTTTTGCTGTACTATTTCTGTTACCCACAGTGCTGACAGTCACTAATTCCTTCATGTCTCCAGGCGAGCTGGCTGCCAATTATGGCACAGTCTTTGAGGGCCTGTCCTCTAAGGAAACTTATATTGCAAAGGACGTAAACTTGAAGTTCATACCCGACATGGTTTCCTTCAAGCAGTATTTTACCGTATTATTTCAAAGCCCCGATTATTTGTTTAAGTTCTGGAATTCCGTTATTCTAGTTATTCCCATTGTTTTCGGCCAAGTAGCCATGGCTTCCCTGGCGGCCTATACCTTCTTCCGTTGTAAGGGCCGGAGCTTTCAGGTATTGTTTTTTGTATATATTACTTTGATGCTGATGCCCTATCAGGTTATGTTGGTACCCAACTATCTTGTGGCAGATTGGACTGGGCTGCTGAATACTCGCTGGTCCATCATTTTTCCCGGTATCTTTGCACCTTTTTCAGTTTTTCTGCTTACTAAATTTATGCGGCGCATCCCGGAAGCACTAATTGAAGCAGCAAAAATTGACGGTGCAAATGAGTGGAAAATCTTTACCCGCATCTGTTTACCCCAATGCCGCAGTGCCCTTTATTCCATCACCATATTAGCCTTTATTGATTATTGGAATATGGTGGAGCAGCCCCTTATTTTACTATCTGATGTAGCAAAGTATCCCCTTTCGGTATATCTCTCTACCATCAATACAGATGAAATCGGCCTTGCCTTTGCCGTAGCCGTCGTATATTTAATCCCACCATTATTACTTTTCTTGCATGGTGAGGAATATTTGGTGGAGGGTATTACCCATTCCGGCTCTGTAAAAGGTTAAAAAACAGGAGGAAAATCAATGAATGAGGAAAAAACGCTGAAGCGAAAATGGGTGAAAAAAGCGGCGGCATTTTTTCTGGTTGTAATGCTAGTGCTAACCTTCTTTTCCAATACAATCATGAATTATTCTTTGCCGCAAGTATTCGTCAAACAGGTTGAAGCAGGATCAATCATCAAGCAGGTCAAGGGTTCGGGGATTACTGAAGCTCTTAGCAATTACGAGGTGATGGTCAACCAGACTCGCGCTGTGGAGAGAGTATTAATCCAGACGGGAGATACAGTTAACGAGGGTGATATCTTGTTCCAATTAGAGCAGCAGGAAAGCCAAGAACTAAAAGGGGCGCTGGATACGTTGGACGATTTGAATCTACAGTATCAAAAAGCGTTGATTAGTAATACTTCAAAGGAATACCGCCAGGAAAACCGTGATATTGAAAAGGCGAAAGAATCTCTGGGAGAAGCACTGGATATCCGAGACAATAACATTGCAACAAAATTGCAGGTTGACAGTGCCGAGGCTGCTCTGGAACAGCGAAAAGAAGAAGTGAAGGAGTTAACAAAAAAAATTAGTGAGCTAGAAATGGAGATGGGTGAATACTCCGGCGCAAGCGATGAAGCATTAGAGTCTCTGGGATACCAGATTGAGGATAAAGTACATCAAATTAACAATGCCGATACTAATTCGGAAGAAGAGCCTTCCGCAGATATGAGCCAGTTACGGCGAGAATTGAGGCGGTTGAATGATGATTATGCTGCCATGCAGAGAAAGAAAAAGGCGTATACCAGAAAGAGCAAGGAATTGAAAAGGGCTAGGGATGAGTTGTCCAAGGCAAACGACAGTTTAGAGGAAGCACAGTCGGAATATGATCGTTTGTCAGAAAAGCATCAGGACTGGAGATCAGCTAATGAGCAGGTGACCCAGCGTCAAAATACTTTGGACGACTTGATGTTTGCCTTAGAAGAAAAAAAGAAACAGGACAATATTACTTCTTCTCTGGATTCCTTGGATTTTGAGAAACTTAAAAAGGACCTAGCGGAACAGCAGATTGTGGTAGAAGAATTACAAGCTGATGCTGTAAACGGAGAAGTTAAAGCACAGCTAGCAGGTACTGTGAAGGTTGTCAACATTTCCGCGGGGGGCACAACAGCTCCTAATTCAGCTCTGGCAGTTATTGAAACTACGGGACAGGGCTATATGTTGTCTTTCCCCGTAACTAAGGAACAAAGTAAATTGGTAGCTGTGGGCGATACTGCCAAGGTTGAAGGTGAGGAGGATGTTTCCGCCACATTGAAGCAAATCAAAAATGATCCATCCAACCCGGGAGAAAGCAAAATCCTAGTATTTTTACTGGAGGGAGAACTTGAGTCGGGGGATTTATTTTCCTTGGCGCTGGAAGAGCCTCCCATCCAATACGACATGATTGTTCCCAATAGCGCTCTACATTTCGACAACAATGGGCATTTTGTGCTAGCGCTTACCTCCAAACGAACTCCTTTTGGAAGTAGATATATGGTGAAAAGAGTAAGTGTAAAGGTTTTAGATACCGATGAGCAAAATACCGCCGTATCCGGTGCTTTGATGGCCTGGGATTATGTTATAACTAATTCCACGGAGCTGTTGGAGGATGGAACGCAAGTTCGCATGAAAGATAGCGAATAGCTGGGAGGTGGTTGGATGAAAACAAGAAAGATATTTCAGAAAAAAAACTTAGGACTTTTACTAGTTTTTTTGTTCTCGCTAATTATTTGCTGTGCATCTTATCTTCATTTCCTATCGTTGGGAAAAGTCCTGGATTCTCAGGAGGTAGCACAGCGGTGGCAGGGGGAGAGTAAGCAAACTTTTACCCAGGTATCCTGTTTCTTTCCTCAAGATGAGTTGCTTGAGAAAGCTGAGGTTGAGAGCTTTCGTGAAACAGTGAATCAGCGTATAGCGGAAAACTCCCTGGATATAAAGGAAAACATCCCTTCTTGGATCGATGCCTACTCAGGGCAGACTAGACTTCCAGTTAAAAGTCCATACGCCCAGATAGAAACTTCCGTCATGGGAGTTGGTGGTAACTACTTCTTTTTTCATCCTTTACAACTTCGCAGTGGCAGCTATATTTCAGAATCAGATTTGGCTCATAATAAAGCTATTCTTGATGAAGCCCTTGCTTGGAAGTTGTTCGGTTCAGTGGAAGTAGTGGGATTGGAAGTACAAATTGATCATAAGGTATATTTCATTTCCGGTGTAGTTAGGGGCGCAGACGATCCCTACAACGAAAGGGCCGATACCGAAAAATATGGACGCATCTATCTCTCTTATCAGGCCCTTGCCAGGCTAACTGATACGGGAATCAGTTGCTATGAGGCGGTAGTGCCGGAGCCGGTTCCCGGTTTTACAACAACTCTTGTTCGGGACGGTTTTTCAGCGCCAGCCAAGGAAGTTCTGCAAAACAGCGGTAGATTTGGGCTTCCCAGAATATTTTTCTTATGGATGGATTCTGAAGAACTTGTAATGCACCGCAAGGGAATAGCTTATCCCCCTTGGGAAAATGCGGCGCGGCTTCTTTCATATCGACTCAGCCAGTGGCTAATTGCCATTTTTTTGTGGGCTGCTTTTTCTCTCATTATTTTTCTACTCCTATTTTGTAGCTATTGGCCACGGATGCTTGAGGGTTTAAATAAATGTCAGGCTTATATTAAAAGTATTGAGGGAAAAATTGTCCTGCAAAGAATAGTAAGGAGGTGTAAAAATGGCAGGTATTACCTTAAAACATTTAAAAAAGGTTTACGATGGAAATGTGATAGCCGTAAATGATGTGGACTTAGAGATTACAGATAAGGAGTTTATTGTACTGGTGGGTCCGTCGGGTTGTGGCAAATCTACACTTCTGCGCTGTATTGCCGGCTTGGAGGATATAACCGCTGGTGAGTTGTACATTGCCGATCGATTGGTTAACCATGTTCCTCCCAAGGATAGGGATATTGCCATGGTGTTCCAAAGCTATGCTCTTTATCCTCACATGACGGCTTATCGGAATATGGCTTTTGGTTTAGAAAACCGTAAGTTGCCTAAAGAGGAAATCAAGTCTCGTGTTATGGAAGCAGCTAAGATCTTAGATATCGAGAGTTTACTGGAGCGTAAACCTAAGGCCATGTCCGGTGGGCAGCGACAACGTGTGGCTTTGGGTCGTGCTATGGTTAGAGAACCTGCTGTATTTTTACTGGATGAGCCTCTTTCCAATTTGGATGCTAAGCTGCGTACCTCCATGCGTACAGAGCTTATAAAGTTGCATAAGCGTCTGGCCACCACTTTTATTTATGTTACTCACGATCAGATAGAAGCCATGACTATGGGCGACCGCATTGTGGTGATGAAGGATGGCGTTGTTCAGCAAATCGGTACACCGCAGCAACTTTATGATCATCCTTGTAATCGGTTTGTAGCAGGTTTTATTGGTACTCCCCAGATGAACTTTTTGGATGCTATAATCCGCAAAGACCAACAGGGATGGTATTTGGAGCTTATCGGAAATAAACAACATAGCATCCGGCTTGACAAGTCCTTAAAAGAATTAAACAAATATCTTGATTGCCCCGTGACCCTTGGGATACGCCCTGAACATATTTCCCTTGTTGCTGACAGCGAAATTTCTGCACAGGTAGATGTGCTGGAAAACCTGGGTAGTGAAAGCTTTCTTTATTTGAATTGTGTAGATTCGCAAATTGTTGTAAAAACCAGTGGGGCCTGTAAAGTTGCACCGGAGGCATGTGTCAGCTTAGAGTTTCAAAGATCCAAAATTCATTTATTTGAAAAGGAAACCGAGACGGCTCTAATTTAATTAGAGCAAAATAATGAATAAAACTCTTTATTCTTTTACGAGGATAGAGAGTTTTCATATTATGCATCATATAAATAAAAATATTTAAAAACTTCGATAGATGCGTGGAGGATTTTGGCGAATAATGTAAAATATATAAAATATAACAGTTAGTAGGGGAGGGCTATAGATGAACTATGATATTAATAAACTGCAAGAATTGTTAGAAAGAGAAAAAATAGCCAAGAAAATCTGTGCTGACTTAAACCATTTTACAGATTTGCAACCTACATTAAACAAGGTGATTGAATATATTAAAGAATTGGCAAAATGTGAAGCAGTAGCTGTTCGTTTGTATAATAATGGTGATTATCTATACTATGCTTATAATGGTTTTCCAGAGGAATTTATCAAAAAGGAAAGTAGTTTATGTGTTAAAGATGAAAAGGGTAATAATATTATGGAAACTAATGGTGAAAGGTTCGTGCTGGAATGCTTGTGTGGAAGCGTAATTAGTGGAAAATTTGATCCTGCATTACCCTGCTTTACGGAAAAAGGTAGTTTTTGGTGCAATGATTCTACTTATATTAAAGCAGATTATGAGAAACACGAGAAAAATAACCATATTCGTAATTATTGTAATATATGTGGGTATATGTCTGTAGCATTG
>JAHDSB010000104.1 GCA_018433015.1 Clostridia bacterium | reverse complement strand
TATTATTATTATTTTCTATATATTTTATTAATATAACCTGATCTTAAAAATATTCTTTCCTTGTTTAAGTGAAAATAAAAATATCTTCAAGTAACTCCTAGCTTACTTGAAGATATTCTTATACTTTTCTGCTTATTCGCTAAATCTATATTTATATTAAATTTCTTTTTAATTCATGATGAGGGGCAGATATCACCAGATTATCTAATAATAAACCCCTCTCCAAAGCAGTTTTACTTCCGGAATCTACGGCAGATTTTACGGCACCTACATCACCGGTAAGAGTAACAAGGGCTTTGCCTCCCATTCCCCGAGCTAATCTAATTTCTATTAAACTAATATTCGCTGCTTTGACTGCCGTATCTGCTGCAATAATGGCCGAGGCTGCAGAAAAAGTCTCAATAACGCCTAAAGCTTTTATTTCTTTGATATCGGTAGTTCCTGTTATAGCAGGAAAAACGGCCTCATGTACATTAGGTATTATAAGATCATCTATCATAGCCCCTACACTAGCAACTTTAGCACTTTTCACTGCATTATTTACTGCTCCTACATCACCACTAACGATAACCAGGTATTTTCCCGGACATACAGAAGTGGCTTCTATCAGTTCAACATTACTGGCTTTAGCCATGGTATCGGCTGCTAGAATTCCCTGTACGATATTTTCTAATTCAACAATTCCCAAGGCTCGCTTCATATCCATCACCACCCTCAAAACCTACAATTTTAATCCTGGAACTAATATTAGTCACTTTCCCCCCCATACTGGCATGGATATTAGCTCCAACAGCAGTATTTTCGGGTATCACAGCAATTAGCTGTCCTGCTTTAACAATATCTCCTTTTTCCACAAGAGGCTGAGCGGCTTTTCCCACATGCTGCTGTAAAGGTATGCTCACGCTAGTTATGTAGGGTTCTCCCGTCCAGGGAGCAGGTATATCGTATTGATCCAGCCCCAAACGACTGATGAGTCGACGACCAGGAACTTTATGCCACTGCCGTAGTCTTTGAACTTGTACGGGACTATTGTGATGAGGGTTTTTAACTTTTTGAGCCAGTAAAGCCTGTTTTAGCATTTTATTAACATTGCGCGGCGATAAACCCATCGGGCAAGCAAACTCGTCACATACTCCGCATTCTGAACAAAGAAAAGCTGTAGTTACAGCCTCCCATAAAGGACGAGAAGCTACTGCCCGCATAATCTTGTGAGGTTCTAGGCCATGCCCCAAAAGATGACGGGGACATAAATCCGTACACATACGACATTGGCAACAAGCCGCTCTAGCCCGCAATAAACTCAACTGTACATTTTGTCGTTTACTAACAATCACAGGGTGCTGGGCAGGAAGAACTATAATTCCACCCGTAGTTTTGGAGATAACATCATCCTCTGCAACGATTTTTCCCATTAGGGGACCACCTTCCACTATTTCAAAAGGTTCTTTTCCTACGCCACCGGCACAAGGAAGTAGCTCCCCCATGGGTGTACCCAAGGGAACCCTAATTGTTACAGGGTTTTTAACCATTCCTGAGACGGTTACTATCTTATGGGTTACCGGCTTTCCATCCACAGCCTGTAACACATTTAATAATGTTTCCACATTGAGGACTACACACCCTACCAGTAAGGGAATACCTCCTTCCGGAATAATCCGTCCTGTTACTTCATAGACTAGCACTTGCTCATCACCGGCAGGATAAAAATCATCTAACATAAAAAGTTCATAGTGCTGACCCGTGGGTTTATTTTTTTCTAAAGCTGCTACAGCTTTTTGATATTTATTCTTTAAAGCAATTATGCCAAAACTTGCCCCTAATTCCTCTACCACCAGCTGCAAAGCTTGCCATAATTCCTGATAATACTTTTCCATTAAGAGCTGATTGCCTCTTATAATAGGTTCACATTCCGCTCCATTGACAATCACGTATTCCACGTCAGCGTTTAGTTTAACATGGGTAGGAAATCCGGCTCCCCCGGCCCCAACAACTCCCGCCTCTTTTACTTTGTCCAAAAATTCTGCTTTGCTCATAATCTTTACACCTCGATCTCTAGACGATGGACAAAGCATCGACTAATACGCATCTCCGCTTGCGTGTATAATCCCGGGCCGTGGTAAGACCTTCTCCCGTGGGTCCGGCAATAGTAAAGGTGGTATATCCTTCTCCCCCTACACCTATTCCTGCATAGGAAGGCGCATTTTTGACAAATATTGTTGTTTGTATGGCCCGAGCAAAACTTGTCATATTATCAACATTTTTGGAGTGAATTACTGCCGTGTGTTTATTGTTTTGTTCTACCTCCACGCCCAAGGCTATGGCCTTATCAATATTTTTCACTTGTACCAAAGGTAAAACGGGCATCATCATTTCCGTTATGGCAAAAGGATGGGAGCCTTCCACTTCGGTAATAACAGCTTTTATTTCTCTCTGAACATTTACCCCTATTTCTTTAAGAATATATTTTGCATCTTTACCTACATATTTTTTGTTGGGTGAATATTTTATTTTACCGGATTCTTCTTGCGTTTCTATTGCTAGTATTTTTTCCAGGGCTTTAATTTCTTCCTTACTGGCTAAATAGGCTTTATTCTTTTCCATATTACTTAACAATTTATCGGCAACTTGACCTACAACTATGATACATTTTTCCGTGATACAAGGTAAATTATTGTCAAAACTACCTCCGGCAATAATATCCCTGGCAGCCTTTTCTATATCTGCTGTTTCGTCTACTATTACCGGGGGGTTTCCCGCCCCGGCCCCTATGGCCTTTTTCCCACAGCTCAAAGCGGCTTTAACAACCCCCGGTCCTCCCGTGGCCGTCAAAAGATTTATCCCGGGATGATGCATAAGTTCTTGGGCCGTTTCAATGGAAGGCGTAGCTAAGGAACACAGGAGAGAAGGGGGTCCTCCTTTTTCAACTATGGCTTCATTCATTAGTTCTATAGCTTTCTTAGAGGACTCTTTAGCATTAGGATGAACGCTAAATATTACGGAATTGCCGGCAGAAAGCATGCCAATACTGTTGTTAACGATGGTAGCTATAGGATTAGTAACCGGTGTTATAGCGCCAATTACACCAAAAGGCGCCATCTCTACAATGGTCAGACCTCGATCTCCCGAACATGCTTCTGTCTTTAGAATTTCAGGTCCCGGAGTTTTATTGGCCGCTAATTTATTCTTAATAACTTTATCTGCGACAATACCCATACCACTTTCTTTTACCGTCATTTCTGCTAGCATTTCGGCATTTTTAATTATAGTTAAACGAATAGCCTCTACATATTTTTTTCTCTGTTCTATAGACTGTTGCATTACTTCTTTTTGTGCTTTAGTTGCTGCCTCAACTGCTGCCGATACCGAGTTATAAACAACAGAGCTTGCTCTGGTTCCTTCAGTATTGCGCTTTTTAACTTCTAAGATAATTTGGGAAACAAGTTTATCTACATCTAAATCTGCTATGCTCATCTTACCTACCTCCCCTTTCAGCAAATACCCTCTTGATAGCAGTCTCCGCAACTTTCATATCTTCTTCTACCGTCCCTCCCGATACACCCAAGCCCATAATTAATTTCCCCTGGGCAAAAAGAGGATAGCCTCCGCCAAACACAACGATTCTTCCCTGATTGGTTACGGGAAAGCCATATAAAGGTTGACCCGGCTGAACTTGTTTACCTAAATTATGAGTGGAAGTTTGGACAGCTACGGCAGTAAAGGCCTTGTTCAGGGCAATATCTAAACTACCTAATAAAGAATCATCCATCCGGTGGCAGAGTATCATGTTCCCACCTTTATCAACCACGGCTATAACCATTGGTACCTTCAACTTTAGCGCTTCTTCCTCCGCTGCCCGGGCTAAATCTTGGGCTATTTGCAATAGTTTTTTATCTTGAACAACAGACATTTTTCGGGTTACTTGTTCCGTTACTTTTCTAACAAGAATTTCGTATTCTTCTATACGCCCCATCACAAACAATAAATCAGAGAGTCGGTTTAAATATTGTAGCAGATAGGCGTTAATATCTCTTTCCTTTATTAAGGATACATAAGTGCGTTCAGCCCTGCGGATAATGGTTCTGGCTAAATCCAGGGCTGCCGCGGCAGTAGTCCCCCCGGGCACAACAAATTCTGTCTTACGAGGGACTCTTTGCTGTAAATCATCTATCAATTGTTCAATTTTTTGTACATCATTCTGAGTAAGCTTAATATTTTGGGGGTTTTCCTTTTCTTCACTTGCTATCTCTGCTCCCAAGCTAAAGAGTTTGTGCTGTATTTGTTCAATAAGTTCACGTATAGAGGGGATTTTCGTTAAGTTCTTTGCTAGGCCCAACACAGAATTGGCCTCATCTAAGGTTCCATAAGTTTCTACCCTCTTATCAGCCTTGCTTACTCTTTTTCCCCCCAACAAACTGGTATACCCTGAATCACCGGTTCCGGTATATATCTTCATACACCCCACCTCTAACCGTCATTCTCTATTTGGACTGTATCAACTATACCTACAATAGCGGCATCAGCTACCACATTAGCTTTTAAAGCATTACGGGCCGAACTCCCGGAAGATACTAATACTGTTTCTCCAATCCCGGCACCAATGGTATCCACCGCCACCAGGGAATCTCTTTTTTTATCTCCAGGTCCTAGAGCCAACGGACTGACTACCAAAAGCTTGTATCCTTCCAGGGTTACTTCTTTCTGGGTGGCTACTACATTGCCAATAATCTTCCCAAGAAACATATTTTCACTCCTAACTGTTTTGATAATAAACTTTTAAATTATGGGAACTAACTATGTCTTTACTCAAAGGAGTTAATAAAGCATTTTTCGGAAGATAGATATAACCCTGCTCTATGTCTTGATTGCTTATTTTTTCACTGGTTATAATTTCTCTTTTCTTGGTATATCCATATTTCTTTATGTTAGGAGGAAATACTGCCTTTCTTGTGGGTTCTTCTAAGTGGGCCGCATCCGCAAGTTTTATGCCCATTACCTCCAGCTTACGCAGATTGTCATTAGTTAGTTGTACTAATCCCGGATTGCTTCTACCCCCTATTATTTTCTTACGTTCTTCATCTCGTAAGCTGGCAGCATTGCGGGCGGCGATGACAGGAAGACCTGTCAGCAAAGAATTCATAATTATATTTAAAACCAAATTATCACAGATACCTGCTGCTAGCTTTGCAGCACTGTTGAGAGTTAATACCGGCACAATTACAGCCTTAACATCCTGTAGGATTTCTTTAGCTGGTGTCTGTTCCTGGGAATGATAAATCCGTGTCGGTTTAAAATTAGGAAATATTAAATCCCGTGTATATATTTGAGCCGCATTCTGTGACAAAATTACTTTTAACTCCGCCCATTTTTCTATGCTGGCTAAACTCTTTACGCTCTGGCTAAAACCAATACTGCCCCCAGTCATAATAACCAACACTTGGGGACGTGAAACTTCTTCCGTAAGCTCCTGTACTGGCTCTGCTGCTAATTTTTTTATGATTTCTTGGGTAATCAGCTTCACTAACTTATTCTGATCCACAGCAGTCACTCCTCTTCTGCTGTAAAAGTACCTCAGCCTTATCACCATTCTGCACATTGGCCGCATTGGCTTCATCTGTATCAATATGCAATTCCAGCTTATATTTATCACTAACGCGGGCTAAGACATTATGAAAGACGAGGGATCGTTCTCCCCCTACTTTAACACTTAATTGATCGCTCTCTTTAATGCCCCATTTCTTAGCATCTGTAGTATGAAAGTGGATATGCCGGGCCGCACATATCACCCCTTCCTGCAGCTGTATACAGCCCCGGGGGCCAATTAAGACAAGTCCTGTCGACCCTTGTAAATCCCCGGAGTCTTTAATTGGAGGCTTGATACCTAATAAGTAGCTGTCACTGCGGGATATTTCAACCTGTGTTTGCTTGCGCAGAGGTCCTAATACCCGTACTTTTTCTATGACACCTCTAGGACCTGCTAGGGTTACAACCTCCTCTGCCCCATATTGTCCTATTTGGGACAGTTCTTTAACGGGGTGCAAGGAGTATCCTGGGCCAAAAAGTACCTCCAGGTCAGCCCCAGACAAATGCACATGACGATTTGATACTCCCACAGGCACTGTGAGCAAAGGCTTCCCCTCAGCTGTAGCTAATCTTTGTAATTCTTCTTTAACCCGCATCACAACAGTACGTACCACTTGTTCCGTACTCACGTAACCAGCCTCCAGACTCTGTTTTACTCAACGGTAGGTAATATTCTTTCCACATCCGTATGGGGACGAGGAATAACGTGTACTGAAACTACTTCTCCTACTTTTTGCGCTGCACCTGCCCCAGAATCGGTAGCAGCTTTTACGGCACCTACGTCTCCTCTAATCATAACTGTAACTAAACCGGAGCCAATTTTTTCATAACCAACCAGAGCCACATTAGCTGCCTTAACCATGGCATCAGCAGCCTCGATAGCACCTACTAAGCCTCGGGTTTCCACCAAACCTAATGCTTCTCCTCTCATGTTCAATCCTCCCAATCATTTCTTTTCTTCATAGTGAATACATTTGGTTCTCGGTTCACCTTTTTTTCTGGAACATTCAGGATCACCGCAGAGATTGCATGTTTCTTCAGCATTCTTAGAAGATGCTGTGTCTTCCCTCAACCATTTTTCGGGCGGTTTCACCTGGGTTTCTTTCTCCTCCTGGGGGATTTCCGCCGCTACTGCCGTCACTGCTACCTCTTGTATATTATCAATTCCCCCTTTCTCTTCTACTGCTACCATGCTACATTCAACGGGCTGTTCCTTTGCTTGACTACTGTTTATGCTTTCTTGCTGTATCATGCTTTCCGTTTCTTTATGGGGACGGGCAATAACATGGGTAGCCCAAACTTTCCCCACTTTACCAGCAGCAACTTTACCGGCATTAACTGCCGCTTTAACAGCCCCTACATCCCCTAATATTTTAACTACAACTAAACCGGAGCCCCGTGTCAGCTCATAACCCAGCAATTTCACATTAGCTGCTTTTACAGCGGCATCGGCAGCCTCAATAGCACCTGTTAAACCTAAAGTTTCTATTAAACCTAATGCTTCGCCCAAGGATTCACCCCCTTATTTCTTTTTTAGTGAGTATTTCCAAAACTTTCTTCGTAATTAACGAAGTTAAGTCTTGTATTTCCTCCCTTGCCCTGTCCTTCTCATTATCATCTTTAAAGGGCAGGCCCTTCACTACTCTTGCCGCATGGGAACCTAAAATTCGCCACTGTGCCGTGCTGCCTTGCTCTCCAGGAAGAAAGAATAGAGGTTCCCAGGGCGATAATCTTTTTAAATGCACAGCCGCTGAACTCTTACTATCCACCCCCACGCCCACCCCTAAAGGAGAGGCTTCAGCGCAACTATGAGCTAAAGCTATGGCATCCTTAGCTGCATGACACTCCTCCGCTTTCCACAGCACACTCTCTTCTTCTATCCCCGCTAGAATTTGGTTAATAATTTCCTTATTGTTGGGTGTTTTATGGAAAGCCAGATTAATAAAGGGTTTTGTAAAATGCTTATCTTCACCCATTAGCATCACCACTTATCCTGCATAAATGAAAGCACTAAACCTGTAGCTACGGCATTGCGCGGTCCTTCCGTCCCTCTGATATTGCCCTGACCGCACACTATTCCATACTCAGCTAAAGCATCGGAAATCAAATCAGGTATTTCAAAATCCAGGGACGATCCTCCTACCAGGACTACATATTCAATATGCCTAATATTTCCTGTAGGCGATACTTGACCTAGGGCCCTTAAAGCATTAGTAACAAACACTTTTTTCTTACAAGCCCGTCTAACACTTCTAATTTTTTCTACAGAGTGATTAGTAGGTATAGGAATCATCCCGTCATCCCCTAAGACCACGACCCTTGCAAAGAGGTGGGGAGGTAGGTTTTTATCAAAAAATCTTACCGTTCCATCTTCCAGCCTGATATGAAAGAGACTTTCCACTTTGGCCAAAGGATAAGTTTTTATTTCTTCGGCTAATTCCAGATTCTCTAAACCTAACTCCGAATTGATTAACATGGTAACCATGTCCCCGGCACCGGCTAAGTGGACAGCATATTCTTTCCCGTCTCTGGTTATCATAGCAGCATCGCTGGAACCCCCACCCAAATCAAGAATGGCCAAAGGAGTTGCCGTTCCTGGGGTTGTTAAGGCCCCTTTAATAGCCATACTGGCTTCGATCCCGGCTATTTCTGTCTTTACCTGTAATTCTTCTTCCAATTTTTTTGCTATTTGTTCCATAGGTAAGCGACTGGTTTTAACCATGGCTGCTAAACCGATAGCATTTTCCATAGTAAATTCCCCGGCAATGCCACCCCGGACCTTTTGCGGGACAGTAGTATCTACTGCCAAAATATCTTGAATGTGCATATTCTCCAGAGGCTGATTAGTTAAATCACTCATAACTGCCCGCACCTTTTCCAACATTCCTCCCACATTTGTCCCGGCTTCACCATCCACATCCCTCAGAGGAGCCACTCTCTTTACTGCCTTCATAATACAAGAGCTACCCTCTTCAATATCTATGGTTTCACTGTATTTACTGCCCTTAATGGTTAAACTTCCCGCCGGGATTTTTCTTTCTTTCACATCACCTTGGGGAGTTCTGATTACTACGGCGGAACGATTTCCTATTAAGGCCCGGGCTAGGGGTACAACATGCTTGGTCTCTTCCGGGGATAAATCGAAAACTGTCGCTATGCCATAGGGATTAGACAGGTTTTTAATGCTTTTTCCCGGTTCCACTACCTCTATAGCAGCCATCATATTTAAAGGTACTTTGTCGATATAAAGGACTTCATCCACAACAGGTATGACTTTAGTTAATCTGTTAGAAATTAACACAGCGTCATCTTTTTGGACTATGGCCCCATTTATTTTCTTGCCGGCTTCACAAGCTGCATTAATCAAGTAAGCAGCTTCTTCATAATCATATTCTTTAGAAATGACACAGATTATTTCTTCATCTGCTGACCGTTCTTTTACTTTTTCTAGCAAGGTAGTTACTCCTTTGCCTAAACCTATACCCCCGGGTGTAGCAGGATTGTGTCCGATCATAGTAGATTCGGTAATAACCGTTTCTGTGATAGTTTCCATAGCCACATCACCTATGACAGGGGTAGCCTCATTTAATCTGATCAAATCAAGATCCTGCACATTCATCTCTAATTTTTTAATGGCATCCTCAATAGCTCTTTTAATACCGGGAATATTATTTAAGGTTCCTTTTATCCCAGTGGTTTTCCTGATGGCACTAGCTAAATAATTAATAGTACCTTCTTCTATACTGGCCAGACAAACTTCCGTAGTAGAATTACCAATATCGACGCCGGCAACTATTTTCATAAAAGCACCACCTTAATCTGTCCGTAGTCTGTTGCGCCGTTCATAAACTTCCGCTGCTTCCCTGATAAAATTAGCATTTATTTGAGCAGAATATTTTTGCTCCAGTTCATCAGCTATATCTAAAAGTTCCTCCTTGGTGGAGCGATAAGGTCGCATAGCATTATAGATTTCTAAGATTCTGTCATCAGGTATAGCAATTAACTCAGAAGCCCTCCGCAGATTATTAGCTAGTTGTTGACGTCCTACGCTCTCTGCTATTTGAGCTTGCAGTTCCAAAGTGCTTTCCGATATTCTTAAATCCTCTGCCTTTAATTTATCGTTAAGCACACTTTCCAGTTTTATATCTTTCAAAGTCTTCCCGGTGGGAGTTTGCACCAATTCCGGCCGCTGGGAAGCCAATGGATAATCCTTTTTGTAATCCAAATTATTTTTGTTGGACTTGGGAGCTGGAGTGTCTTGGATTTCCACCATCTTCACTTCTTCAGCTTGGTTTTTTCCCTTTTCTGTTCCCTTTTGAGCCGTAACATCTTGCAATACCTGTCTCACAATATCTTCAATCATTTGTTCCTGAATCATCTCTTCACCTCCTGATCACTTAAAGCTTACTGAGAGCTCTACAGATTTGGTTCCGGGTTTTACATGTTCAGTTTCCTTGATATGAAGCACCGCTGCTATGGCTTGATACTTAGGCCGTGCCATCTGATCGTTTTGTACCGGCACAGGGTTGGGATGCTCACCTTTAGCATATTTAGCAGCATTCTTCCCTATAGCCCGATAAGTCTCCAGGGTTAACAAAGGAGCTTGGGGAAACAGCTCCAGGTTAGAGAGGGGAGCCAGATCTTTCTGATGGATCACAGTAGTCCCTCTGGATTGTATACCAATACCGATTCCTGAGCCGGATAACTTAGCAGCATCATGGGCTGCAAAGGCCACATCGGAAGTCTTCAGTACCCTTATTACCCGCGCTTTTAAGCCCTCCTCTTCTACTCCGGCAATAAGTTCCCGTAAAACTTCTACATGAAGAACACCCGTAATAGTAGCATCTTGGTAAACACCAAAGGCCGGACAAATAGCGATGACGACTTCATCATTATTAGTATGTTTGGGTGCTACTCCTACTTCCTTAAAAACTAGCCGGGCAGCTTTAGCTGCTTCTTGCGGAGCATCTGCATGCTCCATTTCCTTTATCACTTGTAAGGCTATTTCTCTAATCATCTCTTCGCTGATTTGCATACTAACACCCCTTCCCGCGGTCAAAATAATCGGGACTTAAAGCTGAACCAATGTTTTTAATTTCATCCCATCTCTCTTTATTTAAACGGTAGCCTGTTCCCGGACCCTGGTAATCATTTCTATCATTAACAGCACTTATTACGTTAAAGTCCTTATCAACAATTGAGGAGGTGTGGAGATAGTCTCCCGATACTCGCTGTCTCAGCATCCCCAGTACATTTTCCGCCACATCTGTAAACCCGTTTTTAGCTAAGGCCCTTACCACATCAACTCCCGTAATTCCTCGTTTTAACATGTCCTGAGCTGCTTTTAAATCTTCTACTACATTCCTGTGAGGCATATCTTTACTGCCGTGGGCATACGTGGCTGCTTCCACTTCTTCTTCCGTAATCTCTGGGAAACCCAGTTCTTTGAATACAGCCTGTAAAGCACGGGCTGCTTTATTTCTAATAGCTATTACTTCCTCTTCCGTTACGGGACGTAATCCGCCATCTACCATTAAGTCTCTCTGTAATACCAAATAATCATCATAATCATCTACATCAAAGTTGGAACCGGCAAACATGTTATCGTAATTAGGAACACCGCTATAGCCGGAGAAAATGAAATCTGTGCCTGGTAAGAACTGCATCATGGTGCGGGCACAGCGGCGGATAGGAGAATGGGAAAAAGTCTGATCGTTACCTGAGGCCACTTCTAAATCAGCCATAGTTGTAAACAAATTCTCCGCCAGAACAGCTCTTATTCCTGAAGGCACTGCAGCAGGAACTCCGATACAGCTGATAGAACCATTCTGTAAACCTTGCACTCCCGCCCCTTTGGTCAACATAATACAGCGTATTTCCAAATACAGCATGGATTTACCTTCGGCGTAACCCATCTGTACTTCAGAACCGGTACCGGAAGTAAAACGCATTTTCAGACCTCGTGAAGCATAGGCTGAAGCTAAAAAAGCTTTAGACCAGGGAGTATCATCTCCATCTGTGAAAACCTGTTCTGTCCCATATACGGAAATTGTTTCTGCATATGCCGTAATTCCCCTCATTCCTAAAAGCAATTCCGTAGCTTCCTCTAGAGCACACTGAATGAGGACTCCTCCCCTGCCCACTTGACCTCCCACCTGTAAGGCCAAGGCATTGAAAGGAGCATACCTTACCACACCTACCGTAGTTTCCATTTCATCGAAACCACGAAAAGCCGCTTCCGCACCATCAGCGGCAATTAATACGGGATTATCGGCCACATTGGTGATGTGACACTGATTAGATGGGGTTTTCCGGGCTCTCATTTTTTGTAAAGCCATCATCATTTCCACTACATTCATTTGATTGAAGATAGCTACAACTTTAGCGGGAGTGAACCCCTTAACAAGTCTTACTATAGTTTCCCGGGGACAATTTACATCACATAACATCTTGGCAGCTGCTTGATCACTAATAGCCATGGCTTCTTCCGCCACAGTAGGGTCAATATAATAATCGGCAATAAATTGGTCTATCATATCAAAATCTTCCCGTTTTTTACCATCAAGCTCGCAAACTTTACCATCTTTTATTTGAATACTGGGCTTAGGATCATTGGGGTTTTCCATAGCAATTAACCCTACTTCAGGCCACTCCTGAATAAATCCATCTTGATTGACAGGTCGTTCATCAAGTACTTCAAAACGCTTTGACCGTTTCATAACTCATCACCCCACTTTTAAATATATGGTTTAGTCGTAGACTGGGCCGGTTCAGCTAAAGTATTGAGCAATTGTATTCCAATATCTCTAGCCGCAGATACTGACTGTCGGACTGCTCCCGAATCACCGGACACCATCAGAATAACCTCATTGGTAAAACTAGTACCGACTGCGGGGCTGGAGTATCCTACCGCTTCTACGTTAGCCGTTTTTAGAGCAACATCGGCCATCAATACACCAATTGCCGCCGGTGCCCCTACGATCAAACCAAAAGCTTTACCTACAGGAGCTCCAAAGGCCTTTTCCAAAGCGAAACTGGCCCGGGCTGTATATTGTAGCTCCACATGGCCTGCATCATTGCCATAAACATCTCCAAAAGTTCGCTCTAATTCTTTTAAGGTAACTTCCACAGCGCGACGTGCATCGGAAACATCTTCTGCTCCGAAAATGATTAAGTTGCCATGACCTGCTCCGCCTTTTGTATCGCGTGCCAATTCTATGGCTATAATCTCGGTATTTGTTGCTTTAACAGCTTCATCTGCCGCCATGATATGGGGACCGGCCCCGGTTCTTCCGCCAATTATCCCAATTGAGCGGTATTTTTTATCCATATTCATTTTTTCATGTAAAGCCCCATCCACATTGGCAATAACTAAACCGATGGTATCACCAATAGTGGTTCCTACATATTCCGGTAAACTACAGGGACTGCACCCTACTTTTTGGGGCTCTTCCTTACTTTTATCTTTAACTTCCCCGTCATCTGAACGTTTTTTTATTTCCGATACAACTTTTTCGATAATATCGTCAACCTGCATAAATTACACCTCCACACAATTTATTCATTTTTAGGTAGAATTTTTTCCACATCAGCATGAGGTCTTGGAATAACATGAATAGAAATGACTTGACCTACTTTTTCCGCCGCTGCTGCTCCGGAATCTGTAGCCGATTTAACAGCTCCTACATCACCACGCACCATAACTGTCACATAACCTGACCCAATCTTTTCATAACCGATCAAATGAACATTAGCTGCTTTTACCATGGCATCAGCTGCTTCAATAGCTCCTACTAACCCTCTTGTTTCCACCATACCTAATGCTTCCTGACCCATATGGTCACCTCCCGCTTATTGTTATATTTTTTTGCATCTCTTTACAATTATAGGCTGACCTGGTAAGAAACGCTTGAGATAACCTTTACTAAAGGTAGTACATCTTTGCTAAGATCTTCTTGCTTATCCCTCTGACTTGTATTTATTTGTCACGATGCTCCCTTAATAAAGCAAAAAAAACAAGGCTAACTTAGCCTTGTTCTACCTTCATATGACTTTTTTTATTCTTTACTGGGATTTTTTTGACCGATATGTTTTGGGAGAAACTCCATATTCTTTTTTAAATAAGCGGGAAAAGTAGCTATAATCTTCATACCCAATTTCCCAGGATATTTGATTAATAGGTTTTTGGGTTTTTACCAACTGTCTCTGAGCGTAAATCAGCTTTTTTTGAATAATATATTTTTTAAGGGAAATCCCTACCTTTTCTTTAAAGACTCTACTAACATATGAGGGGCCAAAATGTAAATAAGCTGCTATTTCCTGTAATGTAAGGTTGCTCTGATAATTATTATCTATATAAACTTTGGCCATTTGTACCAGTTTTTCTTGGGACGTCATTTTGCTCTCCATAACATTTTCCGTTAATTGCTGTATTACTGTAAGGAGCCATTCTTTCAAGGCTGCTGATGAACTACAAGATGTGATTTTTTCCATATAATCAATGTTTAGGAGGGCCATTTTATTCAAGCCGGCACCCCCAGAAATTGCGGCGCGATACAAAATTACAAAGAGTTCTAAAGCGCATACTTTGAGCATGTCCTCTGTCAATCTATATTTATTTATTTCCCTCCAGAGAGAAACCATTATTTGTTGGGCTTCCTGATTATTTCCCAAGCAGACCTTTTCCTGAAGCTTTTGTTCCAGTGGGAAAGGATACTCGGCCACCTCCTGCCTAATAAAGGCTAAATCTTCATAATGCAGCAAATATTTTTCTTCTCCAAAAGCAGCCCTCCTTTGAGCCGTTAAGGCTTCTAAGTAGGATTGTCTAATATCAACAGCTGTATTATAAAGGTTACCGATTCCTATAGTAACATCGATATTAAAATCAGCTTTTAATCTCTGCGCAACATCGGTGGCCTTGTTTGTGGCATATTTCTTATAATACTGGGAGCTACAATGTCCTTTTCCCAGAATAACTACGATATTTTCTAAGGAATTGGGCACTATTAACGTAGAAGATTTCTTACCGATAGCTGCACTAACAGATGTCAGTAAGTGTTCTTTAAAGTGTTCGCACTGTAATTTTGTATATTTTTTTATTATTTTATGAATTTTTGTTATATTAATCAGCATAGCGCCCGCGGGAAATATATTTAGACCTAGTAACTCTGACTTAGCATTTATCTCCTCTTCAGAATAGATAATCCCATTAAGCAAATCATGGACAAAAGAAGTCTTAACATGAGGCCATAGTTTAGCTAACTTTTGCTGTGCGATAATGTTTTCCTCTAACTTTTTTTGTTCTTCTTTCATTTTCTGCAGAATATTATTAATACATTCTAACAAATCATTACTACGCACCGGTTTTAGCAGATAATCACTGGCTCCTACTTTTATGGCCGTCTGAGCATAATCAAAAACTTCAAAGGCTGAAAGGAATATTATTTTGGTTTGGGGTAATTCTTCCTTAATTTCTTTACATGCTTCCAAACCGGACTTATCCGGCATTCTAATATCCATTAATACAAGATTGGGCTTAAATGTTCTGGATATCTCCACAGCCTCACAGCCATTTCTTCCTTCTTTCACTTCCTGAAACAAAGGAAAATGACACATGATAGTTTGTCTAATAGCAAATCTCTCTAACGGTTCATCGTCAACTATTAAAAGTTTATACATAACAATCCTCCTATCATTCTAGGTAGGGAAGTGATATCATAACATCTGTTCCATAATTAGGTTTGCTTTTTATTGATAAACCATACTCTTCACCATAAAGATAGCGGATTCTTTGCTGTACGTTATATATACCCAGTCCCGACATTTGGCCGGAACTTTTTTCTTTCTTTTCCCGCAATATTTTGTCTATTTTAGAACTGGGTATACCTATACCCGTGTCACTGACTTCGATAAAAACTTTGTCCTGATCTTTTCCCGCCCTAATTCTTAAAACTCCTCCCCCATTTTTAGGCTCAATACCATGGACTATAGCATTTTCCACGATGGGCTGTAAGGTCATACTAGGCAATTTAGCATTGAGGACATATTCCTCAATATCAAAGGCATTCTTCAAACGATCACTAAAACGAGTCTCCTGAATTAATAAATAGTTTTTGATATATTTTAATTCGTCCCGTAACCTTACAACCTTGTCGGCATTTTTTAAACTATAGCGTAAGAGCTCTGCCAAGGAATAAACAATATCTTGGGTTTTGAAAGCATTCTCCACTTGAGCCAAACGAGCAATAGTATTTAAGCTATTAAATAAAAAATGAGGATTGACTTGTGATAGTAAAGCTTTATACTCTGTTTCCCGCAAATTTCGTTCTAAATCGGCTTTAGCCTTCATTTCTGACATGAGCTGGCGTTGACGCAAATTAGCTATTCCCATTTCAATAATATAATTAGTGGTGATTTGTAATAATTCCCCTGCAGACTTTAAGGTTTTTTTATCAATGGTATCTATTTTTTCAAATACAGCTAGCAGCTCTTCTTTTTTTAAGCCAATATCCTTATTAATCTCCCAGATGGCTTCAGACTTTTGCATAGGTGAGTCAGGTAAGATCACTTGACCACATAAAAAGACACCCATATATGTATTATCTACGATAATTGGGGCGGCCAAATCCGTTAAACCCGCAGGGCAATTATAAAATACAGCTTCCCCTGTTATTCTCCCCTTTTGTCCTCCTGCAGCATCGGAAGCTATACATTTTTTATAACCTTCAGGACAAGAACGGATTAATTTGCAAAAATCAGTAAAATTGCTGGGTTCTGTAACAGGATTTCCATCCACATCGGTAATTACTGCCCCTAACCCTGTTACTTCTGTGAATTTATCTTGAATTTCCTGCAATTTTTTAATATTAATAATCTCCACTAACTTAAATTTCTCCATACTCATCCCCCCTTAACTTGCAATGTTAAACTCCATGGTCTACCAAGTCTAGGAAAACAAGATTGTACAGGTTATATAAGTATTTTAACATGTTTAATATTCTTTTTTTTCAGCTATTCCCCTGCTATTTTTTTCCAAAATTATCCTTATGGTCTTTCAGTGTTGGGAATCTAAATATCCCTGCAAGATCATAACTGCTGCAATCTTGTCCACCACTTTTTTTCTTTTTTTGCGGGATACATCTCCTTGTATTAAAGTACGGTGAGCTGCTACCGTTGTTAAACGCTCGTCCCAATATATTGTCTCTATAGGTTTTTTTTCCGTTAATTGCTTCATGAATTCTTTAACCTTTTCTGCCTGGTTCCCTACAGTTCCATTCATATTTTTAGGCAATCCTACAACTATTTTATCTACTTGTAATTCCTCAATATAGTCAACTATCTGCTGCAAATCATAATCTAGATCTTTCCTATTAATTGTTGCTAGTCCTTGAGAAGTCAGGCCTAAGGGGTCACTGACGGCAACCCCTATGCGCCTATCCCCTACATCTAATCCCATTAAACGCAAAATCTCGCCACCTTATCTAAATAATTTTAATGGCAAATTCCGGACAAACTGATCCGCAATAACCACATAGTATACATTTATCATTTTTTAAACGGGCCTTACCTTCATATAATTCCAAAAATCCGTTAGGACACCGTTTAACACAAGCACCACAACCTATGCACCATTCTTCAATATGAAGTTTACGCGGAACTGCCTGTACTTTTTGGGCCAGTTCCCGGGGAGGCTCTTTCCCTTCCATAATACATATATTGTAATCTAATTCTTCTCGACTTTTGCAGCCTAGGGCTACACTATGCAGGTAGGGATTTTGGAAAGCGTAATTTAGAGCTGTTTTAACATCAGTTATTAAGTTACCCCCACCCAAGGGTTTCATACCATAAAGACCTTTTCCCTGCTCATGGGCGCGCTTAACGGCTGTCATGAGCTGTGTTATATTACCATCCAATATTCCCAAACCTTGATAATTAACGATGGGGTGAATAACTTCGATATCCTCTCTTTCTGCAGCCACCCTTACAACTTCCACCGTATGAGTAGAAACCCCTATGGCTTTAACAAGTCCTTTAACTTTGGCCTCATACAAGTAATCCAGGGCCGGTTGATGTCCTTTTAAAGTAAGCTCCGATTCCTGTTCATGCAACATAAATATATCTATATAATCGCGATCTAAAGCAATTCTGGCCTGCTCCAGACTTTTTTTCATGCCTTCCCAGGTATAGTCGTATGATTTACTAGAAATATATACGTGCTTGTCCCAACCTTTAAGGGCCTTTCTTATATAAGGATATGTTTCGTACAACTTGGCTGTATCAATAAAGTTAATCCCTCGCTCTAAAGCATAACGAATTATGCCAGCTCCATCTGCTACACTCATATTAGTTTGCAGAGGCCCAATAGTTAAAGCACCAAAACATATCTTTGAAACTTTGAATCCGGTTTTTCCTAATTCTGTATACTCCATTTCTCCCCACTCTCTCTAAATATATATGAAGCCTCACAACTAGTGTGAGGCTAAATAATCATTTTCCCAGATATTTGCGAACAAGTTCTTCCAGCAATTCGTCCCGTTCTAATTTTCGTATTAATGAACGTGCGTTATTGTGGCTAGTGATGTAAGCAGGATCTCCTGATAAGAGGTAACCAACGAGCTGGTTTATCGGATTATAACCTTTTTCTTCTAAAGCATTATAAACCTGGTGCAGCATATCTTCTGTTTTCAGTATCTCTTCATTTTTCACACGAAACATCATGGTCTGTTCATTTTTCTCGTTAGACATAACATCACCCCACTTTTTTACTCCACTTATATATCACTAATTCTGTACTAATTTGCAAATTCCTTTAGGAAATTATTTTTAAAGTTGCTTTTCGATAATTTTTACTGCTGCCTCAAGGGCTTCATCCAGCTTATTAATATCTTTTCCACCTGCTTGTGCCATATCCGGTCTTCCTCCACCATTGCCACCAGTGATTTGAGCTACTTCCTTAATAATTTTACCGGCATGGACACCCTTACTTAGCAAATCTTTGGATGCAGAAACGATGAATCTTACCTTATCCTCCATAACACAACCTAGTACTACTATTCCCGAATTCAGTTTTTCTTTAAACATATCACTCATATTTCTTAATTGATCCATATCACGAGCTTCTACCCTTGCGATGAGGACCTGACAATCTTTAATTGTTCTTACTTGGTCAAGGAGATTTGCCACTTCTGTTTGAGAAGATTGGGCTTCATATTTTTCTAATAATTTTTCCTTGGTTTTTAACTCTTCGGTAAGGGAATTTATACGCTTAACCAGTTCGTGCTGAGGGGTTTTTAACACGGTGCTAATATCTGCTAACAAAGCCTCCGTCTCTTGCAGCTGCTTTCTTATACCATTGCCGGTAACAGCTTCTATTCTTCTTAGACCAGCACCAACAGCAGTCTCACTTGTTATTTTAAAGAGTCCAATTTGGCTGGTATTCCTTACGTGAGTACCACCACATAACTCCTTGCTAAATTCATCAATTGCTACAACTCTTACTATATCGCCATATTTTTCACCAAAGAGAGCCATAGCTCCTACCTCTTTGGCATCTTCCAAAGACATTTCTTGGGCTTTTACAGGTAAAGAAGTTAAAATCTTTTCATTTACCAAATCTTCTATTTTAGCCAGCTCTTCAGAAGTTACAGCGGACAAATGATTAAAGTCAAAACGCAGTCGCTCTCCATCAACGGAAGATCCGGCCTGATGAACATGATTTCCTAACACTATTTGCAGAGCCTTTTGTAGAAGGTGGGTAGCTGTATGATTACGGGCTGTAGCTTGACGTTCAGCTACATCCACTTCCATTTCAATAGCGTCGTTTATTTTAAGGCTTCCCTCTACTAGTCCTCGATGAACAATTTTACCATCAGGCATTTTTTCTACAGCTTTAACGGCTAGTTTACCTTGAGGTCCTCTTATTGCTCCTTTATCTGAAGCTTGTCCGCCTCCTTCAGCATAAAAAGGAGTTTCATCAACAATAAGATAAACTTCGTCCCCTTCCTGGGCTACCTCCAAAAGTTCTCCGTCTTTGATCATGGCCAAAACCGTGCCTTGATGTGTTAAAGTCTCATAACCTTTAAACTTGGTAGGTGGAAGCTCTCCGGCTATATTGGAAACTGTCAAGGCCAGATCCCAGGCCCTTTTATCCTGACGAGCAGATCTTGCCCTTTCCCGCTGTTCTTCCATAGCAGCATTGAAACCAGCTAAATCCACTTTTAAGCCGGCTTCTTCGGCAATATCCTGGGATAAATCCAGGGGAAACCCGTAAGTATCATAGAGACGGAATATATCCTTACCAGGTAAGATATCCAAGCCCTGGGCTTTTACATTATTAACAATATCTTGAGCCATTTTAATGCCGTCATTCAATGTTTCATGAAAGCGCTCTTCTTCAGTTTTAATGACTTTAGCTACATAGTCGGCTTTATCCTGTATTTCCGGATAAGCATCCTTCATTAACTCTACAACTACAGGTACAAGTTTATACATAAAGGGTTTATCAACCCCTAATACTTTACCAAAACGTACTGCTCTCCGCAAAATGCGACGCAATACATAATTCCGTCCTTCATTAGCCGGTAACACCCCATCACTAATTAAGAAGGTACAAGAACGTACATGGTCGGCAATTACACGGAAAGGAAATCCCTGATGATCACCATAATATTTCTTACCGCACACATCCTCCACAGCATTAATGAGAGTTTTTAATAAGTCCGTATCATAATTTGTCTCTACATCTTGTAAGATAGATGTTATGCGTTCCAAGCCCATTCCCGTATCTATACTGGGCCTGGGGAGAGGTGTCATATTACCTTCATCATCCCGATTATATTGCATAAATACCAGATTCCAGATCTCTAAATAACGATCACAATCGCATTTTCCTATGCCACAATTAGGCCCACAGGAATATTTTTCTCCCCGGTCATAATGTATTTCACTACAAGGGCCACAAGGTCCAGTATCTCCCATAGACCAAAAATTATCTTTTTCTCCCAATCTAATAATTCTTTCATGGGGTACGGGAGTTAATTCGCGCCAGAGCTCATAGGCCTCATCATCATCTTTATAGATAGTTATGTACAGTTTTTCTTCGGGCAAGCCTAATACTCTCGTCAAAAATTCCCAAGCATATGATATGGCATCTCTTTTAAAGTAATCACCGAAAGAAAAGTTTCCCAGCATTTCAAAAAAGGTATGATGCCTTGCGGTTTTACCAACTGTTTCTAGATCGTTATGCTTTCCCCCTGCCCTTACACATTTCTGAGAACTAGTAGCCCTAGTGTAAGGCCGTTTGTCCAAACCTAAAAATACATCTTTAAATTGGTTCATCCCTGCATTAGTAAATAATAAGGTGGGATCATTGTGTGGTACCAAAGACGAGCTACTTACTCTCGTATGACCCTTACTTTCAAAATAAGATAAAAACTTTTCCCGAATTTCATTACCTGTTAACATCTTTTATTCCTCCTCGAACCAATACCTAAAAAACAAACTCTCATCACTAACACTTCCGTGTCAGGGACGAGAGTTTTCTCGTTTATATTACCCTGCTTGCCGTTACACGGCAGTTATTGCATCTGCTATAACTTTCCATTCAAAGCTTATTCTCTTCCATTTTTATATAACGTAATAATTATACGCAAACCCAAGTTTTTTGTCAATAAAGTGAAACTTCCGTGTTACAGTCAGAGTATCCTTGCGAAAGGATGGTGAAGATTTAATTTTCATGATTTATCCCCCTTTTCATTGTTCAAATGAGTAACTTGAGAGCCTTGCTTTACTGTGGCAACCTTATTCTATATCACTACCAAACAAATTTTTTTACAATAGTAGTAGTTGACTTTTACGCTCTTTGAGCGAATTCATATAATCTCTGGCACAAAAGAAAACATTGATTACCGCAAGTAAAATCAAGTATTGCAATTTTCATTACTATATAATTGTTATAGAGTAATTGAAACGAGGTGTACAGACTAATGTTCGAGTGGCACAAGCAAATTTCAAATAATCGTTGATGAAATTGACGAGTCTATTAGTCATCATCACAATGAAGCACTAACGCTACGGTTTCTTTCTCGCAAGTTGGGTTATTCTGAATATCATACTACCAGAAAATTCAAGGAAATATCGGGTATGCAGTTTAGAGATTATTTGCGACTTAGAAAGTTAGTCTTTGAACTAAAAGAGGTTCGGGATAGTGAAAAAAGCATTTTGGATATTGCTTTTGATTATGGCTTTTCATCACATGAAGCCTTTACCAGAGCTTTCAAGGGAACATATGGTGTAGCTCCAATTGAATACCGAAAAAAGCCTAAGCCTGTCATTCTAAAATTTATTTTGTAACCATTCCCGCACACAAATTTCTGTACATTAAAAACTATGAGAGTAATGGCTATTGGGATTTTTTAAATAACACGCATAATTCAGGGAGGTATTATATGAGTAATTCAATATGTGGAGTTGATTGTACCAAATGTGAACAAAAAGACATCTGCGGGGGATGTGTTGCAACAAACGGGCGTCCGTTTAATAGTGAATGTGTTGTAGCGCTATGTTGTCAGAACAAGGGACATGAGAATTGCGGCAAATGTTCCGATATTCCTTGTAAGCTTAAGGAAAAGTTGATTGCAGAATTCAATACACTCGGCATTAAAGATAT
>JAHDSB010000110.1 GCA_018433015.1 Clostridia bacterium | reverse complement strand
TTTATACTTTCACTAGTTTAATTGCCTTAATTTTTCCTAAGATAAACCTGTATAAAAGCTTGCAAACACAGCTTTTTTAAACTAATCCAACTCTGTGGAATTTACTTTTACAAACTGGAATTTACCTTTTCAATTAACCTGAAATTACTGAGCAAGTTGTACCTTTAGCATTAATGTTTAATAAATAAGTGGAAGAAGTAATACCATGTTCTTGCCATGTTGCCTGCATCACTTCACTTACCTCTTGAGATTTATCCTGACAAAAAGCTAATATGGTAGGACCTGCGCCGCTTAAACAGCTCCCCAAAGCTCCACTATTCCTAGCAGCTTGCATTACCTTATTAAGCCCCGGCACGAGGGGTACACGATAGGGCTGGTGTAGAAGATCCTCCATGGCCAAGTCTAAACTGCTGTAATCCCCTGTTAAGAGAGAAGCAATAAAATATCCATAGCGCCCAGTGTTATAGACAGCATCCTTATGAGAAACCTGAGCAGGTAATACCTTACGGGCAGCCGCTGTAGCCAATTCAAAGTCAGGCACTGCTACTACAGCTTGTAAGGGTTGAGCCGGCATTATTCTCTGATATTTAATACCTTCCGAAGTAATCATGGATAATACTACTCCACCGATTAAAGCTGGTGCAGCATTATCAGGATGTCCTTCTATTTCGGAAGCCAAAGTTATCATTTCTTGTTCAGTAAGCTTAGCATCCAACAAAAAGTTAGCTGCCGTCAATCCAGCCACAGTTAAAGTAGCACTACTCCCCAAACCACGGGAGGGGGGAACTTGTGCTTTAATAGCGACTTCTACTTCTGGTATGTTCTTTTTAACATAACGGGCTAGCAGACCCAGTCCCTGATGAGCTAAACTATCTGACTTTAATAAGTGGGTATCAGAGGGCATTTTTTCTTTAACTTTATTAAAAACATAAAATTCATTATATAAATCTAAAGCGACTCCTACACTATCAAAACCGGGTCCCAAATTGGCCGAAGTAGCCGGTACACTAATTTTAAGCATATAAACCTCCTTTATACTTCAGCAACTCGTATTAAATTATTTATTTCTTTAGTAATTGGTAACTTTTCTATTTCCTGGAGGGCATCTTGTACATCTTTTTCCAAAACCTGATGGGTTATTACTACCAACTCCGCTCCATCTTTGATGTTCTTTTGTACAACTGAAGCCAAACTTACTCCATGATTACCAAAAACACCGGCAATACTTGCCAACACACCGGGTCTATCTACTACACGGAAACGCAAATAATACATACATCTAACATCACTGATATGTTTTATCTCTTTATGTTCATAGCATGTACAGCTTAATCTACCAGTACAATCAGTTCGAATATTGTTTACCACTTCCACAATATCCCCAACTACTGAGCTGGCAGTAGGAAATTGTCCCGCGCCTCTGCCAAAAAACATAGTTTCTCCTACAGCATCGCCTAAAACAAATACGGCATTAAATGAATCATTAACAGTAGACAATGGGTGAGAGTGGGGTACTAGTACCGGATGAACTCTAGCTTCTATTTGTTTATTTTCTTCCCGGGTTATTCCCAAAAGCTTAATAACATAACCCAGTTCCTTGGCATATTGCAGATCAGCCGTTGTAATTTTAGTAATACCCTCTACATATACATCTTTAAATTGAACACGTGTATGAAAAGATAAAGATGCTAAAATAGCAGTCTTCCGGGCTGCATCTAATCCCTCCACGTCTGCCGTAGGATCTGCTTCAGCATATCCTAAGTCCTGAGCTTGTTTTAAGGCTTCTTGATAACCTGTACCATCCTGAGACATGCGCGTTAAAATGTAATTCGTTGTACCGTTAAGAATCCCCATTACCTGTTTGATATTATTACCTGCCAAACTCTGCTTAAGAGGACCTATGATGGGTATGCCCCCTGCTACACTGGCTTCAAAGTATAAATCAGTACCCGCCTGCTTGCAAGCTCCATAGAGTTCTCCTCCATGTTCAGCCATTAAATCCTTGTTGGCTGTTACAATGTGTTTACCATGATTGATAGCCTCCATTATATAAGAGAAAGCAGGCTCGATACCACCCATCAGTTCCACAACAATATCTATCTCCGGATCTTGTATAATCTCTTGCCAATCTGATGTTAAAGTTCCTTCCGGCACAATAACTTCTCTTTGCTTCTTCGTATCTCTTACTAAAATTTTTTTGATTTCAATGGAGCAACCACATTTCTTTGTCCACTGATTCTTATTGTTTTGCAAAATTTTAACTACACCTTGTCCAACTGTACCTAACCCTAGTAAAGCAATGTTAACCTGTCTCATTTTGCTCCCCCTAACTTTGACCTATAATTTCTACTTTTTTTACACCGTCCATACTTAGTAACTTCTGTACTAATTCCTCCACATCTCCCATTACTTCAAAAGTATCAACACTAAGTGTGACATGGGCTACCCCTTGTAAAGGGATTCCTTGATTAATTGTTAGGACATTTCCTTTCATTTGCGCTACCGTATTTAAGACATCAGATAAGACACCTGTGCGATGTTCTAAAATTAAGGAAACTGTAATTATTTTTTCTTTACTTGCTTGATAAAAGGGAAATATTCCATCGCGGTATTTGTAAAAAGCACTTCTACTGATGCCAATCTTCTCTACAGCTTCATTAACAGTTAACGCATCACCACGGGCCAGCAATTCTTTAACTTTGGCTGTTTTGAGAATTGCTTCAGGAAGAATATCCTTTTTTACAATATAAAACTTTTTTGTACGTTCCACATTCATTATTATCAACTCCAATGTGTCTCTGCATGACGGATAAATCTCCTTATCTGGTAGACATTATACCACCAAGTTTGTACTTCAGCAATATTTATAATACTACATTAATTTAATAATTTCTAATATCAGACAAAAAGAAAATCGGTCTCAGCGGACCGATAAAACTAGATAATAATGCAGATTATGCCACCACTTCCCTCATTAACTATTCTGTTCAAAGTTTCTTTTAATTTTTCCTGAGCGTTTTCCGGCATTTTATGTAGCTTACTCTGTATATTTTCTTGTACTAATTCGTGTAGAGATTTACCAAAAATATCATAGGACCAAATTTGTGAAGGATTTTCCTGAAATTTTTCTGTAATATAGCGGGCTAAATCAGCACATTGTTTTTCTGTCCCCATTAAAGGCGTTATTTCTGTAGAGATATCTGTACGGATAATATGCAATGATGGTGCACTGGCCTTTAATTTTACACCAAATAACCCGCCCTGCTTAATTAATTCCGGTTCCTCTAAATTCATTTCTGACAAAATGGGCTGAACCATACCATATCCAGTTTCTCTAACCTGCTCCAGGGCTTCTGATACTTTATTATACTCAGTCTGGGCCACACTTAGCTCTTTCATCAAACGCAATAAGTCATGTTCTCCTTCGATTTGGAAACCTGTTATTTCATTTATTACTTGATAGAATAAACCATCCTGGGCAGTTATCTCGATAGAAGCTGCACCTGATCCCATATCCATATTGTCCAATACAACTTCATCTATATACTCTAACTTTGTCATTGCTTCTATAGCGTAATCAATATCCCTTAATCTTTTAACGGAACTGATAGTCTCATGCACCGTGGTTTCAAAGGATTTCCTCAGCCAATGCTCTCCCTCTAGCTCCTCAATCCATTTAGGCAAACTAACGTTTACCTCAGTAACAGGAAATTCAAACAGTGCTTCTTCCAAGATCTGCATGATCGTGCCTTGAGAAAGTTGTGCCACATCTACGGGAATTACAGGTACCTCATATTGACTTTCCAGATCTTGGGCCATCTCAATTGTTACCACATCATTGGGATGAGTAGAGTTTAATAATACTACAAAAGGTTTCCCCAGCTCTTTTAACTCATCGATTACCCTGGCCTCAGCTTCTATATAGCTATCCCTGGGTATCTCCGTTATGCTCCCATCAGTAGTAACTACTATACCGATAGTAGAATGGTCTGTTATCACTTTTCTGGTGCCCATTTCCGCGGCTTCCTGGAAAGGCATAGCCTCTTCTGCCCAAGGAGTGTTTACCATACGAGGGCCCATTTCATCCTCATATCCCTTAGCGCCCGGTACGCTATAGCCCACACAATCAACCATACGCACTCGTACAGATAATCCTTCTTTGACTTGTATATCTACAGCTTCATTAGGAATAAATTTGGGTTCTGTTGTCATTATTGTTCTGCCTGCTCCACTTTGCGGTAACTCATCAACGGCTCTTTCTTGTTCATAATCATCTTGAATATTAGGTATAACCAAAAGTTCCATAAATTTTTTGATGAATGTTGATTTCCCTACGCGTACAGGCCCAACTACTCCTAAATAAACATCCCCCCCTGTTCTCTGGGCAATATCACGAAAAATACTTTCCACATTAAACCCTCCTTTCATAAAATTCTCTTCTTCAGAAATATAATTCAGAATTATCCCTCCTTAAACTGCCAAATACACTTTGTTTAAAAATGCTAATGAAATTGAAATCATACTATGAACAATACATATATACTTAAAAAGGGACGTATTTATTACACAAGTTTAAAGAAAACTTGGCTTGCAACTTTAAAATAAACCTTGAAAAAATAAAATCAAAGCTTTTTCAAATCAAAGTTAAAAATATTTTTATACCGATGGAAGAAAGTAACTTGAGAGAATTGCATATTTCTAAACCCAACAATAGCAATACATTTTAGAGCATAAAAAAGGACTTCACCCCTAAAATTTCGAATTATCAAGTGACCAAACAATCAACCCGAAAGGAGTGAAGTCACTTGTATATTCGACAACCATCGCTATTTTCCTTTGAAGAATTACTAAAATATGAACCAGAAACACGATTATCAAAAATACTTAACACCCTTGATTTAACCATATTTTGTAAAGGGTTTTCTCGTCGACAATCA
>JAHDSB010000137.1 GCA_018433015.1 Clostridia bacterium | reverse complement strand
TATTCGTTATATACCGTTTGAAAATGAGGCATTTCCGCCTTGCACGGGGGACACCAGGAAGCCCAGAAATTTAACACAATGGGCTTGCCAAAAAAGTCGGATAACTTTACCTCTTCCCCTTCTTTATCAAGCATGGTAAAATCCGGTGCTTTTATTTTTTCTTCAGTTTCAGTTTCACCTTCACTACTTGCTTGATTATTTTCCGGTAAGATCTCATCCTGACCTTTTAACGCATTATAGCCCCAAGCAGCACCGGCAATAACAAGCACAAGGATTAATACCATAACAAGTGTTTTTGTATTGTTATTCATATACCCTCCTAAAAGCTAATAATTGATAGTAGTCTTCCTAAGGTTCCCGTCATCATCACAATACCCACCAGAATTAAAAACGCACCGGAAATATTATTGATCAGTGTGTAGTGTTTTTTAATAACCTCTAAGGTTGATTTCAGTTTGTCAATAATCAAGGCACTGAGCAAAAATGGTATACCCAGCCCTAGGGAATAAAGAAGCAGCATTAAAAGCCCCGAACCCCAAGAATTGCTTTGGGCGGCCAGCATTAAAGCAGAACCTAAAAAGGCCCCTACACATGGTGTCCAAGATATGCTAAACACACTGCCGAAAATAACCGACTTGGCAAAAGTTAAATTGTTTGTATCAACATTTATCCTTTTACTAAAAAAGTTAAATTTAATTACCCCTAAAAAGCTTAGTCCGAATAAAATTACTATTGCTCCCGCGATAATGTTCACTGCCGTAGAATATTGGGTGAAAAGTTTGCCTACCGTTGAAGCAAATAAGCCCAAGATCATAAAGACAATAGTAAAACCGGTAATAAACCCCAGGGCATTAGTAAAGGTTTTGCTTTTCGAATTTTCTCCCGCTGCAAAATAGGAAATGTAGATAGGAAGCATGGGTAAAAGACAAGGAGATACAAAAGTAATAACTCCTTCTAAGAAAACTATTAGATATTGCATAGCTGCCCTCCCTTACACTAAATTATCTTATGTAAAACCGAAGTATTTATATATACCATATCTATTTTTTATGGAGATTGTATGGAGAAAGCAAAGAGGTTCCCAAATATTTCTTGAGAACCTCTTACTGCTATTTATATTTTCGGCAATTTTACAGTAAAATGACTGCCTTTTTTCAACTCACTTTGAACTTCAATAGTTCCGCCATGGGCTTCCACAATAGCCGCTACAACGGATAATCCAATTCCTGAACCGCCCGTATCCCTTGAACGAGATAAGTCAGCACGGTAAAGGTGGTCAAAAATGTGTGGTAAATCTTCTGGGGCAATGCCAATTCCGTCATCGGAAACAACTAAAACAACCACATTCCTGTATTCCTTGAGGGAAATTTTTATCTGTCCTTCCTGGCCCACATATTTAATAGCGTTAGAAATCAAGTTGGTTAAAACCTGTTGAATTTTATCTTTGTCGGCATAAATTGGGATTTCTTTTTGCGTAACCGTTATTTGGATAGCTTTATCTAAGCATTGTTTTTCATAGGCCGCTACACTTTGACTAACCAAGGTTGACAAGCTAAAATTTTCTTTATGGAGCTTAATTGTTTCCAGCTCCACAATTTTATCGATTTCCGCCACCATCCGGGAAAGCCGCAAAATCTCTGTTCTCAGGCTTTCCAGCCGCTCCGGTGTAGTTTCAAACACGCCATCAATCATTCCTTCCAGGTTTGATTGGATAGCGGCCAGGGGTGTTCTAAACTCATGGGCATAATCCCTGGCCATTCTTTTTTTCGAAGCAAGCTGGGCTTCAAGGCCGGCTGCCAAAGCATTTATACTGTCAATCAGGTCGCTGATTTCTTTTGTGGTAGAATTGTGATTTATCTTGTTTTCATAGTGCCCGCTTTTAATAAGCTTGGCTTGAGCTGTTACCATTTTAAGGGGTTGAGAAATCCTGTCGGCGAAAAAATAGGAAAATACAATGGCCAGAAGCAAAAAGCCCAGGGCAGCAAAAAATAAGATTCGGTTGATTACAGACAAAAAATGTACATCTGCACTACTATAATAGAAAGGTCCGTAATATCCCAGGGTTATAAGAGCTACATTCTTACCATCTATTACAACAGGATATTTTTCCTCTGTGTATTCTCCCGGAAAATCGGGATATAGTATGCGCATAGTTTCTTCCATGCTCTCCAGCATATTTTCGCAGGCAACATCGTCTTGGTACTTCATGCAAAAAACTTTTTCCCCTTCCAGGTCACTTACCATCAAAACAATGCCCTGATTTAGTGCCGCTTGCCCCAGTGAGGCAAAGAACTCCGGGCTGGGGGTGAGAGTCTCTTGATACTCAGCTCTAACTGTGTCAACTATATTTTGATTCTTTAGGTGCTGCTGCTCCATAATATAATCCTGAAAATACTTATCCACCAGATAATTAAAGGCAATAAAAAGAGAAGAAACTAAAAACAGGAATAGTAAGGCATACGATATGATGAGTTTATTTTTTAACGATAACTTCATAGCTTCACCTAATCCTTACTTCCACCAAATTTATATCCGATCCCTCGCACAGTCAAAATATACTGAGGGGTTGTAGTATCATTTTCGATTTTTGCGCGAAGGTTTTTAATATGGGAGTCAATAGTCCTTTCATTCCCGACAAAATCAATTCCAAAGGCGATATCAATAAGCTCGTCACGGGTATATGTTTTATTAGGATACTTTACAAGGGTAGAAAGGATCTTATATTCGTTAGGGGTTAGATTGGCAGGCTGACCTGCCTTGCTAACAGTATAACTATCATAATCCAGGATTAAATCCCCCTTATTAAAGCTAATATAGTTGAAGGCGGGAGATATCCCATCGCTGCATCTGCGAAACAAACTGTCGACCCGTGCCACAAGTTCCCTAGGGCTAAAGGGCTTGGTCATATAATCATCTGCCCCCATAACAAGGCCATTAACTTTATCATCTTCAAGGGATTTAGCCGTGAGCATAATAATTGGTATTCTGGATTTTTTTCTTATCTCTCTACAAACATCTTCACCGGATATCAGGGGAAGATTGAGATCAAGAATTAGCAGATCAGGACATAAAACAGCAAATTTATCTAAGGCGTCTCTGCCATCTCCGGATATAGCCGTATTATATCCCCTCTTGTTAAGATAAGCTTCCACGGCTTCGGCAATTTTTGCTTCATCTTCAACTATTAAGATTAGTTTTTGTTGCATACCAATCCCCCCCTCTATCTAAAGCTAGCACTTCTATATAACATATAAATTACATCATACACATTGTATCACAATACAACAAACAGCCATTACGAGATTTTTTCCAGTTCCAAGGCTCTTATTTGCTTTATTCGTCCCATAATAAGAGCCAGGATTAAAACAAATAAGCCGGAAAGAATGAAGAGAAAACCGATACCCCTTCCTTTTCCTATTCCGATGATTAGCCCCACTGTTTGGCTCAATGCTCCTTTAGGATAAAATAGCGGGTTAAACAAGTGGTCAGCTAAAAAACCTGCTGAGGCAAATGCCAATATGTAACCAACTTGCGAGACAGCATAAATCAAGGACCACACCCTTCCCTGTTTTTTATTATCAATATTCCTGCGAATAAGGACCTCCAGGGTTGTATTCACAAAGGGCAGGGTACTAAAAAATAGAAAACAAAAAGTGATGATTAATACAACTGTTGTGGTAAAGCCAACTAGCGCATAAAACAAACCGGCAAAGGCAAGAGACAAGGAAAGTATGAACACCTTGCCTTTTTTTATGCCATATATTCCTATAAACAGGCTGCTTACAAGCATTCCTGATGCTGACAAAGAAAGTGCAATACCCAAGGTTTTAGAATCGGTTATTGTCAACATCATAGGCCCAAACAGCGCTTGAAATAACGCTATATAAAAGCAAACTAGTGATGTCAACAGCACCAAACATAAAACCCCTTTCTGAGAGAGCAAGTATTGCAAGGCATCGGTCATTTCATGAAAAAACCTTTGTTTTTCCTGCTTAGGGGGAGGGGTTTCTTGCTTCTTAATCACAAACACAGCTGCAATAGCAAAGAGGAAGGTCATAATATCAAGTATTAAAACGACTTTTATATCAAAGCTATTTATAAGGAACCCTGCCACAAGGGGAGATATGAGATATTGAGCCGATCCGGCCAATTGTATAAGGCCGCTTGCTTGGGAATATAACTCTTCTGTAACCAAATCAGAGACGGCAGCCTTATAGGCGGGATTATGAAGAGCCGAGAATATCGAACTCATTGCTACTCCAAAATAAATGTGCCACAATTCTAAATTTCCCTGGAACATGACAAACAGAATAAACAATAGCCCTGTAATAGCACCCGTATCCCCTATTATCATCATTTTTTTACGATCTAATCTATCTGCAAGCACGCCGCCCAATGGAAGCAGCAGAAATGTGGGCAAAAAGGAGCAAAAAATGATTAAAGAATAGCTCGTAGCAGATTGGGTCTTCTGAAAGACATAAATACCTAATGCAAAAGCTGTCAGACCACTTCCCATAGCAGACAACAACTGCCCTGACCAAATAATAAGAAACCTTCTAAAATATTTATCCTGAGGATTCACTTGCTTACTCCTCTCTCTTCAGCTGTTAACAAAATTACCTTCTGAGGAAAAGAACAGTTCCCTGTCTACTACAACAATAACAGCCGCAACGATAGTGAGAACCAAGGTTTCAATACACTTTGTAGTCTGAGAAATAGCCAATATTTCCTGAGAAATATTTACAATAAAGTGAAAGAGAATAGCCGCCATCACACTTTTTCTATTTTTAATGCACATCCAGCTGATAATTATTCCCAGAGGGATAATACTGACAAAAAAGTTCATACCAAACCAGATGCTTTCTTGAAATATTTCATACTGGTAGGAGTTCTTGACAAAAATCAGAGGTAAGTGCCAGAAAGACCAGAGGATGCTGAATATAATTGATGCCGTAAACAAGTTATAACGACTTTGCAGACTATCAAAGGCATAGCCCCGCCAGCCAAGTTCTTCAAAACTTGCGGCCAATATTAAGAGGAGCAATACTGGAACAATACCTGTTGAAAAAGAGAACCCTTGGGCAAAGTGGAACTGAGAAATGGAGCCTCCAAAGGGTAGAGAAAGAAGAATAGATATCAACACAGATAAGGGCATTATTAAAAGAAAAACCGGCAACATCTTCATCTGTATTAACCTGGGATTAATCAGCCGGTTGAAAAAATCTTTTTTTATAGCGGGATTCTTGGATTTCATAATCATCACAACGGATATAAGAAAGGGGGTCATTAACCCTAGAAGCATAAATAGTAGATACAGTCCGCTTTTATCATCTTGATGACTTACATATGCTCCTAGAAGCCAGAGGATATAGGTTAAGATAAAGGTCCTAATAAAATAAGCCTTAGGGTCGTACCGGTAATTGGAAATCATTTTTTCCTCCTTATTTAATGACTTATTTAAAAGCTAAAATATATTGAAAAATTAAGTAGTGTAAGTTGTTTAAATAAAGGAAAAAGCTCCCGGATTAGCTCCTAGTGACCTTTCAATGATAGCCTGCATGGTTGTTACTCTTTTCCTCCGTTCTTCCTGATTCCAAGTGAAGAGATCAGATTCCAAAAGAAATTGAGATCCTGCCAGAAGAAATTGTATAGTTTCCAGGGAGTTTTCCACATCAAATACTCCTTCACTTTGGCCTTGCTCAATAACTTGGGCGAACACAGGTGAAATCTTTATAATAATTTCAATGTTAATCCGTTCATGAAGTTCTCTATTATCAGGGCGATGCAGGTCCTCCATCAATTCACTTTCTGTTCGATTTTGCCCTCTCAGCATCTGCC